>JAFRWY010000073.1 GCA_017437905.1 Eubacterium sp.
AGCTGAAGCAGGCGGATCTGATCTATGAGACCAGGGAGAAGAACTTTATCTATTACACACTGAACACATCCGTGTTTGAAGAGATCATGATGTGGTTCTCGCAGTTTGCGGGAAAAAAGAAGGGGGCAGAGGCACATGAAGAGAGTACGACTGACTAAGACAGATCTGCTCTCTGTGGGACTCTGCCTTGTGGCGATCCTTCCGGGGCTTATGGTGTACAGCCGGCTTCCGGATCAGATCCCGACTCATTTCGGCCTGGACGGTCTGCCGAACGGGTATTCCTCCCGGGCATTTGCCGTGTTCGGACTGCCGGTGAGTGTGGCGGTAACGCAGCTGATCTACTGCATCACGACGAATCTCTTACGGAAGGGTCAGGAGATCCGCCGGGCCGAGAAGGTGATACGCTTCCTTCTCCCGGTCATTCTGTATGTAGTGGAGATCGTCATGCTGATGTATGCCATGGGGAAACTGACGAATATCAGTACGATCGGCGGCGCCCTGATGACGGTGCTGTTTCTGGTCCTCGGAAATTATATGCCGAAGGTCCGGAGATCCACATTTTTCGGGATCCGCACACCGCATACGCTTTCAAATGAAGAGGTCTGGGATAAGACACACCGCTTTGCAGGTATGCTGTATGTGATCGCCGGAATCCTGTGTATGATCATAACGGTGACCGGTCTTTCCTTAGTGACGATCCTGGTTCTCATGGCGTTAACGTTTCTGATCCCGTTCCTTTATTCGGAGATCCTGTACCACAGACTGAAAAAGAACAGAACCGGGTAACAACGGATTCGCAGGCAGAATTCCTGCGGCTCGTTGTTTCTTTTTGGGGCTTTTTTTGATATAGTACTAATTAGCGGATACCCGTTTTATCCGGCCGGTTTTCGGGGGATGGAACGGTGAGAAAATGAGGACGGAACGGGGGCTCGTAAATGGGAGAGACCGTAAAAAGAAGTCTCGGGATCCTGGCCATGGCGGTGGCAGCAGGTGCGCTGATCCTGATCGCCATCTGCATGCGTAAGAACGGTTCGGCGGAAGGCGGAGTCACGCTCCGTGATTTTGCCATGGGAAGCGCGGTCACCATAACCCTCTACGGAGAGCAGGAGCAGCTGGAAGACACGGCGGGAACGGTCATGGAGAAGATCCGCCGGCTGGATGAGGAAGTGATCTCCCGCCGTGCGGAAGGCTCGGAACTGAGTAACTGGAACAGGAATGCGAAGGCGGGAGAGAAAGTCCCGATCAGCAGCACCCTTTCCCGGGCACTGGACGGATCGGAACTGATCTGGGAGTATGCGGATCATGTTCTGGATCTGACCCTCCGGCCGGTGCTGGATACCTGGGGGATCGAGGACAAAGATCCGTCATCCTTTCAGGTTCCTTCGGAGGAAGAACTCCGGGAGGCGGCGGGACACACCGGGATGGATAAGATCACACGGGGAGACGGCCTTGCCAGAAGCAGTGAGGATGTGACACTGGATCTCGGTGCCGTCGGGAAGGGATATGCTCTGGATATCGCATACGATTATCTGATACTGGGAGAGCATTCCAAACCGGCGTATGATGCGAATGAATTACGAAACGGAAGAAGCAGCAGGGTGACCGGTGGGGTGATCGCCGTGGGCGGAAGTGTGATGGTGTTCGGAAGCAAGGCGGACGGAAGCGATTTCAAGGTCGGTGTCCGGGATCCGGAGGGACAGCCGGAGGATGTGATCGGTACCATTTCCGTTCCGTCCGGGTACGGAAGAACCTGTGTGTCCACCTCCGGCGGATACGAAAAGTATATCGAGAAGGATGGCGTCCGCTATCATCATATCATCGATCCCAGGACCATGCATCCGGCGGAGAGCGGTCTTAAATCCGTAACGGTGGTATGCACGGGGGAACAGGCTGCAGGCTGGGAAGGACTGGTCAGTGACGGACTTTCCACCGCATGTTTTATCCTGGGGGAGAAGGCGTCGCTTCCGCTTCTTTCTTCTCTGAATGCCGAGGCCGTGATGATACGTGAGGATGGCAGTATCTATGTGACAGACGGGCTGAAGGAGGCCTGGCAGGAGACCCGGTAAAGGAGGTTGACCATGTTACGTTTAGACAGTTTTCCGACCCATGAGAAGGACGGGATCCGCTATCGGCGTGGACGCGTATATCCCTTCGGCGGGACGCTTATGTCCGATGGTTCCCTGAATTTTTCGGTGTACTCCAAGGATGCCACGGCCTGTGATCTTCTGCTGTTTCATGCGGGGGAGGATGAGCCGTTCTTTCGCATCCGGTATCCGGAGGAATTCCGGATCGGAAATGTATTCTCCATTATCATTTACGATCTGAATTATGAAGATCTGGAATACGGTTACTGTATGGAAGGACCCTACGCACCGGAGAAAGGACTCCGGTTCAAAAAGGAGAAGGTGCTTCTGGATCCTTATGCGCGGCTGGTCAGCGGACGGGATCGCTGGGGGGAAAAGACCGGACCGGTCCGGGGGAGGATCATTCCGGTGGATTATGACTGGGAGGATGATAAACCGCTGGAGATCCCCATGAAGGATCTGGTGATCTATGAAGCCCATGTGCGCGGGTTTACGAAGGATCCCTCTTCGGGAGTCAGATTCGGAGGAACCTACGGCGGCCTGGTGGAGAAGATCCCGTATCTTCGGGAACTGGGAGTAAACTGTGTCGAACTGCTTCCGATCTTTGAATTCGATGAGCTGGAGAATACTCGGACGGCAGAAGGAAAAACGCTTTATAATTACTGGGGTTATTCCAGCGTGGATTTCTATGCACCGAAATCCGGATACGCAGCCACCGGTGCCTGGGGGCTTGCGGCGGACGAACTGAAAGGAACCATCAAACGTCTGCATAAGGCCGGGATCGAAGTGATCCTGGATGTGGTCTTTAATCATACAGCGGAAATGGGGGCCGACGGGCCGTACATCTCCTTCCGGGGGATCGACAACCGGACCTATTACCTCCTGACACCGGAGGGAGAATACTATAATTACAGTGGCTGCGGGAATACCATGAACTGTAACAATCCGGTGGTCCGTACATTTATCCTGGATGTGCTCCGTTACTGGGTGACGGACTATCATATCGACGGTTTCCGGTTCGATCTGGCAGCCATCCTGTCCCGGGATGAGAACGGGGAACCCATGCAGAATCCTCCGCTTCTGGAGACCCTGGCTCAGGATGTGATCCTGGGAAGGACCAAGCTGATCGCGGAGGCCTGGGATGCGGCGGGACTTTACCAGCTGGGGCATTTTCCTTCCTGGGGACGCTGGGCGGAGTGGAACGGAAAGTTCCGGGATTCTCTTCGGAGATTTCTGCGGGGAGAGGCAGAGGTCTGGCCGGAGCTGGTGCTTCGGCTGCAGGGGTCACCGGATCTCCACGGCAGCCGGGTACCTGCGGCTTCCATCAATTTCATCACCTGCCATGACGGCTTCACCCTGAACGATCTTTTCTCCTTCAACGAGAAGCATAACCTGTTAAACGGAGAGGAGAACCGGGATGGCTGTAATGATAACTGCAGCTGGAACTGCGGAGTGGAAGGGGCCACGGAGGATCCGGAGGTGAATGCCCTTCGGAGGCGGCAGGTGAAGAATGCCATGGCGCTGCTCCTTATGTCCCGGGGTGTGCCCATGCTGCTGGCGGGCGATGAATTCCTGAATACGCAGGATGGCAATAACAACGCTTACTGTCAGGACGGACCGGTTTCATGGCTGAACTGGGATGCGCTTTCCCGGAATCAGGATGTGTTCCGGTTTGTACAGAAGATGCTAAGGCTCCGAAGGGAGCATCCGGTACTCCGGAGCAATACCTTCCGGATGGAGCATAATGCCAGCGGATATCCGGAGTTATCCTTCCATGGTACCGTTCCCTGGGATATGGACCTTACGGGTCCGGCCCTCTGCTTCGGCATGATGTATGCGGAGCCGGATGCGGAGTACGGGACGGGAGAGGACTGCTTCCTTTACTCAGCGATGAACGCCTTCTGGGAAGAGAAGACTTTCGGACTGCCGATCCTGCCGGAGGGCTTCCGGTGGACGGTTTATGCATGCTCTTCGGATGAGGCAGAGGAATCGGATGGGTATATCCCGGAAGGAGAGATCCGTCTGAAACCGAGAAGTCTTACGGTGCTTCTGGGGCGCCGCCCCGGAGCTGTGAGTGAGAATACAGAACTGGTGAAGACGGGACGTGCAACAAAAAAGACAAAGACTGGAACAGCGGATGGACGAAAGAAGACAGGGCGGAAAACTGAAAAAGGGTGATCTTATCCTGTTTCTCTGTATCCTTGCACTCTCGGGGTGGATCTGGCTGGCGGTTCATTTCCTCAGCGGGAAGGGCGCAAAGGTGGTGATCACGGATGCGGAGCATACAAGGATCACGCTTTCTCTGGATGAGGATACGGAACAGCGTATTGATTCCGGGGACGGCTGGAACCTGGTGCGGATCCGGGACGGAAAGGTAAGTGTTTCGGCTGCGGACTGTCCGGAGCAGCTCTGTGTCCGTCACAGTCCCATCGACACGGCGGGGGAGACCATCATCTGCCTTCCACATAAGCTGACAGTGGAGGTGCAGTGATGAGTAAGAATAAAAGGATCGCATATCGCGGCTGCCTTCTGGCGCTGGCGCTGGTTCTTTCCTATCTGGAGAGCCTGATCCCGGTGTTTTACGGGATTCCGGGTATTCGTATCGGCCTTGCGAACATCGTGACGGTGTACACGCTGTACCGGCTTTCCGCTGCGGATGCATGCTTTGTTTCCGTCGGAAGGATCCTGCTTTCGGCCCTTCTCTTCGGAAATGTGATGACCATGATCTACAGTCTGGCGGGAGCGGCGCTCAGTATGGGAGTCATGCTTCTGGCAAAACCGATCCCGAAGCTTTCCGCCATGGGTGTCAGTGTGCTGGGCGGTGTATTTCATAATATCGGACAGGTGGTGGCTGCGGCCTTTCTGCTGGAGACCGGAGGAATCCTTACATTTCTTTCCGTTCTTCTGCCGGTAGGAGCTGTGGCAGGAGCTGTGGTAGGTGTAGTGGCAGCAATCCTGATCCGGAGAGTCCCCATCGAGGATGCGCCGGACATGAGGGATGATAATGAAGATGACGGATCCACGTGAAGGGTCCGATGGATTTTGGCGCGATTGTACAGTTGATATTACGGATGATCCTGAGGGGGTGAGAGGAAGCAAAAAGACAGGTGTGAATGGTGTAATGTACGGAAGGTGAAGGAATGAAAGGGTTTTATGTTAAAAAGGGGAACATGTGGCGTAATCTGTCAGTAAGAATCCTGCTTGCGGGAGCACTGCTTCTGGCGTTTCTTATGGTTTCGGGCATGGTTGTGAAAGCAGAGGGTGAGAATGCTGTTGTAGAGGTTACCTACGTAAACGGGGATATCACAGAGTACGAAACATTTGATGAGGCAACGACGAATCTTGACGGGGTCGTCAGCATCGTGCTGCTGAAGAATGTGGAATCCACCCATCAGGTGGTGATCCCGAAAGGAACGGATATCACCCTTGATCTGAATAACTGTGGGATTACAAGAACAGCCGGAGAGGGTATCTTTCTGGTGAAAGGAAAGCTCACCCTGACGGATTCCAGGGTGATAAATGGTGAGGCGAAGGTGGTAGACTCGATCTGTGTCGGGGCGGACCATCTTGCACAGTTTGGGGATGATGCTTCTTTCAAACCTTGTTTAATCGTGGAGGGCGGATACATCACCGGTGGCGGCGGAACGGCCTGCGGCGGTGCAGTTGCCGTGGATGGCGGTACATTTATCATGGAAGCGGGTACGATCTTCGGTTGTAAGGCCGAAGGAGATAAAACGCCCTTCGGAGAAATGGATGATCCTGCGTTTTATCCCGGCGGCGGCGCAGTCTATGTGAATTCCGGTGAATTTATCATGAAAGGCGGAGAACTGTTCGGAAACAAGGCGGATACGGATTCAGAGCGTTCTGCCGGTGGGGCCATCGGAATGAAGGAAGGCTCCATCACCATAGATGACGCAATTGTTTCATCGAATTATTGCTCCGGATATGGCGGAGGCATCTATATTGCGGGGAAGGCGGATATTCATAACAATGCTTATGTTATACGCAATGAGGCGGAATGCGGCGGAGCAATCTATGCCGCCCTGCTCTCAGATACATCCCTGAGTGAGGCGTATCTTTTTGACAATGAAGCAAAGGCCGGTGGTGCTATTTATGCTGCAGGCATGCTTTCGATCACTGACGGAAACATAACGGATAACAAGGCTCAGTACGGAGGGGCGATTTATACCCAAAGCCTGGCCGAAGGAGACTGTACACTTTATATTAATGGCGAAACGGAGATCCTGCAGAATACGGATGAAACATATGGTGGGGTCGTTATCACGGAGAATACCGAGCTGCATCTGAAAGGACGTGTCTCGATTTGGAATAACGTAGCGGAATCAACCAACAGTAATCTCTGTCTTCTGGGGAAGAATTACATTTTCTTTGATGGGGAAGTGAAGAAACGGTATGGGCTCGGCCTGAATCCCCGGAATGTCGATCTTTCTTCAGGCTACGGTGAGATCATTACCATGGGCTGGAGTGAGTATATGAAGGATAAGGATCCGAATACGCTTTTCACTCTTGAAAATGGTAACTATAAGCTGAAGACCGGCTCCAGGAATGAGGTTTACCTTCTGGATGCGAATACGGAGTATCGAAATGTGAGCTTTGTCGAGTATTCGGGAGAGGAGCCTATCCAGGATTACATGATCGCAGAATCCGTGAAGACCATGCTGCTTCCGGGCATGGAGATGATCGGGCGAATCCATACGGGCTGGACCGTGGACGGCAAGGATAAGGTCTATGGGATCGGCGAGGAGTACACATTTGAAAGTGTTCAGGATATCACCTTTGCGGCGGCAAGCGAAGAGGGGTATATCACAATGTATGAGCCCCTTGACGGGAAGATACCGGCAACCTGGAGTCAGGACGGCGATGAAGGCTGGGTGGCCATCGGAGGTTATGTGTGTCATTATGGGGAGGCAGATACGCAATCCCGGCTGATCACGGAACCGATAGATCTGACTGGGGCACAAGCTGCGGTTCTCATGTTTTATTACACAAACAGTGACGATGGTGAACATGCGGATACACTGGATGTGTCGTACCGTGTGGACGGCGGAGAATGGTCGGAGCCCATTCTGACCATTACAGAGCCGAGTGAGGGATGGTACTACCATAGCGTAGAGCTCCCCGAGGAAGCTTTTACTTCGAAGGTGGAGCTTGGATTTCAGGCAACGTCGAAAGAAAAACAGACGATCAGCCTTTTCGGTGTTCTGGTCAACATCCCGGGGCATTACTGGGAGTTTGAACTGGCGGAAAGTGGGGATGAGATTCTCGCTTCCTGTGTAAATGTGCCGCACTGTGATTCGGGTGGAAAGGCTTCGGTTTCGATCCGCGCACCGAAAATGACTGCCTACATGGATGGCAAGAGCCCGCTGGCCACGCTGGAGGATCTGGATGCCTTTAATAAGCTTACCGGTTTGGAGCTTACTGAGGACTATATCTGGTACTCTGACGCAGAAGGAAACGAACTGGAGCAGGCACCGACCGGGCCCGGTACCTATATGGCGAACATAACGATCGGTGGCGAAACGGATTCCGTAACGGCTTCCGTAGAGTATACCATTACTGCTTCCTATGAATGGGTGGATGGTGTGTGGTACAACAAGGACGGTACCCAGACCTATAAATACACTGCAAAGTGGAAGAAGATCGAAAAAGGAAAAACCTATGTGGACGAGGCAGGACGGTCTCCGAAAAACTGCTGGCGCAGGATCGATGGCAAATGGTACTACTTTGACAAGGCGGGATGCGTGGAAACCAACTGCTACCGCAAGGGCTGGTATCTTTCAAAGGACGGCTCGTGGGACGGAAAGGAGCAAGGCTCAGGCTGGGTCGAGACCGAGAAGGGATGGAAGTATGCGGGTTCGTCGAAAAACTTCCTGAAGAATACATGGATGATGATCGACGGAAAGTGGTACTATTTCTACGCGGACGGAACCGCAGCGGAAAATGAATTTGTTGGCGGATACTGGCTAAGAAAAGACAGCTGCTTCTGGGACGGAGGCAAGAAGTCAACCTGGCATAAGTTTAATGCCAAAACCTGGTGGTACGGCTCTGACGAGTGGTATGCCCATGGTAAAACCTATAAGATCGACGGCACGGAATACCGGTTCGACAGGAACGGATACTGGGTTGAAAAATAACATAAAAAATGCGGGGTTTGGGTTGCACAGACCCCGCATTTCGTATAAAATAACTATATGTAGCGTATATCATCAGTTTGTGTCGATACATGTTGTGTCGACATAATCTGTTTTCATAGAAGATCAGGAAAGGCATAAGGATGGGCAGATTATCATTCCGGGGAGGAATTCACCCGGATGACGGAAAAAGGCTGACGGAAGAAAAACCGATCCGCGCGTATGTGACCCGCGGAGAGGCAGTATATCCCCTCAGCCAGCATATTGGTGCGCCTGCAAAACCCATTGTTAAAAAAGGTGACCGGGTTTTGGCAGGGCAGAAGATCGCCGAGGCAGGAGGATTTGTCTCGGCTAATATTCATTCCGCGGTTTCCGGAACCGTGAAGGCGCTGGAGAAGCGTGAGGTACCCGGCGGCGGCAGGACGGACTGTATTGTGATCGACAATGACGGTACCTTCGAAGAGGCGGATTTTGCATCGAAGGTACGCCCTCTGGAGGGAATGTTCCGGGAGGACGTGATCGCCATGATCCGGGAGGCGGGGATCGTCGGTATGGGCGGCGCAGGCTTCCCTACGGATGTAAAGCTTTCTCCGAAGAATGAAGCGGATATTGACTGCATCATCGTAAATGGCGCGGAGTGCGAGCCGTATCTTACTTCGGATTACCGCCGTATGATGGAGGAACCCGAGAAGATCGTCCAGGGACTGGCTATCGTGCTGGGACTTTTCAAAGGGGCGCAGGGGATCATCGCCATTGAGGACAATAAGCCGGAGGCCGTAAAACTCCTTCGTGAGAAGGTAAAGGATGAGCCGAGGATCCGTGTGAACAAACTGAAGACCAAGTATCCACAGGGCGCGGAGCGTCAGCTGATCTATGCGAATACGGGACGGTATGTGAATTCAAGTATGCTGCCGGCGGATGCAGGCTGTATCGTGCATAATGTGGATACCATTTTATCGATCTATGAGGCCGTGATCCTGGGACGCCCCCTGATCTCCCGGGTGGTCACCGTGACCGGGGACTGCATCGCGGAACCCTGTAATTTTATCGTGCCCATCGGAACCTCCTACCGGGAACTGATCGAAGCGGCAGGCGGTTTTGCAAAGGACCCTGCCAAGGTGATCGCCGGCGGGCCCATGATGGGCAAGGCCCTCTATACGCTGGATGTTCCCGTGACGAAGGGTACATCCGCGATCCTTGCTCTCAGCCGCGATGCGGTTGCGGAGAGTACTCCTTCCCAGTGCATCAAATGCGGAAAATGCGTCTCCGTCTGTCCCGGACAGATTGAGCCGTATCTTCTTGCGGACCTTGCGGAGGCGAAGGATATTGACAGATTTTTAAAGAACAACGGTATGGAATGCTGTGAGTGCGGCTGCTGCTCCTATGTATGCCCCGCAAAGCGCCATCTGACACAGACCATCGCAGGGACCCGGAAACAGGTGCTTGCGAACAGGAAGAGGGGGTGAGCGCGTGGGTAAGTCGAAAAAGAAAGAGACAGTGACAGCTCCGGTGACCGAAGTGACGGAAGAGAAAGCAGCGCCCGCAGGAAAGCCGGCAGCATCCGACGGGGCGAAAGCGGCACCGGCAGGAGTGGCTGCAGTGTCCGGCGGCGGTGCGGCGGCAGTGGCGGCACCGGCGGAGACAAAGTGGAAGATCTCCGCATCCCCCCATATCCGCAGTAAGAATTCCACCACATCCATTATGGGAGATGTGCTGATCGCACTGTTCCCGGCGTCCGCCATGGGTGTTTACAATTTCGGTGTCCGCGCAGCTCTGCTGATCCTGATCTGCGTGGTTTCCTGTATGGTATTTGAATATCTTTCGGAGCTTGTCATGAAACGCCGGAACACGGTGCGGGATCTTTCCGCCGCCGTGACCGGACTTCTGATCGCCCTGAATCTGCCGGTATCGCTGCCCTTCTGGATGGCGATCCTGGGCTGCTGCTTCGCTATCGTTGTGGTAAAACAGCTCTTCGGAGGCATCGGTCAGAACTTTATGAACCCGGCCCTTGCGGCCCGGTGTTTCCTGGTGCTGTCCTTCGTCGGTCCCATGACGAAGTTCACTCTGGATGCAGTGACAACGGCAACGCCGCTTTCGGTTCTCCGGAATGAAGGCATAGGAGCCGTCAGTGTCTGGAACATGCTGATCGGAACCGAGGCGGGAACCATCGGAGAGACCTCCGTGGCAGCCCTGCTGGTGGGCGCGGTATATCTTCTGCTCCGCCGGGTGATCCGTCTTACGATCCCGTTTTTCTACATGGGAAGCTTTGCCATCTGCATTGTGATCTACTGTCTGACACAGAAGATGGAGGCCTGGTCCATCGTACGGTTTACCGCAGCACACCTTTGCGGCGGCGGACTTGTCCTGGGAGCCTGCTTCATGGCCACGGACTATACCACCTCCCCCATCACGGAGAAGGGGAAGGTGCTTTACGGGATCCTGCTGGGAGTACTCACCTTCTGTTTCCGTATCTTCGGCAACAGTGTGGAGGGTGTGTCCTATGCCATCATCATCAGTAACCTGCTGGTACCCATGATCGAAATGATCACGAAACCCAGATCCTTCGGTGAGGGCTATGAGAAGAAGCCGCTTTCCGAGAACCGGGGCTGGCTGGCTCCGGTGGTTCTGGATGAAGAGGGAAAACCGGTTCCGGAGAAGAAGGAGGATAAGAAGGAGCGTCCGCTCCGGATCGTGATCTCCATTTGCCTTATCGCAGTGATCTCCGGTGCGCTTTTGGGAACCGTCTATGCCATAACCAAAAAGCCGATCGCGGATACCGCAGAGAAGAAGAAACAGGAATCCTTCCGCACGGTTATGCCGAAGGCGGATTCCTATAAGGAACTGGAAGAGGATTCCGAGTGGACGGACTATGAGCTCTCCGGCAAGGGCTCTGCCATGGAGCAGTTAAATGCGGAACTGGCCGAAGCGGGTTACGACAAGGTAACTCTGGAAAGCCGTACGGATGCCTTCACTTCGGATGGTACCAAAGTCGGAAAGATCTGGATCATCACAAGTCACGAAGGCTATGCGGGAGATATCCGGATGGCCATCGGTGTTACGGAAGGGAAGGTGACCGGGATCACCATGCTGTCCATCGGAGAGACCACCGGTCTCGGCATGGAAGCCAGGGATAATCCGGCATTTACAAAGCAGTACGAAAGAAAACTTGTGGAAACCTTCACTGTGGTAAAGAATTCTCCGGCGGAGGAGAGCGAGATCCAGGCCATCACCGGAGCCACCATCACTTCAAAGGCCGTAACGAATGCAGTAAATGCAGTGCTTTTTGTGGACCGGATGTCAGAGGATCATATCGAAGGAGGTGCGGACCATGAATAAATGTGCAGAGCGCCTCTACAACGGCGTAATTAAGGAAAATCCGACCTTCGTGCAGATGCTGGGCATGTGCCCCACGCTGGCGGTCACCTCCACGGCCATCAACGGTCTGGGTATGGGACTTGCAACCACGGCGGTCCTTACCATGAGCAACCTGATGATCTCGGCGCTTCGGAAGGTGATCCCGGACAAGGTCCGGATCCCGGCCTTTATCACCATCATCGCGTCCTTTGTGACCATCATCAGCTTCCTCATGCAGGCGTACACCCCGGACCTCTATGACAGTCTGGGTGTGTTCATCTCCCTGATCGTGGTAAACTGTATCATCCTCGGCCGGGCGGAGGCATATGCTTCCAAGAATCCGGTGATCCCCTCCATCTTCGATGGTCTGGGCATGGGGCTCGGATTCACGGTGGGTCTTACACTGATCGGTATCATCCGTGAGTTCCTGGGAGCCGGCAAGATCTTCGGATTTGAGGTGACCACGAAGCTCTGGGATCCGATAGCGATCTTTACATCGAACCCGGGGGCCTTCTTCGTACTGGCATTCCTGATCGCAGGGATCAATGCATTTGCGATCCGTAAGGCGAAGAAGACCGGCGGAAAGCCGAAGCTCCGCAGGATCGACACCTGTGCGGGTTGCACGAATCTAACCTGTGCGGGCCGGCGTCTGGCGGATTGTCCGGAGGGGGAAGATGAGGCGGATGCGGAGGAGACCACTCCGAAGAAGAAAGAGTTTTTTGATATCGAAAATGATGTGGATGTGAAGGCGGCCATCGACAAGCCGGGGGCTGCGGAGGTAAAGAACGCGGAACCCATCGAAGGAACCATGACGCTGGATATGACCACCGGCAAGGTTACCTACACATCACCGGAGGAAGAGGAGGGTAAGGAATGAACATTTTCTTGTTTGCCATTTCGGCAGCCCTCGTGAATAACGTGGTTCTGGTACAGTTCCAGGGCCTCTGCCCGTTCCTCGGGGTGTCGAAGAATACGAAAACAGCAGCAGGCATGGGCGGCGCGGTCATTTTCGTCATGACCCTGGCCAGCACAGTTACAAGTGTGGTTTACTACTATGTGCTGACACCGCTGGACCTGCAGTATCTGAATACCATTGCGTTTATCCTGATCATCGCGGGACTTGTTCAGTTTGTGGAAATGTTCCTGAAGAAGAAGGTTCCGTCGCTGTACCGGGCGCTGGGTGTGTATCTGCCGCTGATCACCACGAACTGTGCGGTACTGGGTATCGCCATCAGCAATGTGCAGGATGACCTTTCCGTGGGACGGAGCATCCTGAACGGATTCTTCTCGGCGGTGGGCTTTGCGATCGCCATCACGATCCTGGCCAGCATCCGTGAGAAGATGGAACGCAACAATGTACCGAAGGCCTTCCAGGGCGGACCGATCATCCTGATCGCCGCAGGCCTTATGGCTCTGGCTTTCCAGGGCTTCTCGGGTCTTCTGTAGGAGGTGGCGGAAATGGATGTAAACGGAATCCTGATCGCTGCCGGGATCATCGGAGGCGTCGGTATCATGGTGGGGATCATGCTGGGAAGAGCCAGCCGGATCTTCCATGTGGAAGAGAATGAGGTGGAGAAGGCGGTCCGCGAGGCACTGCCCGGAAATAACTGCGGAGGCTGCGGCTTCCCCGGCTGCGACGGTCTGGCGAAGGCCATCGCCGAAGGAACGGCTCCTGCCAATGCCTGCCCGGTGGGCGGAGCGCCGGTTGCCGAAAAGGTGGCGGCGATTCTGGCGGAAGCGGGAGGAAGTAAGGACGATCCGGCAAAGGAAGAAGTAAAGCAGCCGGAACGGAAGGTGGCGCTGGTTCACTGCAGGGGGGACTGCGATAAGGCGAAGGATGTCTATCAGTATGTGGGACCGGAGGTCTGCAGCATCGCGGTAAATTCACCCAACAGCGGCCCCAAGGCCTGCAGGTTCGGATGCCTGGGTTACGGCGAATGCGCTTCCGTCTGTGAGTTCGGAGCCATATCCCTGGTAGACGGGATCGCTGTGGTGGATCCGGAAAAATGCGTGGCCTGCGGCAAATGCGTTGCTGCCTGCCCGCGGCATATTATATCTCTTGTGCCCGCATCGAAATCACATCATATCATGTGCAACTCCCAGGACCGGGGGCCGGATGTAAAGAAGGCCTGTGCGGTGGGATGCCTCGGATGTACCATGTGCGTAAAGCAGTGTCCGAAGGAGGCCATCGAGATGAAGGGGAATCTCCCCGTGATCGATTATGAGAAGTGCGTTAACTGCGGACTCTGCGCGAAGAAATGCCCGGCAAAGTCCATATCATAGACTGTATTATTAAAAACAGGAGGATTACAACATGAAGTGTCCCTTTTGCGGAGATGATAACACCCGCGTGATCGATTCCCGTCCGGCGGAGGACAACAATTCGATCCGCCGCCGTCGTCAGTGCGATGTCTGCGGCAAGCGCTTTACCACCTATGAGAAGGTGGAGACGGTTCCGCTGATGATCATCAAGAAGGATCGTACGCGGGAGGCGTATGACCGTTCGAAGCTGGAGAAGGGTCTGGTACGGTCCTGCCACAAGCGTCCGGTCACCATGGATCAGATCGAGAAATGTGTGGATGAGATCGAGGCGGAGATCTTCAACATGGGACTCCGGGAGGTGGAGAGCCGGGATGTGGGAAGCATCGTCATGGATAAGATCCGTGATCTGGATGAGGTTGCCTATGTCCGCTTTGCTTCCGTGTACCGGGAGTTTAAGGATGTGAATACATTTATGGATGAGCTGAAGAAGCTGCTGAAATAAGAGTTACTGTTCACGGATGCACGGATTCCCCGGGCGGTGCGAACAGTATGGAGCGTATATGGAAAACAGAGTCTGTAAACTGATCGAGGGCGGTACCTCCGAGGTGGTTGTGAAGAAGTCCCGGTTTCTCGGGATCACCTTCCCCATCGAAACGGCGGAGGAGGCCGCGGAGCAGATTGCCGGAATTCGCAAGAAATACTACGATGCCCGGCATAATTGCTATGCATGGAGGCTGGTGGGTGCGGAGAAATTCTCCGATGACGGAGAGCCCAGCCAGACCGCGGGAAAGCCCATGCTGGATGTATTGACCGGAGCAAATCTCACCGGCGCCCTGGTGGTGGTGACCCGGTATTTCGGCGGAACCCTGCTGGGGACCGGCGGACTGGTACGTGCCTATACAGAGGCGGCGCAGGAAGCCGTGAAGAACAGTAAGATGACGGAGATCCGTCCGAAACGGAAAGTGACCTGCAGGGTGCAGTATCCGGATCTGGGGAGGATCCAGTATATCTTCCGGGAAGCGGGACTGGAACCGGATACGGATTTTCAGGAACGGATCACCCTGACGGCGGAGGTTCCGGATGAACAGGTGACGCATCTATCTGCGGCTATCACAGAGGCTACAGCGGGAAAGGCGGAACTTCAGGTGGGAGAGCTGTATATCGGATGATACCGGATCTGCGAGGCGGAACCGTGTCCTGATATAATGACCCCGGATGAGATTACCGGCAATGGAGATACTACATGGAGACATTGAACTACAAACTGATCCGCAGCAGACGCCGCACCATAGGACTGGAGGTCCGTTCCGAGGGTGTGATCGTAAGGGCGCCGCTCCGGACAACAAAACAGGTGATCGATTCATTTCTGCAGGAGAATCTGGAGTGGATCGAGAAACATAAAAAGAAAATGGATGCCCTGAAACGGAAGACGGATGCGATCCCGAAGCTAACCATGGAAGAACTCCGTGTGCTGGCGGAGCGGGCCGCAACCCTGATCCCGGAGCGGGTTCGGCACTATGCATCGCTGCTGGGTGTGACTTACGGGCGGATCACCATACGGAACCAGCGCTCGAAATGGGGCAGCTGTACGGCAAAGGGGAATCTTAACTTCAACTGCCTGCTCCTTCTGGCACCGTCGGAGGTGCTGGACGGTGTGGTGGTGCATGAACTCTGCCACAGGAAGCATATGAACCATTCGAAGGAGTTCTATGCGGAGATCGAGCGGGTCTACCCGGAATATAAGAGGTGGGACCGGTGGCTGAAGGAGAACGGAACGCTGCTGATGAGCCGGATACGGTGAATGAATAAATCCAGAACGGAAGAAGGATGAAAAATGAGTGTTGAATCAACGGTTTCATTGACGGAAGAGGAAAAGAATGCCCTGCGGAAAGACGCGTCTTCGGTGATCCGGGAGATCATGGAGAAGGGAAACCTGAAGGAAGGGATGCTTTTTGTGATCGGATGTTCCTCCAGTGAGATGATCGGCCGGCATATGGGAACGGCCTCCAGCCGCGAAGCGGCGGAGACCGTCTATGAAGTAATAAGAGATGTATTAGACCAAAAGGGTATTCAGCTGGCGGTCCAGTGCTGTGAGCACCTGAACCGGGCGCTGGTGGTAAGCCGTGAGGTTATGGAACGGTACGGCTTTGAACAGGTAAATGTGATCCCGCAGTACCACGCAGGCGGTGCATTTGCCGTAACCCATTTCAACCGTCTTCCGGATCCCGTGGTTGTGGAAAGCATAAACGCCGGGGCGGATGCAGGTATGGATATCGGCGGTGTCATGGTGGGGATGCATATTCATCCCGTGGCCGTCCCTCTCCGCCTTGATTCGAAACGGATCGGACAGGCTGTGATCATCGCAGCCCGGCGAAGGCCGAAGTATGTGGGAGGAGAGAGAGCGGTATATGACAGCGGGCTCGAATGATCCTTACGAACCGGTTCCGTTGTATTTTCTTGCACCGTACATCCAGAACTTCACACTGAGCAGGAAGAAGATCACTCCGATCACCGGTGACAGCCAGGTAAGCACCGGAATCTCATCCGGTCGGAGGATCACAAGGCTCGGGTAGTAGGCAATGAATGCGATGGGCAGGATAAATGTGAAGATGAACCGGAACACCGGACTGAAAATGGTGATCGGATACTTCGCAAAGTCCTTCATTTTCAGAGCCAGATCCAGGATGAAGAAGGAATTCGTAAGCCAGAAGCAGGTGGCTGCTGCCGCATTCTGCATGGCGATCATGATAAGAGATGCCGTGATCAGGAATACGATCAGCTGACACAGTGCCCAGAAGGTGAAGGGCAGTGACATGTGTGCCCATGCGTAGGCAATGGTGCCGATACCGAAGGCCAGCTGTCCCAGACCCTTGATGTCGAATACCTCCGACTGATAGTAGAAGAACAGGTTGATGGGACGGAAGCAGTACTTGATGAAGTCACCGGAGTATACGTTCATACGGAGACTCCAGTTGTTATCAAAGAGGCACTGCACCGGTGTCAGGGACACCAGCGAGAAGCCGTACAGGAACAGCATTTCATAATAATCCCAGCCGTTGATGGACGGGAAGTTGCGGAACAGGATCCAGAAGCTGATGAAGCCGGTTACGTTGGTTGCGATCATTCCGATGGTGGATATGATGAAGTCCGAACGATAGCTCATTTTACTTTTCAGGTCCTGTACCAGGATCTTGCGATAGATCCGAAGATAAAATCCGAGGCCGCGTTTATGGACCACCGGAGCCTGCGTTACCCTGCAGGCTTCTTTTTTTGTATTACTCATAGCATCAACCTCCATTCACCGTGATCCTGCGGATCGAACGACTCCAGAAGAGCCGGCTTGCCACGCCGAGGAAGACACACCAGAAGAGCTGGAGTCCCATCATCCAGAGAATGTTCTCCGGAGTTTCCTTGCCGATCAGAATGGTCAGCGGTGTATTGTAAATGGACTGGAAGGGCAGGAAATAAACCACGGTCCTTAGTCCCTCGGGGAAGAAGGCCACGGGGATCGTTGCTCCCGAAAGCAGCAGCACGATCACCTGTTTCATGATATTGATACCCCAGATGGATTCCGTGAAGATACAGATGGTACCGACGATGAAGTCGATGCTGTAATTGATCACCACGGCCATCAGGGCGGCCACCAGGAACAGCAGCAGGTTCCAGCTGAGGGGGATCGCATCTCCGGTTACGATCCTTACGATGATCAGGGTCGGCAGGAAGGTCACAAGGAAATGTGACACCAGCGTTCCCGAATAGGACCAGAAAAGGTACGTCCGGTATTTCATGGGCTTCAGCAGGTTAAGAACCATCTTTCCGCTCTGGATATCACGTCCGATCTCCCAGACGGCGTACATTTCCATAAAGGTGAACATGGCCGTGGCCAGTACCAGGTAGATCAGTGTGTCTGAGAACGTCATTCCGTTCACCCGGTCCGTTCCGGCCGAAGCATAGATTGCCTTCCACAGGAAGTAGATCAGGATCAGGTACAGCAGGTTGCCTACCACCATGATAAAAAGGGACAGGCGGTACTGTACCATCTCGATCAGACCTGCGCGAAGGAAGCTGAGATATTTACGCAGTCTCACGCTGCACCGCCTCCTTTCGTATTATCCGAAGAGGTATCTTCTCCGGATGCATTCTTCTTTGCTTTTTCTCTTTCGGCAGCGGAATCCTCGTAGATCTTCCGGATAACTTCCTCGGTGGAGATCTCCTCCAGCTGCATATCCCGGACCTTGTATGAGTTCTGGATCTGTCCCAGCACATCCATTACCTTCCGCTTTTCCTCATCCACAAGGATGGTGATCCATCCTTCGTCTTCCGTCATGCCGACGGAGCACATGGGAAGCTCTGTCCGGATCTGTTCCGATTCCTTCTTCATATCCCCGGCAAGGCGGAGCTTTAAGGTCCGGTAGGAACCGAAGAACTTCTTCAGATGATCGATATCATTGTCATACAGCATCTTGCCGTGGTCGATGATGATGATCCTCCGGCAGAGCGCGTCCACATCACCCATGTCGTGGGTGGTGAGGATGACTGTTGTTCCCTTCTCCTGATTCAGTGCATGGATCAGAGTACGGATCTTGGACTTCATGGATACATCCAGACCGATGGTGGGCTCATCCAGATAGACGATCTTCGGATTATGCAGGAATGCGGCCAGGATATCGCTTAAGGTCCTCTGTCCCAGGGACATCTGACGTACCGGTTTATGCAGCAGGTCCTCGATATCCACCAGAGAGCGGTAGAGGTCCAGCATATCCTTATAATCCTGATCCGGGATCATGTAGATATCTTTCAGAAGCTTCAGGGATTCGATCAGGGGGAGTGCCCACCACAGCTGGGATCTCTGTCCGAAGACAACGCCGATCTTTTCCGCATTCTTTGTCCGGTTCTTAAAAGGAACGGTTCCGTCCACAAGGATCTCGCCTCTGGTGGGTTCCAGAACACCCGTCATCATCTTGATGGTGGTGGACTTGCCCGCGCCGTTGGGCCCGAGATATCCGACGATCTCGCCGGCTTCGATCTCAAGGGATACATCGTTCACGGCAGAGACGATCTTGTAATCTCTGGAGAACAGATCCTTCAGGCTCCCCTTCAGCCCTTCGTGTCGGTTCAGAACCTTAAAGTCCTTGCAGACATTCTTCATGATGATCACTTTTTCAGCCATGGTCTACCTCCTTTACCCTTGTCCGGATCTTTTTTCCGGACTTCATAAAAACTGCTTGCTTTTCTTTGCAAATACAAGTATATTGTTTATAAATGGGAAATACCACCCGCTTTATGCGATATTTTAATAACAATCTTCTTCGCATGTGGAATATTGTTATAGTTGTGTGGAAGATAGAGATATTTTGAAATGTTTAGAAATGTTTCGTTTGTTTCAAAATCTTCCGGTTGAGAGTCAGGCGGGTACAGGGACCCGAAGGAAAGGGAACGAACATGAATCGCGATGCCATGGGACTGATCGTCAAGAGGGATGACGGGTCGGAGATCGTCAATTATGACAATCCGGCCTTTCCTTCCTATATCTATGACGGATGGGGAAAACCGAGAGTAACCTGGGAGAAGGTGCCGCATTTCCATGAGGATATTGAGCTGATTGCCGTGAAGGAGGGAAATATGTCCTACTCCGTGAACGGAAGGGAGATCCGGCTTGATCCGGGAGACACCATCATGGTGAACTCGAATCAGATCCATTTCAGTATCTATCCGGAGGATGTGCGCTATGTGATCTGCGTTGTCCATCCCAGCGTTCTGATGTCCTCGGTGGCGGTGGAAATGCAGTATGTGCGCCCGATCATAGAGAATCCTGACCTGCCGTACTTAAAATTCCGAGGTCTTAACGAATATGCGAGGGATGTGTTTCAGCTGATGCTGAAGATGCCGGATATCCGGCATGATGCGTTCCAGATCACCATGCATTTCTTCCGGCTCTGGGAGTACATCCGGAAGCAGGCCAGCCATTACCTTCCGGATGCGGAGGAGGGCACGGCGGATCCCCGGATGCAGCTCTTTAAGTCCATGATGAATTACATTTCCTCTTCCTATACCGGAAATGTTTCGCTGGCAGAGATCGCAGCCAGCGCCAATATCAGCAAGTCGCTCTGCAACTCGCTTTTTAATCAGTATGTGGGGGAATCCCCCATCAGCTACCTTATGCATCTTCGGTGCAGGAAGGTGGCGGAGTACCTTAGGTCCAGCTCCAAGTCGCTGACGGAAATCGCGGCCATGACCGGTTTCAACGGAGTAAGCTACATGTCGGAGACCTTCCGGAAATCCTTCGACTGTTCGCCCCGGGAATACAGGAAACAGTGGGCCGGTCAGAACTGATCCGACCGGCCCCATGATCCTCCGGTCAGTTTCCGTCGACCGGAAGCAGATATATTTTTTTGATCGGATTCAGCATCCGGATCTCCGTCACACCGCAGCCGGTATCCTGTGCCTGGCTCCATAACAGATTCTCGGACGGGGTTTCGCCCCAGAAGATACCCAGATGACAGTCGGCATTCTCATTCTCCGTTTTATCCGGAGCAAGATAGAGGATGTCGCCTTTTTTTGCTTCGCCGCTGGCCAGAAGCTCCTCCAGGGAGTCGTAGGATTCGCACTGCACATAGTCCCGGAGCCCCAGATAGAGGTAACTGTCGGCGTCGATATACCCGCCGGGAAGCTCCATGGCGGTTACTTTCTCCAGATCACCTCCGGTGGACTGGATGAGATGGGAGACGAAGCCGGCGCAGTTCATGCCGCCGCTTTCTCCGTATTCCCCGTAGGGCCGGAGAAGTGCCTCCGGATCCTCCAGGTGTGTCCAGATCCCGTCATACGGGGTCTTAAAATAATAATCGTTACAATGTGTCTCCATCCAGTTCAGCAGATGCCGGCTTCCCAGATATTGATCCAGGGTGGGTGTGCCGGGTACGACAGCGCCGTACTGGTCCATGAAAAAGGTTTCGCCGTCAATGGTGACGGACTGACTGGTATAGACCCTGCCGTCCGGCTCCGCATAATAGCGTTTTCCGTCCTGCTCCTGCCAGCCGGATACCTTGGTCAGAATGCCCTCGTCATCTGCCCGGTAAAGATATCCGTCCGTAGATACCAGCTGACCGGTGACCAGTCGTCCGGAGAGATCCAGGTAGTATGAGGCGCCTTCTTCCGTAATGATCCGGTCGGTGCAGAGGCTGCCTTCTTCGGCAAAGTAGCGGATTCCCTCCTGAAGGATCCAGCCGGAAGCGGGAGAGAGGACACCTGCGGAATCCGCGGTATAGGCCTGACCGTCCCGAAGGAAGCCGGTTCCGGTGACCAAAGCTCCGTCCGGACCGAAGAAGTACTTCTTCCCGTCCTCGGTGATGATCTTATTTGTGACCGGATTGCCGCTGGCATCGGTGTAGTAGGTCTTTCCGTCGGCTACGGTCCAGTGTTCCGGGATATCCGTACGGACTACGGCCTCTGTTCCGCCTTGGGAAGAGGATGCTTCAGTGGAAATAACGGTGGATTCCTCACTGCCGCTGTCGGAACCCTTTCCCCTTACCAGCAGCCAGATCAGAACACCGGTCAGAAGAACGGCGCCGGCAGCGATCCCGATCCGGATCTGAAGGGCTTTCTTCCTCCGGGCCTTTGCCTCCTCCTGCTTCTGACGGGATATCATCCGCCGCTGTTCCTCCGTCTTCCGGGTGGCGGATATGGTTTTCTTTATATTCTGTTCGGTTTTCTTTTCTTTCGTAGCCATATTGGAACCTTAATATCAGATGGTGCGGGGTGGTTGGTGCAAAACCGCGTGCGATCGCTGAAAGCAGGCGGAGATCAGAAATAATACGTCGGAATACACATGGATACCGCCTTGAAGGCGTTATCAAAGGACGCTATGTCAAAGAGTACGCCGCCGAAGATGATCGCAAATGTAAGAAGGATCGGAAGCACCTTCTGGTACACGGAGCTGCTCCGGAGGATCACACTGAAAAAGCAGGCATACAGGATGCAGGCCAGTGAGTAGAGAACCACCTGGCCGAGAAGCAGAAGCCCGTTCCCTCCTTCCGTGATCCAGAGCACGGGCCAGGCGATGAGGGTCATGGGCAGGATGCAGGATACGATATGCAGGACCCGCATCACGTACCGCTCGGAACCGCGAAGCCGTTCATACAGATGCTCCTCGGAATCCTTCAGATAGGTGGCGATACCGATCAGTCCCGCGGCCAGGATGAAAAGACCTGCCAGCTTCCGCACCGGAATGTCCACCTTCTCTTCACGGGTCAGCTCATTGTAAACGCCGCCGGAGGCATCCTCGACACGGAAGATCTCCGAACTGTTCAGATAAGTATCATAGATTTCATCCAGCTTTCCGGAAAGAGCCTGCAGCTGGTCTGCGGAATATACGGGGCTTTCTCCCAGCTGGAACATGACGATCTCCAGGGCATAGTGTCTGAAGAACTGGTTGAAGACCTCATCCCGGCTGAGGGAGGGCAGCAGCGAAGCCTGGGTGGTGTAGACCTCGATGGGGGTCTTTGGATCGGTGGTGAGTGCATTTTCCGTAAATCCGGCAGGGATCACAAATCCGGAATTTGCGGTTCCGGAGGAGATATCCTCATACATCTGTTCCCGGCTGTCCACGGTATAAAAATGGAAAATGGAGTTGGCATGGACCAGATCCTCCACGGTCTTTTGCATCAGGGGACTGTCATCCTCGGAAAGCAGTGCCACCGGCACGTAAAGTGTCTTCTCGGAGGCCGGTACCTGACGGTAAATGATGGCCAGGACCAGCAGGACTGCCAGCATGGCGATATTGACCGGCTGTTTTATACTTCGTTTCAGAAGTATGAAGAATCGATTGAAGAAAAGTTTCATCTTACATACCTCCTAAAACAGTACATGCTGCGTGAAGCGGATCAGAGCGGACACGGGGTTCCATTTGGAGAGTTCCTGCAGGAACTTCGGAAGGAAATCCACAGGGATCAGTCCGCCTGCCAGATACATCAGAAGAACGATGCTGACCAGGATCGCCAGATTGGAATATACGGGGCTGTGAACCGAGTAGGAAAGCAGCAGGATAAAAAGCCCCAGGATCATCAGAACCGGAAGGATCGTGATCAGTGCCGTCAGTTTCGGTTCCAGCTTCGCAATGGCAAAGCCGGTGAAAACCAGGAGAAATGCGGCATAAAGCAGCACGGTGGTGCTGATCCATTCGGAGACAGCAATCCCGAAGCGGCTGACACCACAACATTTCTGACGGATCTGATAGGCAGGGCGCTTGCCCTGATAAAATGCAGTCAGGATAAAGCATAGGAAGGAGAGCACCAGAAGACCGTAGCTTCCGGCCAGCTGCTCCTTTAAGGAAAGACCGGTCAGGGAGTCGAAGGATTTTGTGGTAAAAAGGGACTCTCTTCCGATAATGTAGGTGAAATTATAACTCTCCAGGGCGTCGACCAGCTGCGCGGTCAGCTGTTCTTCCACGCCTGCGGTTTCCCCCAGTGCCTTCGCCGAGAGGACTGCGGCCTGGGAATTGCCAAGCATGTTTGCGCTGGACAGCAGGAGATCATTGATGATATGCTCCTCCAGTGTATTGTTCTCACGGAATATGATGCGGACCGGCTCATTTACGCCGCGGTACAGGGCGTCGACGAAATCCTCCGGGATCAGGATCAGTGCGGTGATCTCGGATGCCTCCAGTGCGGCCAGACCGTCGCTTTCGGTGTCAAACTGCCGGATGTCAATGGCCTCCCGGAAACTCTGCATATCTTGAACCAGCTTCAGGCCGAACCGGTTCTTTTCGGAATCCAGCGGCATACAGAGACCTACGGGAACCTGGCTGTATTTGTTCGGATCAAAGAAGAGCTTTTCCGCATTTTTGATCACGATCAGGGATACCAGCAGGAACAGAAGGGTATAAAGGAGCGTGGCGGGCAGAATCCGTACTGCCCGTCTGAGATCCATACATATTGTTCTTCTCAGCTGTGGAAAGTTCATAGATTTATCATACCGTCATTCTGAAAGTGATTATCGTGTCTATCTGGCCAGGAGCTCCGGGATGGACACGTCTGCCGGGAATTCGCGGAGGCTGGTGCAGCTTCCGTTCTTCAGCAGATAGACATCGTCACAGAACTCAAAGAGACGCTCTTCATGGGAGGCAACGAAGGTAAGTCCGCCGCCGGCCCGGAAGGTATTGATATAGGACAGGATCGCCTGCTTCGCCAGAATGTCGAGTGCAGCCAGGGGTTCGTCCAGAAGCAGGACCCGGGGCTGGTTGATCAGCACGGTGGCGATGGAGAGACGCTTCTTCATACCGCCGGACATCCGACGCACCGGTATATCCAGGAATTCGTGGACACCAAGGATGGAGAGGATGGTGTTCTTCAGGGTACCGAGGATCTCTTCCCTGCTGCTGGAGGTCCAGAGCCGGAGGTTATCCATGGCCGAAAGTTCCTCGATCAGTGCATTTTCCTGGGTCACATATCCCACCTGCGACAGGTAGGTCCTGGAATCCTCCCTGCAGGTCTTTCCCGACAGGAGGATCCTTCCGCTGTCCGGATGCTTTGCACCTGCGATGGCGGAAAGAAGCGTGGATTTACCGGATCCGTTCAGTCCCAGGAGGCCGATGGTCTGTCCCGGCTCTGCCTTGAAGGACACGTCGGACAGCACCACGTGCTTTCTGTATTTCAGTGTGACATGTTCAATCTCGATCATCGATGGTCCTCCTCTATGACATGAAAGTCCAGGTAATCGAAGTCTATGGTTTCTATAAAACTGTCCTGTGTGAACCTGGTTCTCGCATGACGGATAAAATCCTTCTTATTCAGGTCAAGCCAGATGGGGATGGCCAGATCCAGCTCATGGCACCCGTCCTCCAGCGCTTTATATACTTTATGGGTCCGGGTCTCTTCCGGATCGTCGATGGCGATCACGGTATCCCTGAGAAGGTGTGTATCCTTCATGACTTTCATCCAAACTCGGAACATTTTGATCTCCTGCATTTCAGTTTGATTTCAGTTTTGATTTGTACTATGATAGAGGTTGGTTCAAAGCCTGTCGTTAACAAATGAATAATTTGTTAACATAACTTGTGAACAAGAATTAAATAATTCTCAACAAGTATATCACAAATTCAACATAAAGAAAGACTAAAGTTACATCCATAAAAACGCAGGATACCAACCGTACATCAGGTAGACAGCTGAAAAGGAGGTAATAATTATGAATGACGATTTCGGAACCTTTTCATACGGAAATGAGAAGAAGGAAGATTCTGGACGGCGTACAGCTGATGCGGAAAAGAAGAGCTGGTCTCCCCAGCCATATAAGGAAAGCATATACGGGGCACCGAATTATGCAAGGACGGATTACTCCAGACAGACATATCTGAAGCCGTCGGAGTCAAGATATGAAGGAAGCGGATCCGGAAACGGGGCGGGTTCCTATGCGGGAACCGGAACCGGGAATAACCCGAACCCCTTCGTTGCAGGAGTTCAGCAGAGTGCAGGCACACATTACGGAGCTTCGGAGACACAGGTACAACAGAGCGCCGGAACCCATTACGGAGCTTCCGGGACACAGGTGCAGCAGAACACCGGAACACATTACGGGGCACAGCAGACTCCGGTGCAAAGGAACAGGGAGACGGAATATACGGAACACGGAACCCTGTCCGAAAGAAGAGAGGCAGCTCCCTCCTCCGGAGGATCCGGGCCCACAAAGCCGGGAAAAAACGGAAAGAAAGAGTCCTGGGGAAGAAAGGTTCTGCTTACGGCACTGCTCGGACTTGTCTTCGGCGTCATTGCCGGCGGAGCATTTATCGGACTGAACAAGGTCTTCGGGAATTCGGAAAAATCCTCCGAAACTGGTGTGAGTGCAAAGAATGACCCGTCGGATGATAAGGAGACGGGAAGCACCCAGACTACCCTGACCACCGGAGACCAGATCAAGACACAGGATGTTATCTCCGATGATGACAGTTCCCAGACGATCAACTATGACGTGGCGGAGATCGTAAAGAAGGCCCAGCCCTCCATCGTATCCATCACTACAAGAGTAACGACCCAGTATCAGTATTTCTATCAGCAGTTTGAGCAGGAATCCACGGGCGCAGGCTCCGGTATCATCATCGGCGAAAGCCCGGAGAAGCTGTATATCGCAACGAATTACCACGTGATTCAGAGTGCGAAGGAGATCAATGTCGGATTTAACGACGGACAGATCCTGAAGGCAAAGGTAACCGGCTATGACAAGACAAATGACGTTGCGGTTGTGGAGATCCCCATCGCGGATATCCCGGAAAGCACGGCAGCGGCCATCAGCGTAGCGGTTCCAGGCAATTCGGACGAGCTGCAGGTAGGTGAACCGGCCATCGCTATCGGTAACGCCCTGGGCTACGGCCAGTCCGTAACCGTTGGTTACATCAGTGCACTGAACCGTTCCATTTCCGGAAATGAAGGAAGCTATATCCAGACGGATGCAGCCATCAACCCCGGTAACAGCGGCGGCGCCCTGATCAACGCAAAGGGTGAGGTCATCGGTATCAATTCCGTAAAGTATGTGGACAGCAAGGTGGAAGGTATGGGCTTCTCCATCCCCATCAACCGGGCACTGACCATCATTGACGGTCTGATCAACGGCGGAACCAGCGGAAAGGTTTACATCGGTATCAGCGGCGCCAACATCAGTGCCGAGTATTCCCAGATCTACGGTTTCCCGGAGGGAGCCTACGTGAAGAGTGTGACCAAGGATTCTCCGGCAGAGCGCGCCGGGATCCATGAAGGCGACATCATTGTCGGCCTGGAAGGCATGACCATCACAACCATGGAGCAGTTTGTGGAACAGCTGCAGAATTATAAAGCCGGGACAGAGGTAAGGATCGATGTGTATCGTGCGAATTCCGTCGGAAAGTACGAGAAGCAGACCGTGACCGCTGTCACTGCCGAAGAATAACTTCGGAAATAACATAGAAACGTCTGAACAAAGACACAGCCTGTGTTTTCATGCACGGGCTGTGTGCGTTTGTTTCTGAAAGGGAGAGATATGTATAAACTGATCGCTAAGGACGGCCGCGCAAGAAGCGGGAAGTTCGCAACTCCTCACGGAGTGATCGAAACGCCGGTTTTCATGAATGTGGGAACCGTGGCGGCAATCAAGGGCGCCCTCTCGGCGGAAGATCTGGAAAGGATCGGAACTCAGATCCTGCTCTGTAATACCTATCATCTGCATGTGCGTCCCGGGGATGAGATCGTGAAAGAACTGGGCGGACTGCAGGAGATGACCACCTGGCGGGGACCGATCCTTACGGATTCGGGCGGATTCCAGGTGTATTCCCTTGCAAAACTCAGGGCCATCCGGGAGGAGGGTGTCTCCTTCCAGTCCCATATCGACGGAAGCCGGATCTTCATGGGGCCGGAGGAGAGCATGACGATCCAGTCCAATCTCGGATCCACCATCGCCATGGCCTTCGATGAGTGCCCGCCGGCCAAGGCGGACCGGACCTACATCCAGCCCTCCGTGGACCGGACATACCGCTGGCTGCTCCGCTGCAAGGAGAAGCTGGAAGAACTGAACCGCAGGCCGGATACGATCAATCCCATGCAGTACCTCTTCGGGATCAACCAGGGCGGAGTGATCGATGATATCCGGATCGACCATGCGAAAAGGATCTCGGAGCTGGATCTTCCGGGATATGCTATCGGCGGTCTGGCCGTCGGAGAATCCCATGAGGAAATGTATCATATCCTGGATGTGACGATCCCCCATCTTCCGGATGACCGGCCGGTCTATCTGATGGGCGTGGGAACGCCGGAGAACATCCTGGAGGCCGTGGACCGGGGCGTGGACTTCTTTGACTGTGTCTATCCCAGCCGGAACGGACGCCATGGTCAGGTATATACCCATTTCGGAAAGCTGAATCTGAAGAATAAATGCTACGAACTGGACAAACGCCCCATCGAGGAGGGCTGTCAGTGCCCGGCCTGTCAGCGGTTCAGCCGTGCCTATGTCCGCCATCTGCTGAAGGCGGGAGAGATGCTGGGACTCAGGCTGGCGGTGCTGCATAACCTGTATTTCTATAATCATCTGATGGAAGAGATCCGGGCGGCGATCCGTGAGGGGCAGTATCAGAGCTTTAAAACGGAGACCCTCGATCGCATGCGGCAGGGAAATGCATCCCCGGGAAGGTGAAAAATCACCGAAAAAACAGGTTGCACTTTTCAGTAAAATCAAGTAATATAGAACGCGTATGTTTTTCAGACAACGATTCGTATTATGAAGAAAAAAGGAGAACTTGAATGAACGGAAGTATGCTCTTATCCGGGACAACATCAACAGGCGGAAGTATCCTGATGATCGTGCTTTATCTTGCATTTTTCATCGGACTTATGTATTTCCTTATGATCCGTCCCCAGAAGAAACAGGCAAAGAAGGCTGAGGAACTTCAGAATTCTCTTGAGCCCGGCGATAACATCATGACCACCAGTGGATTCTTCGGAACCATTCTGGATATCGTGGACGAGTCCACCGTGATCGTGGAGTTCGGTAACAACAAGAACTGCCGGATCCCCATGCACAGACGTGCCATCGCCGAGGTTGAGAAGGCCGGAACCGCAGAGGTTAAGGATGAGGCAAAAGTAGAGAAGATCGAAAAGGACGAGAAAGATACGAAGGACGAGAAGGACGCAAAGAGCAAGAAGAAATGATCGTTCTTCGGTAACGGAGGTGGAAATGCAGAACAGACGAAGCAGAACTGCACTTGCCGGGATTCTCGTCGCGCTTACGCTGGGTCTGTCTGCCTGCTCCGAAACAGAAAGTACGGAGGAGAAGTATGTATCTCCGAACTTTAATACGGAGACAGTGACGGAGGCCCCGAAGGAAGGCACGACGATGACGACCGAGGATCCGGATGTAGAGGATTCCCAGCTGTCCACGGCAGAACCGATCAACAGTTCCGATCTGGAGACCGAGCTGTCAACGAATACCACGATCGCCGGAACCTATGAAAACGGCGCATATTACAATCCTTTTGTAGGACTTACGATCCAGTCGGATTCCTCCTGGAAGCTGTATGATGCAAAGGAGGTCGGCGAAGTGACCGGTCTTACGGAGGACGAGGTAAATGACCTCTGGTACGGTGTGGTCAGTCCCTATTCGGTAAAGACCATGACCTGTGCCATTGCCTATAAGGTGTCCACAGGCTCCAACCTGATCGTGTCCTATATCAATCCGAAGATGTATTATATGCAGAATATGAGTGCCAGAGAATACCTGGAACTGTCCACCCGGGATTATAAGGACGTGGAAGTTCGTAACGTGGAGTATATCGGTCAGGTATTTACCATGGCTTCCTTCCCCGAGGAGACGGAGGGGGCAGGACGCCGGATCCAGTTCGCGATCCGGAAGAGCGACCTGATCGTTCTCCTGACCTATACACTTCAGGGAGAGGATACTCTGGAGGACGCGGCGGACCACGTGATCCGCCTCATTACAGGTTAATATCCCTGTCAAGAAAATGCCCGTTCCGGGCATTTTTTGATTGACCGAAAACCACTGAAATAGTATGATAGAATATAGTGGAAATGGAGGGGGGATACGATGAAAAATAAGCAAAGAATCATGGCGGGACTGGTTAAGGGAATGACCGGAAGCGCGCTTCTTATGATCAGTGACTGGCTGATGGGAGCTTGCGGAAAGGACAACGTGACCAACGGTGTTGTCCAGAGCAACTGGGCCAAGGCTGCTGCGTGGAGATATGAGGCGGCCATGCTGATCGCGAGTATAGCACTGTTCTTCCTTGTAGCCGGTATCCATGAAATGATCCACCTGATGAAGCTGTCCCGTAACAAGAGGGATCAGTGGAGCCTCCGGGCCGTACGGCTCTTTGAACTGGGTGCAACCGCAACCATGATCTCGGAGCTGTTCCTTCACATGAAGGGATGCGTTCTGCCGATCCTGTATAGGAAACTGTATTCCACATCGTTGATGGAATCGGATATGTTCACGGTAGTGGATGATGTATTCTTCTACATTTCCATACCGTTCTACATTTTCGCAATCCTGGTGGTTGTGTGTACATCGGTTCCGTATATGTATCAGGTATTCCAGGGGAGACTCAGGGTTCCGAAATGGTTCATGCTTCTGAATCCTATGGTTTTATGGCTGGTGGGCTGGGTGCTTCGCCTGTTCAAGGTCTATGTGATCACGGATTTTACGGCATGCATGGTTTCTTTCGGTTTCCTGCTCATGTTGTGGGGCTTCCTGCAGCATGTGATCCGTTCTCCGGAAGCAAGGAGAGAGTAGTTCCGTGACAGTGGACCGGGACTTCGGTTTTGGGGTGTGTTGGAAGGACATTTCGTCCGAAAGAGTTTAGAGACTGTCGGATGACAGAAGGAGGAGGACATTTTGAAGAAGATTCATGAGAGCAAGGTTGAGAAAAATGTAAATATCCGCAAGGCGGCCATCATCGGCTGCGGATTTGTAGGTTCTTCCACGGCATTTGCCCTGATGGAGGGAGGTATCTTCTCGGAGCTGGTGCTGATCGATGTGGATCACAGCCGTGCAGAGGGTGAAGCGATGGATATCAGCCACGGTGTTCCCTTTGCGAAGCCGATGAAGATCTATGCCGGTACTTATGATGATATTGTTGATGCTTCCATCATCATCATCACGGCCGGAGCTGCACAGAAGCCCGGGGAGACCCGCTTGCAGCTGGTTCAGAAAAATGTTGCGATCTTCAAGTCGATCATTCCGGAGATCTCGAAGCGTGGATGCGAAGGTGTTCTCCTGATCGTTTCGAATCCGGTGGATGTGCTGACCTACGTGGCACAGAAGCTGTCCGGTTTCCCGACCCACAGAGTCATCGGTTCCGGTACCGTTCTCGATACCGCAAGACTGAAGGCGAAACTGGGCGAGCATCTGGATGTGGACAACCGTACCGTTCATGCATTCATCATCGGTGAGCATGGCGACAGCGAGCTGGCTGCATGGAGCAGTGCCATGGTATCCGGCGTGCCGCTTTCCAAGTTCTGTGAGATGCGCGGACATTTCAATCATGACCAGTCCGAGCGCCATATTCAGGAAACCGTTAAGAATGCGGCTTACGAGATCATCAACCGTAAGAAGGCAACCTACTACGGCGTGGCTATGGCTGTCCGCAGGATCTGCGAGGTCATCGCCCGTGACGAGAAGTCCATCCTGTCCGTATCCAGTCTGATGTCCGGCCAGTACGGCCTGGAGGATGTATGCCTGTCCATGCCGGCTATCGTCGGTTCGGACGGTGTGGAGGAGAAGATCCCCATCTCCCTGGATGAAGACGAGATCACCAACCTGATGGCTTCCGCAAAGGCTTTGAAGGCCATTCAGGCGGAACTGGATCTGACACTTCCGGAGCCTCCGAAGGAGGAGCCGAAGCCGGTGGATCTGGAAGAGAAGCCGTCGGAGAGATAGATAAAATGTGTAACGGGTAGCGATCCGCTACCCGTTCTCTCTTGTTATATGCGGGATGAACCCTTTCCGGTATCATTCCGGGGAAAGTGAAGAATCATAAGATCATCTGAAAGGCAGAATTATGGCAGTGAAAAAACTCATTTCATGGAATGTGAACGGGATCCGCGCATGCGTCGGAAAGGGGTTCGAGGACTTCTTCCGGACCATCGATGCGGATGTATTCTGTATCCAGGAAAGCAAGATGCAGGAGGGACAACTGAAACTGGAACTCCCGGGCTATCATCAGTACTGGAATTATGCAAAGAGGAGAGGCTACTCCGGAACCGCCATTTTCACGAAGGAGGAGCCGAAGGAAGTGATCCTGGGTATGGGGATCGAGCAGCATGATCAGGAAGGCCGGCTCATCACTCTGGATATGGGAGACTGGTATATGATCACGGTCTATGTTCCGAATTCCCAGAACGAACTGAAACGTCTGGACTACCGTATGGAATGGGAAACGGATTTCAGGAACTATGTGGGACAGCTGAAGGCAAAGAAGCCGGTGGTGATCTGCGGTGATATGAACGTGGCTCATCAGGAGATCGATATCAAGAATCCGGCCTCCAATCACCATAACCCGGGATTTACGGATGAGGAACGGGGGAAGATGACGGAGCTTCTGGCCAGCGGCTTCACCGACACCTTCCGTTACAAATATCCGGATCTTACGGACGCTTACTCCTGGTGGTCCTACCGCTTCAATGCAAGAGAGAGAAATGCAGGATGGCGGATCGATTATTTCCTTACCTCCGAAGAACTGGAATCTAAGATCGTGGATGCGAAGATCCACGCTGACATTTACGGATCGGATCACTGTCCCGTGGAACTGGACCTCGGATTCTGATACGAAACCGGTAGGTGCGGGGGCAAAGTGTACCCCGGGCAGGAAGGCAGAAGAAGGGCGTTTTCATGCTGGAGGCAAGAAACATGACAAAAGCATATGGGCGGAATGTCGTACTGGATGATGTCTCATTTACGCTGGAGCAGGGCCGTATCTACGGCCTTCTTGGCGTGAACGGAGCGGGAAAGACCACCACCATGCAGCTGCTTACCGGGTTCCTTACGCCCACCGGCGGAGATGTTCTGATCGACGGAGTCTCCCTGCAGAAGGATCCGGTGGGGCTGAAGAAGCGGATCGGATATCTTCCGGAGGTGCCGCCTCTCTACCCGGAGCTTACGGTCCGGGAGTTTCTGCAGTTTCAGGCAGAGCTTCGCGGCATCCCGAAGGGAGAGCGGAGGAAGGCCTGCAAGGAAGCAGTGCAGGTGGGAAGACTGGGGAGTGTAAGGAACCGTCTGATCGGGCAGCTCTCCAAGGGTTTCCGCCAGCGTGTGGCCCTGGCTGCAACGCTGATGGGGGATCCGGATATTCTGATCCTGGATGAACCCACCAACGGTCTGGATCCGGTACAGATGGTGGAAATGCGCCGCATGCTCCGGGAACTGGGGCAGCGCTGTACGATCCTTGTCAGCTCCCATGTACTGTCCGAGGTGATGCAGGAGGCGGATGAACTTCTGATCATGGCGGCGGGACGGCTGGTTCTCTCCGGAACGGTGGAGGAACTGACGGAGAATCTGGAACCGAAGAAACTTCCGGATCTGGATCGTTATCAGAAAACAGCAGGCCTGGAGAGCCTGTTTCTTCGCGTGACCAAAGAAGCGTATGCGGACGTCCGGGACCGGGAGGAAGCGGACGAAGAGGACTATGACGGGGAGGACGGATACGATGATTAGTATTTGGAAAAAAGAACTCCGTTCCTCACTCTTTTCCGTGATCGGATTCCTGTATCTTGCGGCATCCGTTTTCTTTTTCGGGATTTATTTTTATGTCATGAATCTCTACGGAGGCTCTGCTCATGTTAATTACGCATATGCTTCCGTTGTATATCTTTTCTCCATCACGATCCCGATCCTTACCATGCGGACCTTTGCCCAGGAGTTCCGGGACCGGACGGATCAGCTGCTTTTTACGGCGCCGGTATCCCTTCGGAGCATCGTGATCGGAAAGTATCTGGCCTGTGTGACCCTCTTCCTGATCCCCGTGGTGGTGGCGGCAGCATTTCCGCTGATCCTGACGGGATACGGGGATGTGGCTGTGGCAGAGGCGTACACGACACTGCTGGCATACATCCTGTACGGCCTTGCGGCCATCGCCATCGGAATCTTCCTGTCCTCTCTTACGAATAATGTGGTGGTTGCGGCAGTGCTTACGGCAGTGGTACTGTTCATCGGCTATACCATGGGAGGCTTCGGGGAACTTCTGGGGGTATCCTTCCTGAAGAAATTCTTTGATGCATTCCATCTGCAGGCCCGGTTCCTGGTAATGGAAAACGGAGTGATCTCCCTTCGGTCGGTACTTTATTTCCTGTCCATCGCAGCAGCATTCATGATCTTTACGGTGCTCCGGCTGCAGCGGGGCAGGGGAGGAAACCGGAATACTTTAAAGAAAAGGATCCTGTGGATCCTGGCTACGGTCGTCTGTGTGGCGGGGCTTAATATCGGGGCTGCATTCCTTCCGGACCGGGTGACCGAATTTGATGTTACAATGCGGGAGTTCCATCTGCTGACGGAGAATACGAAGAAATTCCTCGACGGGCTTACGGAGGATGTGACGGTTTTCGTTTACAAGAAAGAGGCGGATGCGGACATTAATACCGTGAAGATGCTGAAGAATTATGCGGAGTATCCGCATGTTACGGTAGAGTATGTGGATCCGGAGCTTTCCCCCCGGTTCCCCATGAAGTACGTGGCCAACGGCTTCAGCGAGGGAAGCCTGGTGGTTACATCGGATACCGCCTTCCGCGTGATCACCCAGGAATCGATCTACACCTATACGGATGCGGGTATGGCGGAATACGGTGCTGCGCCGGACGGCTTCGACCTGGAGGGACTCCTGTCCTCGGCCATCGATTATGTGACGACGGAACGGATCCCCATGATCTATCAGATCTCCGGACATGGAGAGCTTCTTCTTTCGGGGAATTTCCTGGAGGCGCTGAACCGGGAAAATGTGAAGCTGCATGAGATCAGTCTGGTATCGTCAGGTTCCATTCCGAAGGATGCGGACTGCGTGCTGATCCTGGCACCGAAGGAGGATTACAGCCCGGCGGAGATCACGGCTCTCCGGGAGTATATGGATGGCGGCGGACATCTCTACCTGCTGCTCCAGTGGACAGAGGAACGGCAGAAGAATCTGCACGGTCTTCTCGGGGAGTATGGAATTGAAGTGCAAAACGGAATCGTCTCGGAGCAGGACTATGATCTTTATTTCCAGGAACCCTACTATCTGGTTCCGGAGATCCGATCCACCACCGCAACGGATGCCCTGGCCGGAAATATCGCACTGACGGCAATGTCCCTGGGGCTTCGGTCCACGGATCCGGCGGTTGAAACCATCCTGAAGACCACGGAACAGGCATATCTGAAAAAGAATCCCACGGAAGCCGAGACCACCGGCAAGGAAGAAGGTGATGAGGTGGGAGAGTATCTGCTGGGCGTATTCCGGCAGTGGACCGTGGATCTTACACCGGACACGGCAGCAGAGGGAACGGGACGGATCACCAGAGAGAGCCAGCTGGCGGTCTTCGGATCTCCGTACATGACACAGGATGCCATCGATGAATATATCTCCGGTATGAACCGGAAGCTTTTTATCGAACTGATGGGACATATGGTGACACGGCCGGCACTGATCTATGTGCCGACGAAGACCTACTCGGTGCAGTATGTGGTGGTATCGAATTCCGATGCTCTGTTCTTCGGGATCATTCTGTCGGGCGTGATCCCGGGAGTCCTTCTGGTGATCGGAGTTACCATCTGGATTTTGAGAAGAAGACGGTAGATTATATTAGAAAAGAGCGAGGGCGACTCCATGGAAATGCAGTCTCCCTCGCTCTCTTTTCCTTTGTCAGATATCTGCTCCCGGAAGTCACATTTTCATGGGACTATCGGCGCTCCTGCTTTTGTAACGAGCTGAGAGTTACCGTGCGTACTTGGTAAGCAGGAGACTCGCGTTCTGGCCCCCGAATCCGAAGGCGTTGCACATGGCGATATTTACGGTTGCCTTCCGTGCCACGTTCGGCACAAAGTCCAGGTCGCATTCCGGATCCGGAGTGGTCTGGTTGATTGTGGGGGGAAGGATATCTTCCTCGATGGCCTTGATGCAGGCGATGGTTTCGGTTACTCCGCCTGCTCCCATCAGATGTCCGGTGGATGCCTTGGTGGAGGATACGGCCAGCTTGTAGGCGTGGTCTCCGAAGAGCGTCTTGATGGCATTTACCTCGATGGTGTCACCGGCCGGTGTGGAGGTTCCGTGTGCGTTGATATAGTCCACGGCCACCAGCGGAAGGCCGGCAACCTTCAGTGCCTGCTTCATGCAGAAGACGGCTGCGATTCCGTCCGGGTGGGGTCTGGTTACATGATATCCGTCCGTGCTGTTGGCATATCCCTTGATCTCACAGTGGATCTTCGCATCACGGCGGAGTGCGGAGGTTTCCTTTTCGATGATCACGGTTCCGCTTCCCTCTGACATGACGAAGCCGTCACGGTTCAGATCGAAGGGGCGGGATGCCTCGGTGGGGTGCTCGTTATTTCTGGAAAGGGCATGGATCGAGGAAAGCCCGAGGATCGTGAGAGGGGAGGTGGCTGCCTCGGCTCCGACACAGATCACAGCGTCCGCCAGATCCTGCTCGATCAGCATGATTCCGGTGGAAATGGCGTCGATTCCGGAGGAGCATGCGGTGGACACGGTCATGCTGGGGCCCTTCAGACCTTTGGAAATGGCGATCTGTGCGGCTGCGATATTTCCGATGATCCGTGTAATGAACCGGGGGTTCACACGGGAAGCATTTCCTGTGCTGAACTGGTCCTGGGTGCCTGCGATGTCGATGATCCCGGCGAATACATTTCCCAGGACAACACCGATCCGTTCCTTCGGAAGAGGGAGATTGCCGTTCTCATCTTCGGTCAGTCCCGCGTCCGTCATGGCTTCCTGAGCGGAAGCGTAGCCGAACTGCATGAAGAGCTCCATCTCCTTTACCTGTTTTTTCGTCATGAAGTCCAGCGGGTCGAAGTCCCGAACCTCGCCTGCAAACTGCACGGGAAGTGCGGAAGCGTCAAACCGTGAGATGGGTGCAATACCGGACTTGCCCGTGATGAGATTGCTCCAGTAGGTATCAACTCCGACACCGAGAGGTGTTACAGCTCCGATTCCGGTCACTACGATCTTATTTTTCATCTTTCTTCTTATCCCAATCCTTTTCTTTTATTTCTGCCCGGCGGACTTTGCCGCTGGCTGTTTTCGGAAGCTCCGTTACGAATTCGATGATCTTCGGACGCTTGTAGGAGGCAAGCGTATTGCGAAGGTATTTCATGATCTCCTTCTTCAGGGCGTCGGTGGCTTCCGTTCCCGCCGCAAGCACGATAGAGGCCTTGATGGCCTGACCGCGTAATACATCGGGGATGCTGGTGGCAGCACACTCCAATACGTAGGGCAGACGCATGATCTCATTTTCAATCTCGAAGGGGCCTACCCGGTAGCCGGCGGATTTGATGACATCATCAACCCGACCAACATACCACAAATATCCGTCTTTGTCTACATGAGCCGTATCACCTGTGTGATAAAATCCATCATGCCATACGGCCTGCGTCTTCTCCGCATCCTGATAATATCCCAGGAAAAGACCACAGGGGATGCTCTCGGAGGTGCGGATGCAGATCTCGCCGATCTCATCCGTATCACATACGGTTCCGTCCGGCCTGAGGACCTGCACGTCATACTGGGGGTTCGGAAGTCCCATGGATCCCGGACGGGGCGTGGTCCCTTTCAGGCTGCCCGCCACCAGGGTCGTCTCTGTCTGGCCGTATCCTTCCATGATGGAAAGTCCGGTGGCGGCATGGAAACGCCGGAAGATCTCCGGGTTCAGCGCTTCGCCGGCCGTTGTGACATTCTTTAAGGAAGAAAGGTCATAATGGGAGAGATCCACGTGTACAAGGAAACGATATACCGTCGGAGGTGCACAGAAGGTGGTGATCCGGTACTTCTGGATCATGCCGAGAACCTCTTTGGCGTAAAAGTCCGTATAATCATAGGTAAAGATCGGAGCCTCGCACAGCCACTGGCCGTAGAGCTTGCCCCATACGGCCTTGCCCCAGCCGGTATCGCTGATGGTAAAATGCAGTCCGTCGGGATCCACACCGTGCCAGTACATTGCCGTAATATAGTGTCCCAGGGGATATTTGAAACTGTGGGTCGCCATCTTCGGGTAAGAGGTGGTTCCGGATGTGAAATACATCAGCATCGGATCGTCACCGCCCGCCGCATTTGACGGACGTTCGAAGGCGGAAGCGAAGAAGCGGATGGAACGGTTATAGGAGTCCCAGCCGTTTCTGGTGCCGCCGACGATCACTTTTGCCTTGATGGCTTCATTGTATTTTGCCGCTTTGTCAATTTCATCCGTCACTTCACCGTCTGCGGTTGCTACAATGGCACGGATCCGGCCGGCCTTGAACCGGTATTCGAAATCCTTCTTTGTAAGAAGGTAGGAGGCCGGAACGGCTATGGCGCCCAGCTTGTGCAGCGCCAGGATAACAAACCAGAACTGGTAATGCCGCTTTAAGACAAGCATGACGCGGTCACCCTTCCGGATCCCCAGATAGGAAAGATAATTTGCCGTACGGTCGGAAAATGCCTTCATATCCGCAAATGTGATCCGGCGTTCCTGCCCGGTTTTTGAGATATGAAGCATGGCTGTTTTGGTTGGATATTCTGCTGCCAGCCGATCCACAATATCATATGCAAAATTAAACTTTTCCGTATCATGATAACGGATGCCGAGAAGATTTCCTGATTCATCATGCGATGTGCTGATATAACGACCCGCAATTCCGGGTTCGGGCATGAAGATCTGTTCCATGAAAAACTCCTTATTTCTGTGCCCTGAAGCACTTGCTCAGGGTAAGTTTTGTAGGTTTGGGATATGTTAAACAGGTGTCTGTCGTGTAATGCACAATATCCCGTGATGTGGTTTTTAAAACTACATCATGCTATTTGATACTACTATGATACATCGTGCGGAGAATGTCAAGAGAAAAAGGACAGGTCTATGTGAAGTCGGATATAAGTATCAGAGTGGACAAAGTGACCATATTTATTTGACAAATATGCACAAAATTTCTTATTGACAAGAGTAGAAACCTCGATATAATGATGGTAGTTAAAATTTTTTAAATAAAACTTTTTAACAATAATCCGCAAACAAATGTAAGACAAAAAGGAGAGAAAAGATGTTTGAAGAGATCAAGAAGGTAATCGTTGACACCCTGAGCTGCGATGAGGATAAGGTGACACCGGAAGCATCCCTGACCGATGATCTGGGCGCTGATTCCCTGGATGCAGTAGAGCTTGGTATGGCGATCGAGGAAGCAGTCGGAGTTACCATCGAGGATGAGGATCTTCCGAAGATCAAGACAGTACAGGATCTGATCGATTATGTAGAGGCACACAAATAAGTCTTTTTCTTTTGAGCGCGACGCGAGCGACCGGGAACCCGAGCCGCTCGCGTCGAACTGTGTAAAGGATTTTTTTTGCCGGAGAATCAGGCATGGATCAGGTATGAAAAGGGGCGGGAACGACCCGGGCAACTTACAGGAGAGCAGACAAAATATGAAACTGTTTAATATGAAGAAGAAAGCTGCGGAGAAGGGCGGCCGGAGGCTCTGGCGTGACAACTCCGGGGAAACGGCTGTACCGGAGGGTGGAGCTCAGTCCATGCTGTCACAGGCAGCGGAGGACATGACGGAGGTTCTGAACCGCGCGACGGAAGAGCCGTTTATATATAAGAAAGGGCCGGATCCCCACGGGGCGGATATGTTTACCTGTACGGAATGCGGCAGCCAGTATGTGATCACGGAGATGCGGAAGGCACTGTACATCTGCCCGAACTGCGGAAAGCATCATAAGATCTCCGCCAGAAGAAGAATGCGTAATCTGGTGGATCCGGGAACCTTCCGGAAGCTGAAGACCGTTATGGGAGACGTGAATCCTCTGGATTATCCGGATTATGAAGAGAAGATCGCCGAGCTTCGGGAGAAGACCGGCATGAATGAAGGCGTTCTGGCGGGTGTCGGTGAGATCGAGGGCCAGAAGGCAGTGATCGCGGTTATGGGAAGTGAATTCCTGATGGGAAGCATGGGCATGGCCGTAGGCGAGATGATCACCACATCCTTTGAGGTGGCCGAGAAACTGAAGCTTCCGGTGATCATTTTCACAGCCAGTGGCGGCGCCAGAATGCAGGAGGGGATCCTGTCCCTGATGCAGATGGCCAAGACCTCTGCGGCTGCGAAGCATTTCAGTGAGAACGGCGGACTGTATATAGCCGTTCTGACACACCCCACCACGGGTGGCGTCAGCGCAAGCTTCGCAACCCTTGCGGACATTACCATCGCGGAACCGGGGGCCCTGATCGGGTTCGCGGGACCGAGGGTGATCGAGCAGACCATCGGGCAGAAACTGCCGGACGGTTTCCAGAGGGCAGAATATCTGGAGGATCACGGATTTGTGGATGAGATCGTAAAGCGCGATGAGATCCGCGGCAAGCTGTCCCAGATCCTGCGGCTGCATCAGAAGAAAAGGAGGCCGACGTTATGACCATCAGAGAGATAGACGAGCGGATGACGGCCATTGAAGAAGAAAGACGGCAGGAGGAGGGCCTCACCGAGGCAAGGGCACGGGAGCTGGAGCAGGAGTATGCAGCACTCTGCAAGGAGTGTGAAAATGTTACGGCTCATGACAACGTGTTCCTGGCAAGACACAGACGCCGCCCGAAGATCGATGATTATATCAACGCCCTGTTCACGGACTTCTTTGTGCAAAGAGGAGACCTGCTCTCGAAGGAGGATCAGAGCATTTTCGGCGGGATCGCCATGTACCACGGTATTCCCGTAACGGTTCTCGGACACCGGAAGGGCAAGAACATCAACGATAACATGAAATACAACTTCGGTATGCCGGAGCCGGAAGGATACCGGAAGGCCCTTCGCATGATGAAGCAGGCTGAGAAGTTCGGACGACCGATCATTACATTTATTGATACCCCGGGTGCGTATCCGGGACTGGAGGCCGAAGAGCACGGGCAGAGCAACGCCATCGCAAGGAATCTTGCGGAAATGAGCGCGCTGAAGACGCCGATCTTCTCCATCGTGACCGGTGAAGGAAGCTCCGGAGGAGCGCTGGCCATCGGTGTTGCCAACAAGGTTTATATGCTGGAGCATGCGGTTTACTCCGTGCTTTCCCCGGAAGGCTTTGCTTCCATTCTCTGGAAGGATTCCTCCCGGGCGGCAGAGGCGTGTGACCTGATGAAGCTGACGGCGCAGGATCTGTACCGGTTCGGCGTGATCGATGGTATCATTCCGGAGCCGGCCTGCGGTGCGCATCACAATCCCGATGAGGTATTTAAGTCCATCGACCGGATGCTGATCAAGGAGTTCAATGCCATGAAACGTATGTCCCCGACGGATATCGCTAAGGCGCGTTACGAGAAATTCCGGAACATCGACAAACTGGTACGGAAGTAAGAGAAAGTACCATTTACAGAAAATGCAATGTGGAGTAAGGAGCAGAACATGAAACTCATCAATGAATTACTGGGTGTGAAGTATCCGATCATCCAGGGTGGTATGGCAAATATCGCAACCGGAAAGTTCGCGGCTGCAGTTTCCAATGCAGGGGCCCTGGGCCTCATCGCCTCCGGCGGAATGCCCGCGGAGGCACTGGAGAAGGAGATCCGTGATGCAAGAGAAGCTACGGATAAGCCCTTCGGCGTGAACCTGATGCTGATGAATCCGGATGCAGACAATATCGCAGATCTGCTGGCACGGGAGAAGATCCGGATCATCACCACCGGCGCCGGAACTCCCGGAAAAAATATCGAAAAATGGAAAGAGACCGGAGCCATCGTGATCCCCGTGGTTGCCAGCTGTGCTCTTGCAAAGAAGGTGGAGAAGCAGGGCGTGGATGCAGTCATCGCCGAGGGCGGCGAGAGCGGCGGCCATGTTGGTGACATGACCACCATGGCGCTGGTTCCGCAGGTGATCGACAGCGTGGAGATCCCTGTCATTGCAGCCGGCGGTATCGCGGACGGAAGACAGTTCGCTGCAGCCCTCTGCCTGGGTGCGGCAGGCATCCAGATCGGTACCAGTCTTCTGGTTTCCGAGGAGTGCCCGATCCATGAGAACTATAAGGCAGAGCTGATCAAGGCAAGAGATAACAGCACCACGGTAACCGGACGGAGCCTGGGGGCACCGGTCCGGATCATCAAGAATCCCATGGCCCGGGAGTATCTGAAGCTGGAAGCCGCAGCTGCATCCCGTGACGAGCTGGAGCAGATCACCCTCGGAGGACTCCGGAGAGCAGTTTTCGACGGGGATATGAAGAACGGTTCCGTCATGGCCGGACAGGTCTGCGGACAGCTGAAGGAGGTCCGGCCGCTGGCGGACATTCTGGAGGATATGTACCGGGGTGCGAAGAAGGTGCTGGAAGAGACTGGAAAGATCGAACTTTAAGGTTCATTTCAACCGAAGGCAGTAGATTTGACATACAGATTCAGGAGAAGACAAATATGAAGCTCGGATTTTTATATGCCGGACAGGGCAGTCAGGCCGTGGGAATGGGAAAGGATCTTTATGAGGCATATCCTTCCTTCCGTCAGGTACTGGACAGCGCCGATCCCGGTTTTGATCTTCGTACGGTTTCCTTCGAGGGACCTGCGGAGGTGCTGAATGAGACAAAGTATACCCAGCCGTGTATGGTTGCATTTGCGGTTGGTATGACGAAGGTGCTTGCGGAAGCAGGGATCACACCGGCCATCGCGGCCGGCCTTTCCCTGGGGGAGTACAGCGCCCTCTATGCGGCAGGAGTTTTCACGGAGCAGCAGGTGATCGACCTGGTTGCTTTCAGGGGAAATGCCATGCAGTCCGCAGTACAGGGAAGAGAGTGCAAGATGATCGCGGTTCTCGGTCTGGAGCGGGAGAAGATCTACGAAGGCTGCAGGAAGGTACAGGGGCAGTTCCCGGACCTTTGCTGTGAGCCCGCAAACTTTAACTGCCCGGGACAGATCACGGTATCCGGAGACGCGGAGGCTGTGGATGCGGCGGCAGAGGTAATGAAGGAACTAGGTGCAAAGCGCGTGCTTCCGGTCAAGGTAAGCGGCCCCTTCCATACGTCCCTGATGAAGCCGGCAGGGGATGCACTGGCAGAGCGCTTTCAGAAAGAGAACTTCGGGAAAATGAAGCTTCCCGTAGTATTCAATGCCACGGGCCGTCCGAAGACGGAGGAGGAGACCATCCCTGCCCTTCTTGAGAAGCAGGTACAGACCTCGGTTCTCTTTGAGGACACTATCCGATACATGGCAGAGCAGGGCATCGATGCATTTGTTGAGATCGGCCCCGGAAAGACCCTCTCCAAGTTTGTACAGAAGACCGTGGAGCTTCCCTGCTACAATGTGGAGAAGGCGGAGGATATCGCAGCACTGAAGGAAGCCCTGGGTCTGTTGGATCGGGCGACAGTAAGGAGATAACATGAAAGAATTTGAGGGAAAGACGGCCATCGTCACCGGCGGAAGCCGGGGGATCGGTCGAGGGATTGCCGAGCGTCTGGCAGAAGGCGGTGCAAATGTAGTCATCACCTATGCGGGAAATGCGGCGGCAGCAGAGGAGGTTGTAGGTGTTCTTACCGCAAAGGGCGTAAAGGCCAGGGCGGTACAGGCAGATGCGGCGGATCCCGCATCCGCAGCGCCGGTGGTAGCTGCGGCACAGGAGATCGGAGGAACCGTGGACATCCTGGTAAATAACGCCGGGATCACGAGAGATAACCTTCTCATGCGGATGAAGGATGAAGAGTTTGATGCCGTGATCAACACGAATCTTCGCGGTGTCTATGCCATGATGAAGGCGGTTACAAAGCCCATGATGAAGGCGCGTTACGGCCGGATCGTAAATATCAGCAGCGTGGTGGGTGTCTACGGAAATGCGGGACAGGTGAACTACGCGGCAGCCAAGGCAGGCGTGATCGGCATGACAAAGTCCGTGGCAAAGGAGCTGGGCTCCAGGGGCATTACATGCAACGCCGTGGCTCCGGGCTTTATCGAGACGGATATGACCGCAGCCCTTCCGGAGGATGTGAAGGAGAAGCTGAAGGCCCAGATCACATTGGGACGACTGGGACAGGTGGAGGATGTAGCAGAGGCAGTTGCCTTCCTGGCCTCCGATGCAGCATCCTACATAACCGGACAGGTCCTGGACGTGGCAGGCGGACTCCAATGAGCCATGCAGTCCGGCCACGCATATGTCATTTGTGAGCTTGCTCACATAAATGGCATATGCGTGG
>JAFRWY010000074.1 GCA_017437905.1 Eubacterium sp.
AGTTTTATCTCCGTCACCTCGGTACCCATCAGGGCCACAAGTTCTTCCTTTACGATCTTGATCACCATCTGACCGGGGTTCAGGCCCTTCATGACCTCTTCGCCCACGGCACGTTCGCTGACCGAACCGATGAACTGCTTAACGACCTTGAAGTTAACGTCCGCTTCCAGGAGCGCACGCTTAACCTCCTTCATGGCCTCCTTCACATCATCTTCCTTCAGAAGGCCCTTGCCGCGCAGCTTCTTAAACACATTTTGTAATTTATCACTTAAGCTGTCAAATGCCATAGTATCCTCATTTTTCTATATACGGAATGAATCTTTCCTTACAAATGACGGTGCGCTGCGCCCTGTCTTCCCCTGGGAGGTCATAACTCATGGATGATCGCTCCGGCCTTCTGCAGGATCTGCTCCGCACATTCCAGCACCTTCGGATCCTTTGAGCCTTCCTTCAGCTCCCTTGCGGCTGACTCGATCTCCTTCATCTCTTCCCGGATCGCCAGAAAGCGTTCCACCAGATGCAGCTTCTCTTCATATTCCTCCAGCTGCTTATCACAGCGGCGGATCATGTCATAGGCGGCCTGTCTGGAGATATTCTGCAGACGGGCAAGTTCCGCATAGGACAGGTCATTCATTACCACATCCTCGTAAGCACTTCTCTGATGCTCCGTCAGTAATTCGCCGTAAAAATCAAAAAGCATGGTTTGCCGAACGATCCGCTCCATGGTTCCCCAATCTTTCTCCCTGTAAGCCTTCTGCCTAAAACCTCGGATATCATACTACACCGTATGTTGTGTGTCAAGTGTTTTTTCTTGACAGTCCATTTTACAGGTTCAGATTTCTTTGCCTATGCAGCCTTCAATCTCTTCCGCCAGCTTCCGGCAGGCCCGGAGCAGCTCCTCATGATGCTCCGTAAGAAAGGAAATGTCTTCCTCTTTTGCCGCGGCTTCCAGATCCTTTGCCTTCCCGGACAGTTCTGTGGCACCTATGGTACGCAGATTGGTCTTCATGGCATGCACCTGAACCCGGTATAGCTGCCAGTCTTTTTTCTCAAATGACTCATCCAGCCCCGCTGTCTTCTCATCGGATTCCCCCTCAAAGGCATGGAGCATTTCTATATAGAAATCCATATCGTCCGCACAGTAGGAAAGACCGGTTTCCGTGTCGAGTCCCAGCTGTTCCAGCCGACTCCGCTGTGATTCCTCTTCATGTTCATCGGCTCCGCCGGAGACCTTCTCCCCGGTCGCCGGTTCCCGGTCAGAACCCTCCGGTTCTGTCGCCGTGGGGTTTCCGTCAGGCACAGAAGCTTCCCCTGCCGCGGAACCTTTTTCCGGATGCACCTCCTGATATGCACTTTCGGGAAGATACAGCCTTAAAATGTGTACCAGTTCCTTCATTTCGATGGGCTTGGACAGATAATCCCGGAAGCCCGCAGCCAGATATCTTTCCCTGGAACCCACCACCGCATTGGCCGTAAGGGCGATCACCGCGGTTTCTTCGGGCAGAAGCTGCTCTTCCGTCAACCGGCCCAGTGTTTCGATGCCATCCATTCCCGGCATCATATGGTCAAGAAATACGATGTCATAGCGATTCCTCCGCATACAATCGATGGCTCCCGTTCCGGAGGAAGTAAGTTCCGGCGAGATCCCGCAGAGCTTCAGAAGGTTTTTGGCCACCTTCAGATTCATCTGATTATCATCCACCACCAGCACCCGGCCCATAGGCGCATGGACCAGTTCATCCCTTTCCTTCTCCTGGCGGCTCTTTCTTGCTCTCTCTTCGTAATCACCGATCGGGGTGTCATCCGCGATTCCCTGCTCCACAACGAAGGAGAATTCCGATCCTTCTCCGTAGGTACTCCTTACCTCCAGCCGGCTTCCCATCATACTCAGCAAACTTTTCACGATAGATATGCCAAGCCCTGTTCCTTCAATATTATGATTCCGAACCTCATCCAGACGTTCGAAGGATACAAAGAGTTTTTCGATGTCCTCATTCCGGATACCTATACCGGTATCCTTCACCGAAACCAGAAGGCGGATCTTATCTCCGGTTTTCTCTTCTCCCCGGATACTTAAGGTGACCGAACCCTTCTCCGTATATTTCACCGCATTTGTCAGCAGATTCATGATCACCTGGCTGACCCTTACGTCATCACCGACCATGGTGGCGGGAAGCTTCTCATCCACATCCGCCCGGAAGGCAAGTCCCTTTGACTCTGCCTTCTGAAGCACGGAATTGACCAGATCATTGATGAGGGAAGCCGTATCATAGGACACGGGGATGATATCCATCTTGCCGTCTTCGATCTTGGAGAAGTCCAGAATACTGTTGATCAGATTGAGCAGGGTATTGCCGGCCGAATCGATATTCTCTGCATATTCCAGAATTCCCGGTTCCTTTGATTCCCGAAGGATCATTTCATTCATACCCAGAACCGCATTGATCGGTGTACGGATCTCATGGGACATCTGCGCCAGGAAACGGCTCTTGGCCTGGCTGGCGATCTCCAGCCGGTTCGCTGTTGCCACTTCATCCGTCACATCCAGGAACACGCACATATAGCAGACCGGATCCCCGTAGTTATCAACCACCGCCTGGGCCCGGACGGAATATGCCCGCTTCCCGGTTTTATCCCACAACCGGCCGGCATAGATCTCCGTATCCGCCTCCCGGAACAGTTCTTCCTCAGTTCCCTCCTCCAATTCAAAAAAATCAGTGAGTGCCAGTTCTTCAACGTTACTTTTCCCTGCAAGCTGTCCTGCATACCGGTTGATCATGGCTATGTGATGATCCATATCCATCACGATGATCCCGGCTTCCATGAAATCAAAGATCCGGTCTCTGATATTTCCCATACGGATATCAAAGGATGTAAGCCGGGTTGCACCATACCACATGACGATGGCGCAGACCGCACCGCCGATACCGGAGGTAGATACCGCACGGATCCCCATCATGGGGATGAAGAAATCCGGAAGCATAAAAACGATCAGGGAACAGTTGGACACCAGTGCTAAAAAGAGAAACCGGCGAAGTCGTTTGATCCTGGTGTTTTTGTTCCAGATGAACCAGAAGGTGATCAGAACAAGAAAACCGAAAACAATAAACCCGGTATGCACCATCCGGTTCACCTGAAATTCCGGGTTAGCATCCCAGGTCGTCCAGTTCCCTTCCCGGACAAAGGTATCCACACCATTCTGGCCGAAGAAGAAAAGATCCACAAGACATACAACGACCACAAGCCACCGGACCGGAGTCACGATACTTTTTCTCACTCCGGACATTTCCGTTGCCAGAAGAACCTCCGTGAAGAAAAAGGTCTCAAATCCGATGACCCCGAACTTCCGGAGGATTTCACAAACTCCCGGGTCATCCGCGATCCCCAGCAATCCGTAGCTGATGCACCAGACTGCCGAGCTCAGTCCATATGAGAAAATGATGAAACGTATATTTCCGGAGACCTTCCGGTTACGGATCAGAAAGCTGATTCCCATCACGGCCGCCACCGTTCCGATCATCAGCAGGATACAATTAACAATCCACATGAAAATCACCTCAAACAGGATCCATCCGGATCATAAGACCGGATTTTTTCTCTTCCTGGTTTTTCTCTTCTTTCCTACATAGTTCGTTGTATGCGCTCTTTTCCGGTCAGCAGTCGAACTGTTCATCCTGCGTATGGCCTTCTTTGCGCGAACCGTTTTCCGCTTTTTCCCCGCTGTCTTCCCTTTTCCTTCTTCCCCTTCTCCTTTTTTGCCGTCTTTGGATGCCCCGCCTGTCCCGCTGCCGGATATCTCCTCCTGCTTCGGATCAAAGATCGTATAGTCCCGCTCAAAGATCAGATCCGTCATCTGCTTCTTCAGAAGCTCCGGAGCTATATGCTCCAGCAGGTATCCCCGGAGAAATGCACGGCTCTTCGCCCTGTATTTCGGACACCCGTTCATGTCCAGCAGCTGGAACAGCTCCCGCTTCCACATAAGCGTGATCTGGTGAAGCAGGGATGCCTCCGGATTGTCATCCGCCCCCCGGTCCATCTCCACTCCGTCTGCCGTAACCACAAGAATCCCCCAATGCTCCGGGATATGCTCCGCCACATGCTTCCTGTGACTGGCTCCGACCACGATGTAACAAAAGTCGCAGAATCTATCATAGTCCTTCACCTGGGTTTTCAGGCGTGTATAGGTATCCTGATCCGACTTGATCTCAAAGCCAACAAAATAACCATCCAGGACTCCCAATACGTCTGCACGGGAGCCCTGAATGGTTTTCTCTTCAATGATCCTTATCTTGCCGAAGTTCTCGTCCAGATAGTCGAACAACGGCTCTCGCATTTCACGATCCAGCAAAGCTTACTCCTCAACCAGGTAGGGCTTCAGAGCAGTCATGATCTCATCGATATTATCTTCTGCATAGATATTCAGATCGATGGGCTTGGAAATATCCAGACTGAAAATGCCCATGATGGACTTCGCGTCAATGACATAACGACCTGCAACCAGATCAAAATCAGCCGAAAAACCGCTGATATCATTTACAAATGCCTTTACCTTGTCGATTGAGCTAAGCGATACTTTAACTGATGTCATAACATTCCCCTCCAAAAAATAACGTGAGATTTTTTCTCCTATGTGCTATCATATCACAAGGCGATTATAAAAGCAAAGATTTCTACAGAAGTTTCTTTCGGATTCTTCCGCCGAAAATGATAACGAAGGACTGTTCCAGATGTATGATGTTCTGACCGGAAAAAAGATATATATCCTGACCCTCGGCTGCAAGGTGAATCAGTATGAGTCCGATGCCATGTACGAGGCTTTTTTTGCCGCGGGTGCTCTCCGGGGTTCCGAAAATGATGCGGACATCTGTATCATCAACACCTGTTCCGTGACAAATATCGCAGACCGGAAATCCAGGCAGATGATCAGCAGGCTCCGGAAGGAGAATCCGGATGCCGTGATCGTTGCAACCGGGTGCTATGTACAGGCCGTGGCAAACCGTGCTCTTTTTGACAGAGGCGCCGGTACGAAAAAGTCCTCCGGCCTCGCTGACAGAACCGCTTCCCGGAACGAGGGCGATACCTCCTCTTCTTCCCGAATCCCTCAGGATGGATCCGGAACAAGGAAACCCGCGGGAGATTACGGTAAGGATGTCATCGATGCGGATCTGATCGTCGGAAATAACCGTAAGCGGGAAATGGTACGTCTGGTGGCCGAACATCTGCTGGGGACACCGATTGAAGACAACCTGATCGATATTGCAAAGGATCCGGAATTTGAAGATCTTCGGATTGCCATGCCGGAGCATCATACCCGCGCCTATCTGAAGATCCAGGACGGCTGCAACATGTTCTGCGCCTACTGTATCATCCCCTATGTCCGGGGACGTATCCGGAACAAATCCCTGGATGCGATCATGGAAGAAACAGCGACCCTGGCCGCTTCCGGTGTAAAGGAACTGGTCCTGACCGGGATCAACATCTCTTCCTTCGGTGATATCGGGGACCTTTCCCTGGCTGATGTGATCTGCCGGATCCATGCGATCCCGGGGATCGAACGCATCCGGCTCGGTTCCCTGGAGCCCCGGGTCGTAACGGAGGAGTTCCTGCAGAGGATCAGCAAGCTGCCGAAGGTATGCCCCCATTTCCACCTGTCCCTGCAGAGCGGATGTGACAGTATATTAAAACGGATGAACCGGCATTATACGGTGGCGGATATCGATACTATCGTCTCACGGCTTCGCCGGTACTACGACCGGCCGGCCCTGACAGCGGACATCATCGTGGGCTTTCCGGGGGAATCCGAAGATGAATTCCTGACCACCTGCCGGACAGTGGAGCGGATCGGTCTGTACGAAGCCCATGTTTTCCCCTTCTCCCGCCGGAAAGGAACCGTGGCGGACCGGATGGATGGCCAGCTGACCGAGGCTGAGAAGAAGGACCGTGTACGAAGACTCATGGAGGTTGTCAGCAGGCTGAAGAAGGAATACGAAGCATCCTTCGATGACGAAGAAAAAAAGGTTCTGATCGAAGAGATCATAGATACATTGGAGGGGCCCGCCTACCGCGGTCATACGGAGCGATACCTTCTGGTGGATATCCTCCCTGAAATGATCGGGGAGTCATTACCGGATCCGGCGCGGATCAACACTGTCATCACCCTTCCTCCGGATAGGAAATAAAGTTTTTTCGACTTTTTGAAAAAAAGGCTTGCAATCCCCGGCCCATTCTGATATACTAACCAAGTCGTCAGGACATGGTCCGTTGGTCAAGCGGCTAAGACGCCGCCCTCTCACGGCGGAAACAGGGGTTCGATTCCCCTACGGACTACGAAAAGCAGGTTGTATGACCTGCTTTTTTTGTTCTGTAATTCAAGTCTCTCTCGGGTCACGGTGTAAGATAAGGGGCAGGTCTGTCAGGACCCGCCCCTTATCTACTCCTATGAAAAGATCATGCCGATGCGCCGAGACGCTCCAGAACCGAAAGGATCAGTTTCCAGGTCCTTTCGACGGATGCAAGATCCATCCTTTCTTTCGGTGTATGAATATCCTTCATGTCCGGACCGATGGAAACTACATCCAGTCCTTCGATCTGATCTGTAAAAAGACCGCATTCCACACCCGCATGCATCGTCTCAACGATCATCTGCTTTCCGTACTGTTCCAGAAAGCATTCACACATAACATCCCGTAAATGAGACTCCGGCCGATACTCCCATGCCGGATAGTCTCCCGCGAATGCAATGGTTCCGCCGAACGCCTCCGTCAAAGCCCTGAGGCGCTTCATCAGCTCCCATTTCTCTGAATTCACGTTACTGCGAACCAGAAAAGAAAATGTCACCGAAGAATCATCCGTCTCCAGAATGCCGAGATTCAGGGATGTTTCCACAAGTCCCGGGGTCTGAAAGCTCATCTTCTGGATCCCGTTCGGTACACAGCGAAGCATCTGTATCACCTTCTGCTCCGAAGCTTTCGTGAAGCAGCGTCCGCCCTGACCGGGCTCCGGTTTTATGGAAAGCCGGATTCCCGGATCCTGTGCACCGTATTCACCCCGAAGGACTTCTTCCCTTTCATTCAGGAAGCTCTGAATATCCCGGATCATGTTCTCTTTCACCATCAGGCATGCAGCAGCTTCCCTGGGGATCGCATTGTCCTTGGTCCCTCCCTGCAGGGAGGAAAGCCGGACATCCGTATCCGAAAACTGAAGCGTAAGATCCTGCAGGATCCGGCCCAGAAGCATATCCGCGTTGGCACGCCCTTTATCGATCTCGATCCCGGAATGTCCTCCCAGCAGACCATCCACCGTAAGAAGCACCGGAACTCCGTTGGTATAATCCTCTTTCTCCACAGGAAGTGTGATCGTTACAAGACAACCGCCGGCACAGCCTGCCAGAAGATGTCCCTCATCTTCGGAATCAATATTCAGAAGATACTTCCCCGTAAGCTTCGACATATCCATGCCGGCTGCCCCCAGCATACCGATCTCTTCATCCACGGTGAAGACACATTCCAGCGAAGGATGTGTGATCCGATCGGATTCCAGGATCGCAAGCATATATGCCACGGCGATCCCATCATCTCCTCCGAGTGTCGTCCCTTCCGCGGTAACGATAACATCCTCCGGATCATACAGATCCGAAACGATCCCGGCTTCCTCCTGTATCGGAACCGTGAGATCCCTGCGCCGCTGTACAACCAGCCGGAGTCCTTCTTTTTCCATATCCTGTGTTACATACGCTTCCTTCTCGCAGACCATATCCATATGTCCCTGAAGGATCACACACGGTGCCGTCTCACAGCCGGCGGAAGCCGGTTTCCGGATCACAACATTTCCCAGGGTGTCCTGAGACACCTCCAGCCCATGTTCGTTTGCAAACCGCACCAGATGATCACTGATTGCCTGCGTATGTCCCGAGCCATGCGGAATTCCCGCAATCTGCTCGAAATAGTACAGCACCCGCTCCGGCTGATAACCCGATAATACTCCCATGCATCTTTCCTCCATAGTTTTATAGTTATCATCTGCAGTCAGAAGAGACAAATCCCATTTAACGCCTGACCCGTATCACTCATATCTCTCATCAATGACACGCTTCGTCTTCTTCTCACTCCGCGGAAGCACTCCAAGCTCAACCACCTTAACCAGCGGTGTGAAACCGATCTTACTCTTTACGGCTACCGCGATACGTTCGGACAGGTCCCTGAAATCAACACTGCCGTTGGTCTCCACGTAGAGACGCATGGTATCCTTTCCATCCAGATGCGAGATACGGATCTGATACTCACTGGAGGTCTCCGGGAATTCATGCAGCACCTCTTCGATCTGGCTCGGGAACACATTGACACCCTTGATCTTCACCATATCATCGGTACGTCCCATAATGACATCGATCCGCGGATACTTGCTTCCGCAGGGGCATTCGCCCGGAACGATGCGGGACAGGTCATGGGTCCTGTAGCGGATCAGCGGTGCGCCTTCCTTCTGCAGTGTGGTGATAACGATCTCACCCAGTTCTCCGTCCGGAACCGGCTTCAGGGTTACGGGGTCGATGATCTCCAGGTAGATATAGTCATCCCAGTAATGCATGGCAGTTCCCTGGTTACAGTTGATACCAATGCCGGGGCCGTAGATCTCCGTCAATCCGTAAATATCATACAGTTCAATACCCAGTTCTTCATGAATACGTTTCCGCATGGTTTCGCCCCAACGCTCGGAACCGATGACACCCTTGGTCAGATGGATCTGATCCCGGATGCCTCTCTTCTGGATCTCCTCAGCCAGAAGGAGCGCATAGGATGAGGTCGCGCAAAGCACGGTAGACTTCATGTCCATCATCATCTTCAGTTGTTTCTCCGTATTTCCGGGGCCCATGGGGATAGCCATGGCACCGAGTCTTTCACAGCCCAGCTGGAATCCGATGCCTGCGGTCCAGAGACCGTAACCCGGTGTGATATGGATCCGGTCCTTATTGGTAATGCCCGCCATCTCATAGCAGCGCGCGAACTGGATCGCCCAGTCATCCACATCCTTCTGTGTATAGGGGATGATAACGGGAAGGCCCGTGGTTCCCGAGGAGGAATGGATACGTACGATCTTCTCTTCCGGAGCGGTCATAAGTCCCAGGGGATAGGCATCCCGAAGGTCCGCCTTCTCGGAGAAGGGAAGCTCCTCGAACTCCTCTACGGAATGCACGCCGGCGATCCCTGCTTCCTTCAGTTTCTTTCCGTAGAAACTGCCTGCGGATACCAGTGCATCAATCCGGTCAGTTACCTGTGCCAGCTGTGTTTCATTGATTCTCATACGCTTTACCTCACTATCATTTCAGCTATTTTCATTTTTGTGATCAAGATTCCTTTCCTTATCAGGACTCTGTTATATAAGTCAGTGCCCGGAAATTAATCTCATGCAGCTTCTCCGGCAGTCTTTCACGAATAACATCTTTCAGATCCTCAACCGTTAACCCCAATGCGCCGGAACGAACCGCCGCTCCCAGAAGCACCACATTTACTACCTTCGGATTCCCCAGTTCCTGAATGGCCGCATCCGTATCCACGGTCAGCAGGTTCGGAACCTTCCCGCGAAGGTATTCCAGCATCTCTTCCCCACTGTAGTTTCCTCCCGCAAGGGCAGCCGTAACCGGCATTACGGAACGAACAGCGGTAACCACCTGCCCGCCTTCCTTCAGGTACGGAAGCATCCTTACGGTCTCTGCAGGTTCAAATCCGAGGATCAGATCCGCTTCTCCTTTTGCGATCATGGGGGAAGCAATTCCCTCTCCGATCCTAAGATGACTAAATACACTTCCTCCCCGCTGTGCCATACCGATGGTTTCCGCACTCATGACCGGAAGTCCCTTCTTCATGGCCGCCGCAGCGATCAGCTTGGAAGCAAGTACGGTTCCCTGTCCACCGACTCCGGTAAGTACAATATTCTTACGCATTTCGGAACCCTCCTTCCTTCCGGGGATCATCTCCGAGACGGGGTTTCTCCTCCTGGATAACGGATACTTCGGGAGTTTCATTCATTCCCTCTGACGTATTATCCGCTTTCCCAAATGAAACCGGTGTATCCCCCCCAATGATGGCTCCCGTCGGGCAGATCTGCTTACAAAGCCCGCAACCGGTACAGAGTGTCTCATCAATGGCAACCTTCCCGTCCTTCAGGATCAGGGCCGGACAACCCAACTCCCGGATACATTTCTTACACTGAATGCACTTTTCGGAGAGGATCGATGCCGGTCCCACCTCCCGCAGATGTTTTGCCTGATCACTTGCCATGGCGATACAGGGGTATTTGAAAATGATGGCCTTCACGCCGGGTTCTTCCGCCACCCGGGCAACAGTCTCCACTGCTTCCGTATAACAGAGGGGATTCACGGTTTCCACGGTCTTTACGCCGATACCGCGAAGCACCTGCTCCATATTCACCTTCGCCACGATCTCTCCCATCATGGTATGTCCCGTTCCGGGATGGGGCTGATGTCCGGTCATGGCCGTGGTGGAATTATCCAGAATGATCAGGGTCATATTTGCCTGATTGTAAACCGCATTTACCACACCCGTAATGGCCGATGCAAAGAAGGTGGAATCACCTACAAATGCAAAGCATATCGTATCCGGCTCCACCCGGCCGACACCCTGGGCGATATTCACGCCGGCGCCCATGCAAAGGCAGGTATCCACCATATCCAATGGCATGGCATTTCCCAAAGTGTAGCAACCGATATCGCCGCAGAAAATGGTCTTCCTTCCTTTCATCGCCTGCTTTACCGCGTAGAAAGAGGCCCGGTGAGGACAACCGGCGCAGAGCACCGGCGGACGAACCGGAAGGTCCGGCTGTTTCGGCTCTTCAGTGACTGCCGTCGCATCGGATGCCCCTGCGGGAATACCGACAAAGGTCCGGAGCCAGGCTTCAACACTGTCTCTTGTATTCTCTCCGGCCACAGCTGTGGCATGGGAATGCTTTCCCAGGATCTCCGTGGACAGGCTGTAACGACCCGCCAAATGGATCAGACCGTCCTCCACCACCGGATCCAGTTCTTCAAGACAGAGCACCTGCTCACAGTCCATCAGGAAACGCAGTGCCTTCTGCTTCGGGAACGGATAGGGAGTGCTGACCTTCAGCAGCTGCACCTGACAGGAAAGCTCCATCTTCTCAAGTGCTTCCACCGCATAGGCATAACTGATGCCGGAAGCTGCAACACCCAGGCGAATGCCGGATTTCTCTCCAAATGTCCGGATGGTATTGCCCGGGTATCCGGAGAACACTTCCTCCAGTGTCTCATCCCTTGCCACGATCTTCTGATGATTTGCATAGGAAAGCCGGGGGAAGATCACCCAGCGCTTCGAATCCTTCACGAAGCCTTCCGGTGTATGAACCACATACTCCTCCGGATCCTTCACCTCCAGAGATGCATACCCGTGACATACACGGGTGGTCGGCCGAAGAAAGACGGGTGTCCCGTACTCCTCGGACAGATAGAAGGCTTCCTGGATCATCCGGTATGCTTCCTCCGCAGAAGAAGGATCAAAGCACGGCACCTTTGAAAATGCCGCGAAATGTCTTGTATCCTGTTCGGTCTGTGAGGAGATCGGTCCCGGATCATCCGCCACCAGGATCACAAGTCCTCCCTTCACACCCACATATTCCAGACTCATCAGGGGGTCCGATGCCACGTTGAGGCCCACCTGCTTCATGGTGACCAGTGCTCTGGCACCGCTGTAGGCCGCGCCGGCCGCAAGTTCCATGGCCGCTTTTTCATTTACCGACCACTCAACGTAAGTAGTCTCTCCCCGTCGTTTGGCGATCGTTTCCAGAACCTCGGTGGAGGGTGTGCCCGGATAACCGGCTACCACATTCACTCCCGCTGCAAGGGCACCGAGTGCGATTGCCTCATTTCCCATCACATACTCTTTATGCATGTTCATCTCCTGTTTACTGTATTTATAAGATCCTTCGCCCTTCGGGCTCAGGATAATATTAACGAAGCCATACAACCTCAGCTGTATCTACAGCCTTCTCATAGATCGGCTCAATGATCCCTTCCAGCTTCTTCTCCGATTTCTCGATCTGCTCCAGGGTCGGCTTCGTCACCGGATGCTTTGCCACGAAAATGGTGCAGCAGTCCTCGTAGGGCTGAATGGATGTCTCGTAGGTTCCGATCTTCTGGGCGATGTCCACGATCTCCTGCTTGTCCAGTCCGATGCATGGGCGGTATACCGGGCACTCCACTGCACGGTCAATGACACCCAGCGAGAAAAGGGTCTGGGATGATACCTGGCCGATGGATTCACCGGTCACGATGCACTCCGCCTCCTCCCTCTTTGCCAGTTCCTGTGCCACCCGGAACATAAACCGCTTCATGATGATGGTCAGTTCATCATGCGGACAGTTGTCATAGATCGCCAGCTGCAGCTCCGTGAAGTTCACCACATGCAGCTTGATGGGGCCTGCAAAATGAGACACGATCCGTCCCAGATCCTGCACCTTCTCCAACGCCCGCTCCGAAGTGTACGGAGGCGAATTGAAGTAGACCGCCTGCATTTCCACACCGCGCTTTGCGATCATCCAGGTTGCCACCGGACTGTCGATCCCACCGGACAGAAGGGAGATCGCCCTTCCGTTGGTACCCACCGGAAGCCCTCCCGGGCCCGGAAGCACCTTGGAATAGATAAATGCGATCTTCCGGATCTCCACATAGACCATGACGTCCGGCGTGTGTACATCCACATGCAGTCCTTCCTGCTCATACCGGTCCAGAAGGATTCCGCCAAGACGCGCATCCATTTCCA
>JAFRWY010000075.1 GCA_017437905.1 Eubacterium sp.
AAATAAAAAGATCCGGGCATCTGTACGAAAATGACAGATGTCCGGATTTTTTGTGTATAGTATTTATTTCTTCTTACGCTCCATGTTTTTCCTTGCGGCGGCCAGCATCAGTTTGATACGGTTGATCTGGTTTACCTCGGATGCGCCCGGATCGAAGTCGATGGGTACGATGTTGGAGTCCGGATAAACCGCCCGGAGCTTCTTGATCACGCCCTTGCCGATGATATGGTTCGGAAGGCAGGCAAATGGCTGGGCACATACGATGTTCGGTGTGCCGGAATGGATCAGTTCCACCATCTCGCCGGTCAGGAACCAGCCCTCGCCGGTTTCATTTCCGATGGATACGATGGGGCGGGCGTAGTCTGCGATCTTATGGATGTCCACCGGGGCTGAAAAGCGCTTGGATTCCGCCAGGGCTTTGGCCATGGGTTTCCGCATATGTTCCATGTATTTTATGGCGGCGTTGCTGAGCAGCTTTGCGGAGAGCGGCTTGCCCAGGAACTCATGTCTGTACTCTGCATTGAAGAAGCTGTAAAGCATGAAATCGGTCAGGTCCGGCATAACGGCTTCTGCGCCTTCCTGCTCCAGCAGGTCTACCAGGTGGTTGTTGGCAGAGGGAAGGAACTTAACCAGGATCTCTCCGACAATTCCGACTCTCGGCTTCTTTATGTTCTCATGGATCGGGATACGGTCGAAGTCACGGACGATATCCCGGCAGATCTTCTTAAAGTTTTTGGAACCGCGCTCGATGTCACGAACGCAGATCTTTTCCCATTTCCTATGAAGTTTATTAACGGATCCCGGTTTCTTCTCATAGGGGCGTGTATGGTAGACGCATCGCATGAAGATATCGCCGTACATCAGTGCATGAAGAGAGCACTTGATGGCCTTCAGGTTATACTTGACGCCCGGATTGGTTTCAAGTCCCTGGGCACTGATGGCGATCACCGGAATATGTTCGTAGCCGGCTTTCGCCAATGCACGGCGGATGAAGCCTACGTAATTCGTTGCACGGCAGCCGCCGCCTGTCTGTGTGATGGCCACGGCCAGGTTATCGGTGTCATATTTGCCCGAGGTGATGGCCTGCATCATCTGTCCCACCACGATGATGGAAGGATAGCAGGCATCATTATTCACGAATTTCAGTCCGATATTGATCGTATCACGGTCAGCATCCGGAAGCACCACGAAGTTGATATGCAAATGACGTAGAGCTGCCTGCAGCATATTGAAATGGATCGGTGACATCTGTGGTGCAAGCACTGTGAAGTCTTTCTGCATCTCCTTGGTAAAGAGAGCACGATTCAGGGCCGTGGAGACAGGCGTGGGCTTCACATGATGCTTCTTACGTGCCTTTACGGCGGAAAGTAGCGAGCGGATACGGATCCTTGCCGCACCCAGATTGGAAACCTCATCGATCTTAAGCACCGTGTATATCTTGTTGGAATTGGAGAGAATATCGTTTACACAATCCGTGGTAACCGCATCCAGACCGCATCCGAAGGAGAAGAGCTGGATCAGCTCCAGGTTCTCGCTGGTCTTCACATAGTTTGCTGCCCGGTACAGACGGGAGTGATACATCCACTGGTCCGATACAATGAGGGGACGCTCCACCTCGGACAGGTGGGAGATGGAATCCTCGGAAAGGACAGCCACACCGTAGGAATTGATCAGCTCGGGGATACCGTGGTTGATCTCCGGATCCACGTGATAAGGGCGTCCGGCCAGAACGATACCCAGCTTGCCGGTTTTCTTCAGGAAGGCAATGGTTTCCTCACCCTTCTTCTGCAGATCCTTCTTCACCCGGTCTGCCTCAGCATAGGCAGCATCCACCGCATCGCCGATCTCTTTTTTCGTAACATCGGTATACTTCTTGAACTCACGCAGCATACGGGCCTTCAGGGCCTGGGGATTGTCCAGAGCCAGGAAGGGACGGATGTAGGTGATGTCATGGGTCTCGATCTCCTCCATATTATTCTTGATATTCTCGGAATAGGAGGTGACGATGGGGCAGTTGTAGTGGTTGTTGGCACCCGGTGTCTCATTTCTCTCATAAGGAACGCAGGGGTAGAAGATGGTCTTTAAGCCCTGCTTTACCAGCCACATCACATGTCCGTGGCTGATCTTTGCCGGATAGCACTCGGTATCACTGGGGATCGACTCGATACCCATGTTATAGATTTCCTTGGAAGACTTGGGAGAGAGGATAACTCTGTATCCCAGCTTCGTAAGGAAGGTATGCCAGAAGGGGTAGTTCTCATACATATTCAGAACCCTGGGCACACCGATCTCACCGCGCTTCGCCTTCTCAAGCGGAAGGGATTCGTAGTTGAAGAGCTGATTATACTTATAATCATACAGGTTCGGCATGTTCTCGGCATTCTTCTTCATGCCGAGACCGCGTTCGCACCGGTTGCCGGTAATGAAACGTCGTCCGCCGGTGAATTTGTTGATGGTCAGAAGACAGTTGTTGGTGCAGAGTCCGCACCGGGCCATCTGTGTCTCATAGGTGAGAGCCTTAACGTCCTCTTCGGAAATGATGGTGGATTCAAATCCCTCCGTATAATTCTCCCGGGCGATCAGGGCTGCACCGAAGGCACCCATGATACCGGCGATGTCCGGACGGATGGGCTCGCGGCCGGAGACCAGCTCAAAGGCACGGAGCACTGCGTCGTTGTAGAAGGTTCCGCCCTGTACCACGATCTGGTGGCCCAGCTGCTTCGGATCCGTCAGCTTGATGACCTTGAGAAGTGCATTTTTGATGACGGAATATGCAAGACCGGCGGAGATGTCCTCGACGGAAGCACCTTCCTTCTGTGCCTGCTTAACCTTGGAATTCATGAACACCGTACAACGGGAACCCAGATCGATGGGTGTCTTCGCCGTAAGGGCGATCTCGGCAAAATCATGCACCTCATAGTCCAGGGATTTCGCAAATGTCTCGATGAAGGAACCGCATCCGGAGGAGCAGGATTCGTTCAGCATGACATTGTCCACAACGCCGTTATGGATCTTGATGCATTTCATATCCTGACCGCCGATGTCCAGGATGGTATCCACCTCCGGATCGAAGAATGCGGCAGCTGTATAGTGTGCGATGGTCTCAACCTCGCCGTAGTCCAGATTCATGGCAGACTTAAGAAGCGCTTCCCCGTAACCGGTGGAGCAGCTGCCTGCGATCTTTGCCGTGGAAGGAAGAAGCGAGTAGATCTCCTTCATGGCACGGATGGTTGTCTTGACGGGACTTCCGTTATTGTTGGAATAAAAATCATAGAGAAGCTCCCCGCGCTCACCGATCACCGCCAGCTTCGTGGTGGTGGAACCGGCATCGATGCCCAGGAAGACATTTCCGCTGTAGGTGGCAAGATCTCCGCGGCGGACATGATAGGAGTGCTGACGCTCACGGAACTCGGCCAGCTCCTTCTCGTCCTTAAAGAGAGGATCCAGACGGCTGACCTCCACCTCGATCTTCAGGTCGTCCGACAGCTTCTCCGTCAGGGCGGACAGGCTGATGGTCTTTTCGGGATCGGAGTGAAGTGCTGCACCGATGGCTGCAAAGAGGTGGGAGTTTTCCAGAAGGATCGCGTGCTCCTCATCCAGATTCAGTGTACGGATAAAGGCTTCCCGAAGCTGATCCAGGAAATGCAGGGGCCCTCCCAGGAAGGCTACATGTCCGCGGATCGGTTTACCGCAGGCAAGACCGGAAATGGTCTGATTTACCACTGCCTGGAAGATGGAAACCGCCAGATTCGGCTTGGTAGCGCCTTCGTTGATGAGAGGCTGGATATCGGTCTTTGCGAATACACCGCAGCGTGCGGCAATGGGATAGACCGTATCATAGGTTTTTGCGTATTCATTTAATCCGGATGCGTCCGTCATAAGAAGGGCGGCCATCTGGTCGATAAAAGAGCCTGTACCTCCGGCACAGACGGAATTCATTCGCTGTTCGATCCCGCTTTTGGAGAAATAGATGATCTTCGCATCCTCGCCGCCCAGCTCGATGGCAACATCCGTCTGGGGTGCGGCTTCCTCCAAGGCGCTGGAGACGCAGACCACCTCCTGCTCGAAGGGAACGTCGATCACCTTGGCCAGCGCCAGTCCGCCGGAACCGGTGATGTCTGGTGCTACCTCGCAGTCGCCGATCTTCTCGGACGCATGGGTGAGCAGCTCGCGAAGTGTCTCCTTGATCCTTGCAAAATGTCTCTGATACTCAGAAAAGAGAAGTGTATGGTTTTCATCCAGAACCGCCACCTTGACCGTGGTCGATCCGATATCAATGCCTAAGCGCTTCATAATTCTCCTTTGTTTCTGCCGGAATCCCCCGTTCCGACATAATATATAGTAGATTTAACCGAAATTATATTATATATGAAACGTTCGGAAAAGACAAGGCAAGAATCTTTTACATTTCATATGCTTTGTCAGGATCGTTCCGGGCTTTGCGGATCGGCACATGGAACCTTGTGTTTTTCCTTCGGTTATAGTATAATAAGAAGTCGCGTAGGCTCAGTTTTGTCTATGCGGAATTCCCGGCAGGAGGATCATGGGGAGTATAGGACCTGCCATGTTGCATGCCGGGCTGAGTGGGGAAATGTATGAAGAACAATAAATTCGGAAAAAAATTCGGAAGATTTGCGATCCCGCGTCTTCCGCTCATTATGACCTGGTGTTTTATCGCCGGGTATATCTTTGCTTATTTCTTTGAGAGCTTTTATCCGTATCTGCTGCTGGATCCGGCAATGATGGTGGAACATCATCAGTGGTGGCGGCTGATCTCCTGGATCTTTACGATCCCGTTCCCGCTCTCGGATACCCTCAGCTATCTGCTGGCGCCCATCGCGCTGTATTTCTATTATTTTGTCGGTACCCAGCTGGAAGGCGTCTGGGGACGTCAGATGCTGAATCTGTACGTGTTCGGAAATATCCTGCTGACGGATATCGCGGTGATCGTGACGTATCTGATCGACAGCAACGCCGCAGCCCGCAATGTTCTTGAAGCCATATCCACAGGCGGGTGGATTCTTCCCGTTACCGATTCCACAAGGTATATGCTGCTGTCCATGTTCCTGGCCCTGGCGGTGATCTTCAAGGATCAGGTGGTGCTCTTCGCGCTGGTGGTACCCATGAAGACGAAATGGATGGCTGTGATCGACGCCGCCTTCATGCTGTATGAATTCATCAAATTCCCGTATCTTTACACACGGGTCGTGATCATTGTCTGCGTTGTGACCTTCGGCATTTTCTTCCTGATCAACATGAAAAAGACCGGACGGAGTATGGCCCAGATCCAGCGGAGCCGGCAGTTTAAGAAGGCGTATGAGTCCGGCAGGAGACAGAATACAAGCGATACCCATGAGGTGATGCACCGATCAGATCGGGGAAATGTGATCACCATGCGTCCGAAGACCAAAGGACCCATCCATCAGTGTGCGGTCTGCGGAAGGACAGAGCTGGATAATGAAGATCTGGAGTTCCGTTACTGCTCCAAGTGTAACGGGAATTACGAATACTGCAGCGATCATATCTTTACACATGTACATAAAGAGTGATCCTGTTGCTTTGGAAATCATTCTTCGGTGAAGTCCGAAGATGCCGGGACAGACTTCCGGCAGAAAGGTGTAAGAACAGGTGGAAGCAAAAAAACTGAGAAAGGAAGCGAAGATCCTGCTTACGGATCTGGCGGCTGACCGGAACAGAGAAGATAATCTTAAGAAATATACGGAGATGACGGCTTCGGCCTTTTCCTCCTATGCAAGGATCAAGCTGTCCATGAACCTTTTCACCCTGTCCGAGACGGAACTGGAAAAGGAAGCGGAAGGCGGGGAAAGGAACGAAGACTACTGGATCGTGAGAAATGCCGTAAAGAGCATAACCGACGGAGTGCCCACGGAGACAATGAGGATCACGAAGGAATTGCGGGATCTCATCACGGCGAGGATGAAGGTCCTTACGGCCTACACGGATTTCTTTGAGCAGCATGAATATATCCTGAACCGGAAGGAGGCCGGGATCCTGGGACAGACGGAAGAGGTGTCCCCGGAGCAGCTGGCGGAGGAAGCCTTTTCCTACGTTTTCTCGGATCAGGATAAAATGGTGGTGAATACCCGGATCCAGTCGGTGGTGGAACAGCTGCCGGTCCGCATGACGAAGCAGCGCTTCTATGACATTCTGTCTGAGGCCATCGCACTTTATAAGGGTGGCGAGCTCAGCGTCGCGAAGGACTTTATCCATTCGATCAGTGATGCGGCGCTTCTTACACTGCCGGAGGGTTTTGACGAGACATATCCGGAATTAAAGAGCATACGTAATTTCTTTGATTCCGTAACCTATAAGGATCTGGATGAGGCGGAATACCTGCATCTTAATGACGAACTTGACCGTGTGACGGAAGTGATGGAAGAGAAGGCCACACGGGATCTGCTGCTGCAGGAGATCGTAAATGATATTCTGATCGTGCAGCTTACAGCTCCTTTCATTTCGAAGGAATATACGGATGATCGTGCCGCAACCGCGGAAGAGGTTCTGGGCATGATCGTTTCGGATAAAGCGGATCTTTCCGCAGAACAGTTTGACCGCTGGTTCCTGTCCCTGGAGGGTGCCCAGGAAGAGGCGTATGAAACGCTTCTAGCCCTGGAGGGCAGCCTGGAGGCTTTTTCTCCGGAGCTGGATGAGGCGGCAGCGGATGCGCTCCGTCAGGCGGACCTCCTGACCTCTACCAGTCTTTTCATGGATCTCGACAGGAAAGAGATCACGGTGGTGGAGGAGAAGGCGGAGGAAAGCGTGCTTGAGGAGATGAAAAAGACTCTTTTCGCACAGTTTGACGAAACATTTTCGAAGCTTTCCAAGGAAGAGAAGCGGAGCAGGATGGCGAAGGTGCTGTCCATGGTTCCCGTCTTCTTCAATTCAAGAGATGAGATCAGGGAATATTTCCTGTATGCACTGGAAAACTGCAGGGATGACAGTGAGCTTACCGCGGTAAGCCATATCATAAGATCCATGATGTTGCCGGAGGCGTAAGGTTACATGAGACTGGCAGACAACATTTACACTGATATCGAGAAGAACAAAAGCTTCATGAAGAAGCTGGACCGGATCGCAAGAGGGAAGTCCGCAGGACCCTTCTATGTTGTGACCTATCCGGTTTTTTCGCATGGGCTTCTTGAGATCTATGAGTACAATGAACTGCTTCAGAATTTCTACCGGACGCTGGATGATCAGATCGTGATCCTCGGTGTCTCAAACAGCCGGGACGGTGCAAAACAACTGGTATGCGATATCCTGGAGGATCATCTGGATCCGGAAGGGAGGCTCCTATGGCCGTAGTACTGACGATCCTGAAGATCATCGGGATCATCCTGCTATGTATCCTCGGACTCCTGCTCCTGCTGCTCCTGATGGTGCTGTTTATACCCGTCAGGTACCGGGTAAACGGAGCATATACAGCTGAGAATATGTATGCCACCGCAAAGGTCCGATGGTTTATCTTCCGGGTTATAGCGAATTATAATAAGGGCGATCCCATGTCCGTAAAGGCAAAGGTTGCCTGGTTCACCGTCTATTCCATGGGCGTGAAGAAGAAAGAGGATGAACAGCATATCGAGATAGAACTTCCGCCGCTGGAGGAAACCTCATCCGGTGATACGGCGGCAGGGAAGAAACCGGAGGAATCCGGACCGGAAACCGTACCAAAGCCGGAGACGGCGGAGAAACCGGCGGATAAGCCGGCCGAACAACCCGCTGCGACCACCGGATCCGCCGGGGAGAAATCTCCGAAGAAACCGGAAGCGGAAGAGAAAAAGAAAAAGGGTAAGAAGAAAAAAGAGAAGAAGCCGAAGGGACCGAAGCCTTTGGAAGGAAAGGTGGAAGACTCTGCGGAAGAGAAACCGCCGGAGGAAGGACCTTTCGATAAACTGGAAGCGTTCCGTGCAAAGGTAGAGACCAAGCGGAGCCACATCGAACAGTTCCTTGCAAGGGATGCGACCAAGCGGACCATCGAACGCGGCAAGAAGCTGTTAAAGAAAATCTTCAAGCATCTGAAACCCACGAAGGGACGGATCGATCTGCACATGGGACTCGGGTCCGCGGCAGATACGGGTATGATCCTCGGGAAGGCTGCAAAATTCTACCCATTGTACGGAAAATGGCTTTTCATCACACCGAATTTTTATGAGAAGGTGATCGAAGCCGAAGGTGATATAAAAGGACGGATCCGGATCGGAACCATAGCGATCCCCGGCCTGATCTTCTACCTCAGAAAGGATACGAGGCGGACGATCAAACTTGCAAAGAAGATTTAAGTGTTTTGAATAGAGGAGGATACGAACATGGCAAATCAGGTAACAAAGAACGATTTCAATACAACAGTAGGAACCCTTTTCAAGGGAATGGACGCTTTTCTTTCCACCAAGACGGTTGTGGGTGATCCGATCCGTGTAAGCGATGATACATCCATCATTCCGCTGGTGGATGTGAACTTCGGTGTAGGCGCCGGAGCTATGGGCAATGCAAAGGGAACGAACAATGCCGGCGGCGGCATGGGCGGAAAGCTTTCTCCGACTGCAGTGCTTGTGATCCAGAACGGAAATATCCGCATGATGCCCATAGCTGAGGAGAGCACCCTTTCCAAGGTGCTGGATATGATCCCGGGTGTTTCCGCAAAGGTACAGGAGTTCCTTGGAAAGAAGAATAAGGATAAGGAAGCCGTGGAAGATGCAGTGGAGAGCCTGGGAGATGAAGAGTTCTGATCTCCCTGAAAGCTGCACCTTCGCACATATGCCGTTTTATCTGCGGCATGAAACAACGCAAAAAAAGAGCACCGCATCCGGTGCTCTTTTTTATCATATGGAAGATCCTTACTGAGCTCTCTGAACCTTGTCGGACTTCAGACAGGAAGTACATACATAGATTCTCTGGGGAGTTCCGTCAACAACAGCACGTACGCGCTTGATGTTGGCCTTCCAGATGTGATTGGATCTTCTATGAGAGTGGCTCACATTATTTCCGAAGTGAGCAGCTTTGTCACAATAAAAACACTTAGCCATGGTTCCGGCACCTCCTTCACGACATAGATTACCCGTGCGGGCTCACAACAACAGATATATTATCAGAAAAGAATGTAGGATGCAAGTGTTATTTTTTATTTTTCTGGGTATTTTTTCGGAATAGGTATTTTTTCATGAAATACCGTTCCATTTTTCAGAAAAAAAGGGTATAATGACTATAACTGTGTCAAGATACGAATCGTAAAAAGAAGGAGGGGTATCGCATGACAGGAATGATGGATAATGAGAACGGAAATATCAGGATCGATACTGCCGTGATCGAGGAATTCGCGGGACATGCAGCACTGGACTGCTTCGGTATCGTCGGAATGGCTGCGATCAGCATGCGTGACGGACTGGCGAAGCTTCTGAAGGGCAGCTCCGTCAGCAAGGGCGTTACGGTCCAGGTGGACGAGGATCAGAAGCTGACGATCGATTTCCATATTATCATAGCTTACGGGGTCAGCATTCGTACCGTAGTTAACAATCTGAAGAATACCGTGAAGTATCAGGTGGAAGATTATTCCAATATGAAAGTAAAGGCGATCAACGTCTATGTGGAAGGCGTAAGAGAGATCGATTAGGGAGGAAAAACCTTTGAACACGATTGACGCTTTGCTCCTTCAGAAGCTTTTTCTGTCAGGAGCGAACAACATCAGTAACAACAAAGAGTATATCAACGAGCTGAATGTATTCCCGGTTCCGGATGGTGACACGGGGACAAATATGACGCTGACCATCATGGCGGCTGCGGCGGATATACGGTCCCAGAAGGAGCCTACCATCGATTCCCTTGCCAAAGCCATCTCCGGTGGGTCCCTCAGGGGCGCCAGAGGGAATTCCGGTGTCATCCTGTCCCAGCTGTTCCGCGGTTTCTGCAAGGATATCCGCGGAAAGAAGGTACTGACCATGGTGGATCTTACGGCCGGCTTCGAGCGTGGCGTGGAGACTGCGTATAAAGCGGTTATGAAGCCGAAGGAAGGAACCATTCTCACGGTGGCCCGGGGCGTTTCCGAGAAGGCCACGGAGCTGCTTATGGAGGATGAGGATTATCCCATCATCGAATTCGCGGAGAAGGTTCTTGCCTATGGTGAGGAAGTGCTGGAGCACACACCGGAGATGCTTCCGGTACTTGCCGAAGCAGGGGTAGTGGATTCCGGCGGACAGGGGCTTATCGAGATCCTGCGGGGGATCGTGATCGCACTGAAGGGCGGTACGGTTGAACCTGCAAATTCTGACCAGCCCGTACGTCTGGCCAGAGGTGCAGGTGTCCTGGATGAGACACCGAAGGCACGTCCGGTTTATGCTGCAGCCAGCGGTAAGGAGGATATCTCCACGGCCGATATTAAGTTCGGCTATTGTACGGAGTTCATCATTCTTTTAGAGAAGGAACTTCCGGACGAGGAAGTGGAGAAGATCAAGGAATACCTGCTCTCCATCGGTGATTCCCTGGTCTGCGTGGCGGACGAGGAACTGGTGAAGGTGCATGTACACACCAATCATCCGGGTCTTGCCTTCGAGAAGGCTCTGGAGTACGGCCAGCTGACTCGTATGAAGATCGACAATATGCGGGAGGAGCATTCCGAACGGGTGGAGATCGAACAGCAGCGTGCGGCGGAGCAGGAAGAGGCATTTAAGAAGATCAAGCTGGACCGGAAGGAAGCCGGAGGGGCTCCGGAAGATAAGCCGAAGCCTGAAAAACCGCCGAAGAAATACGGATTTGTCTCAGTTTCGGCCGGTGCGGGTCTGGAAGAGATCATGCGTGAGATCGGTGTGGATCATGTGATCTCCGGAGGCCAGACCATGAATCCCAGTACGGAGGATATCCTGAAGGCAGTGGAACAGGTAAACGCCGAGACGGTCTTTATCCTTCCGAATAATAAGAATATCATCCTTGCGGCCAATCAGGCGGCAAGCCTCTGCAAGAGCAAAAAAGCCGTTGTGATCCCCTCCCGGACGGTTCCGCAGGGAATCAGCGCCATGATCGCATTTTCGGATGATGCCGATCCGGATGAGAATCAGGCAGCCATGAAGGAAGCTGCTGAAAGTGTAAAAACCGGTGAGGTTACATTTTCCGTAAGGGATACATCCATTGAAGGAAAATCGATCCTGAAGGGTGATATCATGGGCATCACGGATAACGGGATCGCAGCTGTCGGCCCGGAGATCTTCGATGTGGCGGTCCGGATGGTGGATGCCATGGTGGATGAGGATTCCGGTCTGGTTACCATATATTACGGTGAAGATACGAATGAAGAGGATGCGGAGAAGCTGGAGCAGGCTCTGGCGGAGAAATATCCGGATGTGGAACTTGAGGTGCATTCCGGAGGACAGCCGATCTATTATTACATCATTTCCGTGGAATAGCAGGGAAAGGGAGGGCATATGCGTCTTACTGACCCGGTGACGGAGATCCGGGGCGTCGGAGAGAAGACTGCGGCGGCCTTTCGAAAACTGAAGATCGAGACCGTACAGGATCTGATCGGGCTTTATCCCAGACGGTATCTGGGTTATCAGGAGCCGGTCCCGATTCGTGATGCGCCGGAACTGGAGCGGATCACGATCCGGGCAACGATCTGTACGGCTGTCAAGGTGAATCAGGGCCCGCGTTATAAGGTGATCTCTGTCTCTGCACAGGACTCCACCGGAAGCGTGGAACTGGTCTGGTTCAATATGCTGTATATCAGGAATGTCTTCCGGAAAGGGGAGACATTCTGTTTCACAGGCATGCTCCGGCGGAAGGGAAACCGCAGGGTGATGGAGCAGCCAGAGTATTTTACGCCATACAAATATCAGAACATGCGGAGCGTGCTGCAACCGGTCTACCCGCTGACGGCAGGGGTGACGAATAACCAGCTCCGGAAAGCTGTGCATGAAGTGCAGGAAGTGATCCGTACACTGCCGGATCCGCTTCCGGAGGAAGACAGGGAACTATATGGCCTGATCCCGAAGGGAGAAGCGGCCTATGCGATCCATTTTCCGAAGGATGAGGCAACACTCTCGGCGGCGGTAAGACGGATCGCTTTTGATGAGTTCTATCAGTTTCTTCTGGATGTGCAGAAGATGCGCGAGGAAAATGTGACGCTTGTCTCCGGGCATGTATTATCGGAAGAAGCCGTCTCCAGACTGCAGGGCTTTCTTGCAGGACTTCCCTTCGCACTTACGAAGGGACAGAAGGATGCGCTGGATGACGTGATTCATGACATGTCCGGCGGAACGGTGATGAACCGGCTGATCCAGGGAGATGTGGGTTGCGGAAAGACCATCGTGGCAGCGGCGGCGCTTTTTGTCACGGCACTGTCCGGGGATCAGGGAGCGCTGATGGTACCCACGGAGGTACTTGCCATGCAGCATTTCCGGGATCTGGAACAGCTGTTCCGGCCGTATAAGCTCCGGGTGGCACTGCTGACCGGCTCCATGAGCGCAAAGGAAAAACGTGCGGTATATGACGGACTGGAAGACGGATCCGTGCATATCGTTGTTGGAACCCATGCGCTGATCCAGGAGAAGGTTAAATACAGGTCTCTCGGACTGGTGGTTACGGATGAACAGCACCGGTTCGGGGTGCGGCAGAGAGAACGGCTGACGGAGAAGGGGGACCTCCCTCACGTCTTGGTCATGAGTGCGACGCCGATCCCCCGGACGCTGGCCATTATCCTCTATGCGGATCTGGATATCTCCCTGATCACGGAGCTTCCCGGCGGCAGGAAGAAGATCCTGAACTGTGTTGTGGGTACGTCCTACCGTCCGACGGCGTATCAGTTTATCAAAAAGGAAGTGGCGGCCGGAAGACAGGCTTATGTGATCTGTCCGAAGGTAGAGGATTCGGAAGGGGTCGAACTGGAAAATGTCATTTCCTATTCGGAAACGTTAAGAGAGGTCTACGGTTCCTCCGTGCGCGTGGCGGCACTCCACGGGCGGATGAAGGAAAGCGAGAAACAGCAGATCCTGCAGGATTTCGTGGATCGTAAGATCGATGTACTGGTATCTACCACGGTGATCGAAGTCGGTATCAATAATCCCAACGCCACCGTGATGATGATAGAAAATGCGGAACGCTTCGGCCTGGCTCAGCTGCATCAGCTGCGGGGACGGGTCGGCCGCGGAGACGCGCAGAGCTACTGCATTTTCATGAGTGAGAAGGAGGATCCGGAGACGAAGGAACGGCTTTCGGTTCTGGAGAATTCAAATGACGGTTTCCATATTGCGGCGGAGGATCTTCGGCTGCGTGGGCCGGGAGATTTCTTCGGTGTACGGCAGAGCGGGGACATCATGTTCCGGCTGGCGGACATCTATCAGCATGCAGATGCACTGAAATGTGCACAGGACTGTGTGCTGCGTGCCGGACGGTGAAAACCACTGTCACGGCCGGGCTAAGGCCAAAGAGCCCTGAGAGGGGCGGATCATACAGAGAGGACAGAGTTGAAGAATGAGTGAGAACGAAAAGAAAGACGGAAACAGGATCTGGGAGGATCCGGCATCGGGAACGAAGGATACGACGGAATTGGTGCCGGAAGAACTGAATCCGGCCGGAGCAGCGGGTACGAAGCGTACTTCCGTCCCCAAGGGCGCAAAGCTGGCCATCATTATCCTGGCGGTTGCAGTGGCGGGCCTTCTGGCATTTATCATTTCGGATAAGCTGGGAAAGAAGGAATCGGATACTTCGGGATCCTCCGTGGATACAACTACGGAAGTAACGACGGAGACGGAAGAGAAGACCTCCGAAACGGAAGCGGATACCGAGGCTACGGAAACCACCGAAGAGAATACGGAGGAGAAAACCGAAGGGAAGACCGAAGGCAGTTCCGAAGGTGCTGAGGGACAGACCGTAAAGAAACCGGCGGTTGCCGCATCCGCAAAGGTGGCAGCCCAGTGGGAGAGCGGCAGCAATTATGTGGTTCAGTACAGCGTGGATGTACGGAATCAGTCGGCAAAGGACGTTAAGAAGTGGGAAGTTCGGATCCCGGGATATAGGGATACGAAAATGGACGCTTCCTGGGGCGCCGAGTTCAAGCTGGACGGAGACGTGCTTCTTGCAACACCCGTGGATTATACGGAAAATGTACCCTCCAAGGGTTCCGTGAATTACGGATACCAGGTGATCTTCAAGAGCAAGGCGGATTCCGAAAAGGTGAAGCTGGATCAGGCGAAGGTCTACCTGAACGGAAAGGAAGTGACCGAAACGGTTGAGGTTCCGGTGGCTGCCAAGGTAGAGAAGAAGCAGCCGAGAGAAGCGGAGAACGGAACTCCTCTGGAGGTGCACGGAGCACTTTCCGTAAAGGGAACCGATCTCGTGGATCAGAACGGGAAGCAGTATCAGCTGCGGGGCGTAAGCACCCATGGCCTGGCATGGTTCCCCCAGTATGTGAATAAAGACGCATTTAAGACCTTCCGGGATGAATGGGGCGCAAATCTGATCCGTCTTGCCATGTATACCGGCGAAGGCGGCGGATACTGCACGGACGGTGATCAGGATGAACTGAAGGCTCTGGTGGATCAGGGCGTGGATTATGCGACGGAACTCGGTATGTACGTCATCATCGACTGGCATATCCTGAGTGATAACAACCCGAAACAGAATCAGGACGAGGCCATTGCCTTCTTTGATGAAATGTCCAAGAAATATGCGGATTATAAGAATGTACTCTTTGAGATCTGTAATGAGCCGAACGGTGGTACATCCTGGTCCGATATCAAGGAATATGCCGAGAAAGTGATCCCCGTGATCCGCAAGAATGCAAAGGATGCGGTGATCATCGTCGGAACACCGACCTGGTCCCAGGATGTGGATGCGGCAGCTGCGGACCCCATCACCGGTCAGAAGAATATCATGTATACCCTGCATTTCTATGCAGCCACACATAAGGAGAATCTCCGTGACAAGCTGAAGAATGCACGTACCGCAGGACTTCCGATCTTTATCTCCGAGTTCAGCATCTGTGATGCATCCGGTAACGGAGCAGTGGATTACGATTCCGCGGATGCCTGGTTCCAGATGATCGAGGATTATAACCTGTCCTATGCCGCATGGAATATCTCCAACAAGGATGAATCCTCGGCTCTGATCCGTTCCGACTGTGATAAGACATCGGGCTGGAAGGATGACGAGTTATCAGAAACAGGACTTTGGCTTAAAAACACCATGCAGTGAAGTAAGGCCGGAAGCTCCTGCGTGTGATGCTCTGCTTGCAGAAAGCATCACACGCGGGAGCTTATCGGGCAGAACATGATGAGGCCGTGGCTCGCGAAGCGAGCCGTAAGGCCGAGGCATGTTCAGGATTGCGAGAGCTGCAAAGCAGCGGAGCGATCCGTTACTTCACGAATTATGAGACAGGAAGTACATCGGCCTGGCTCGCGAAGCGAGCCGTAAGGCCGAGGCATGTTCAGGATTGCGAGAGCAGCGAAGCAGCGGAGCAATCCGTTACTTCACGAATTTATAGAAAACAGGAGGAAATCCATGAGAGTAATTGCAGGTACACGGCGCAGCCTCCCCTTAAAAAGTCTGGAGGGTGACGCAACGCGTCCTACAGCCGACCGCTACAAGGAAACCCTGTTCAATGTTCTGCAGTCGGATATCCCCGGCTGCCGCTTTCTGGATCTTTTTGCAGGCAGTGGAGCCATCGGCATCGAGGCCCTGTCCCGGGGAGCCAGACATGCGGTCTTTGTGGAGAACAGCAGAAAGGCCCTGGCGGTCATTAAAGAGAATATTCATTTTACAAAATTTGAGGATGAGTCGGATCTGCTGCTTTCGGATGCGGTGTCCTACGTACGTTCCCTTCCGGTAGTGGATTTTGATGTGATCTTCATCGATCCGCCCTATCGTAATGATCTTGAGGTGGCGGTCCTGGAGGTGCTGGGAGGAAAGCGGTTCCGGAATCCGAATGCCAGGATCGTTGTGGAAGCTGCACTGGATCAGGATTTTTCCTTCGTGGACGAAGCCGGATTCATCATCGAGAAGGTAAAGGCGTACAAGACAAATAAGCACATTTTCCTGCGCCGAAAGGAGACAGAGTAACGGCATGAGTATAGTGGTATATCCGGGCAGTTTTGATCCGGTGACGGTGGGACATATGGATCTGATCCGGCGTGCGGCCGGGATCTTTGATCAGGTGATCGTGGGAGTTCTTGTGAATTCCGAAAAAAAATCACCGTTGTTTTCTTTAGAAGAACGTGTTATTATGTTGAAGGATGCATGTAAGGATCTGGAGAATGTGTCCGTTGAAAACTTTGAAGGATTATTGATCGACTTTGTTCGGGCAAAAGGCTCGAAGACGATCATTCGTGGTCTCCGCGAACTGATGGATTTTGAGATGGAGCTGCAGATGGCTCAGGTGAACCGCGTGGCCTCCGGCGGGATAGAAACTTTGTTCCTTCCCACGGACCCGAGATTCTCGAATGTGAGCTCATCGGTCGTTCGCGAATATGCGCGATACGGCGTGAAGCTTCCGGATTTTGTCCCCGGGAATGTTCTGCTGGCCATGGAAAAGAAAGGAATTGTGAAGTCCACAAAACAGGAGGATCAAAAAAATGGGTAAAAAAGGTGTAGAGGAAATGATCAATGAGATCGAGATATTTATCGATAACTGTAAGTATCAGCCGCTCTCATCGAATAAGATCGTTGTTCCGAAGGACGAAATGGAGCGCTTACTCAGCGAGCTTAAGCTGAAACTTCCCAGCGAGATCGAACGCTGCAAGAAGATCATGCGCAACAAGGAGGCGATCCTTGCATCTGCAAGAACCCGTTCCGACGCTATCATTTCCGAATCCGTAAATGAAGCAAACCGACTGGTGGATACCAATCATATCACAGAGCTTGCAAACATCCGCGCAAATGAGATCCTGGATGCTGCAAGACAGGAGGCTGACCGTATCCTTGCGGATGCAAATGCAGAGGCAAATGAGGTTCGTCTCGGTGCCATGTCCTACACAAAGCAGAAGCTGTCCGACATGAGAGACTTCTTCGCAGCTACGCTGGAGGCAGACCGCGAGAATTACAAGAACCTGGTAGACAGCCTGGAGAACAGTGTATTCACACTGGAGACCAATATGAGCGAAGTGGATGCCAGCATCGGACTTCTGACAGGCGTTCAGCCGGTTCAGCCGATCCAGCAGGCACAGCCCAGCTATGCTGCACAGCAGATGCAGATGGCAGCTGCTGCAGATGATGATTTTGATCCGGATGAATTTGATGAGGAAGATGATGACTTTGATGATGATTCCGATTATGATGATGACGATGAAGACGATGAGGATGATGATTTCCTCGATGAATAATTAATGATTCGAAGATCAGATCAACGAATCAATCAAAGAAGCGAAAAGAAAGCTCCGCCCGGGCATTTCAATGCAGGGCGGAGTTTTTTTGCGGAGATATCTCATTGTGAGATGACTACCCGGCCTTATGCGGTATGAAATCTTTCGGGCCAAAGCCATCAGGATGACAAGTTAATCTTTTAATTTATGGGCGTGGCGGACGTTCTTGTAAGTGATCTCTCTAAGTGGGGGGGACATCCGCTTAGTCCAGGATCACCGGCGTCCGTTTCAGTTCCGGGGGAAGTGTGATCCCGAAGGCATCATGGACCAGCTGGGCATAGAGGGAAGCAGCCTTCCGGTCAAGACTCCAGAGCCTGTCCGTCACCGGATCCGCCGGGATATAGGCGGATTTCTTTGTTATAACGATAAGCTCTCCGGCGTCCTGAACCTTGCGGAGAAGATGTGTGCTTTCACTTCGGGCGGCCAGAAGGTTAAGATACGGGGATTGTATCTCTGCCGGCCGGACACGGTCCTTCTCCCGGATGCCCAGCATCAGATGCAGCAGGCTTCTTGTGATCCGCCCACGGGTCTCGTTCCGCCGCTTCAGGTCATTTACAATGGATTCATAGTCGGAGGGAAGAGAGACCTTCCGAAGGCGCTGATATACCTCTGCAGTCATGTCCAGCGGAAGTTCGGATTCCTCCGGCAAGTCGGATAACTCCATCATACGTGCGGCAAGGTATGGCGTAAGTCCGTCGGAAGAAAGCAGGAAATGTGCTGCTTCCGGCTCCAGGAGACCTGCAGCCCCTTCAGGCAGTGCCTCCCGAAGATAGGAACCGGCCGATCCGGTCTCGCCGGAGGCTTCCAGTGCCGTCAGATGGTTCCGGATGGCGGTGGCGGATGCGGTGCTTCCGGAATGGTAGTCGGAGTTCCGACGGATCATGCAGATCTTAAGAGGACTGCCAAGCCTCCGGATGGCCAGATGGTATTCCAGTGCAAGAATATTGTTCGGCTGTCGGAGAACCGGCCGTACGTCGTCACCGAGAACGGATGCCAGTGCTTCCTCCCGTGCGGCAGGATAGCTGTCACCGGCCTTCTGGCGTTCCAGGAGAACATCCCGGTACGCTGCAGGCTCCTCCAGGATACAGCAGGTAATCCGTTCGAACGAGTCGGGATCCGGATCCTCCACGCCGAAGCAGAGAGTATCCACCAGTCCGAGCCGGGTGAGCAGCAGCACCGCACCCTCGGCGAAATCCCGCGCGCTGCCGGTTGCGTAAAGAACCGGCAGTTCGAACACGAGATCCAGACCGTCGGATGCCGCAGCGGCGGCGCGCAGATATTTGTCAAGAACCATGGGACTTCCCTGCTGGGAGAAACATCCGCTCATTACGGAGACGGCATGGGATGCACCCGTGATCTCTCTGGCTTTCCGAAGTAGATATGCATGTCCGGTGTGATATGGATTGTATTCACTTATGATTCCGATCGCTTTCATAAACCGTTGCCTTTACGCTTGAAACCTCAGTATTTATTTCTGTTTTTTATTATAAAAGAATAGAATTTGAAATGCAAATGTGTTATAATGCACACGCAAATCATCTCTTAAATAAATGGATTATTTTCTGTTTTGTCTTTTTTTCAGTTGACATTTCCCGGAAATTATTATAGGATATACAAAGAAACGAACATTTGTTTGAATCAGGAGGAAGTTATGGCAGATGAGAATAAGATAAGGGCGTTAGATGCTGCACTTATGCAAATCGAAAAGCAGTTCGGCAAGGGCTCGGTCATGAAGCTGGGCGATCAGAATGCGCATATGAATATTGAAGCGGTTCCCACGGGATCCCTCAGTCTGGATATCGCACTGGGAATCGGCGGTATGCCGAGAGGACGTGTGATCGAGATCTACGGACCGGAGTCCAGTGGTAAGACCACGGTGGCTCTGCATGTGGTTGCAGAGGTCCAGAAGATGGGAGGGATCGCAGGTTTTATCGATGCGGAACATGCGCTGGATCCGGTCTATGCAAGGAACATCGGAGTGGATATCGATAATCTTTACATTTCCCAGCCGGATAACGGGGAACAGGCACTGGAGATCACCGAGACGATGGTACGTTCCGGTGCCATGGATGTGGTAGTCATCGACTCGGTTGCCGCACTTGTTCCGAAGGCTGAGATCGACGGCGAGATGGGTGATTCCCATGTGGGTCTTCAGGCAAGACTGATGTCCCAGGCACTCCGGAAGCTGACTGCAGTGATTAACAAGACCAATTGTGTCGTAATCTTCATTAACCAGCTGCGTGAGAAAGTCGGTGTCATGTTCGGGAATCCCGAGACCACTACCGGCGGTCGTGCACTGAAGTTTTATGCTTCCGTGCGTCTGGATGTTCGTCGGGTGGAATCTCTGAAGCAGAACGGTGAAGTGATCGGTAACCATGTCCGTGTTAAGGTGGTTAAGAATAAGGTGGCACCTCCGTTCCGTGAGGCTGAGTTCGATATCATGTTCGGACAGGGCATCTCCAGGGCAGGTGACATCCTGGATCTGGCATGCAAGTATGATGTTGTTGTCAAGTCCGGTGCATGGTACTCCTATCTGGGTGAGAAGATTGGCCAGGGACGTGAGAATGCGAAGCAGTATCTGCTGGAGAACCCGGATGTGATGCAGGAAGTGGAAGATAAGGTTCGTGTGATCGTCGGCGTAGCGGAAGGCGAGGAAGACGCACCGGAGGATGAAGTATGACCCCTGCGTGGGACAAAGCCATAGAGTTACTTGCCATTGCGGAGCATTCCGAAAGAGATCTTACGTTAAAGCTGAAGAAGCGGGGCTATGACGAAGAAGAGATCCGGGAAACCGTAGCGCGTTTGTTTGAGGTCGGATATCTGGATAATGACCGTTATGCAAAGGCGTATATCCGCAGATCCATAAAGGGGAAGAGTTCCCGCAGGATCCGGCAGGAACTGAGTCGGAAGGGGATCTGTCCGGAGGATCCCGACCGGCTGATCCTTGAGGTTTACCGTGAAGAAGACTGCACAGAGCGGGAGACCCTGGAACGGCTGGTGGAGCGTAAGCTGCGGGGCAACCCCCATCCGGATGAGAAGGAACTGCGGCGACTGTTCGCATTTCTTCAAAGAAGAGGATTCTCATATCATGATATAGCAAGTGCCATACCTGTTCAGGATATGGCCTGAAGTTAAGAGCGGTATCTCCTTATTCTGAAGGTTTAGAATAAAGGAGAAGAAAATGAATATTGATGAATTTCAGAGGAATACATCCCTTCGCCGTTTTGTGGAGGAGAAGCTGCCGGATATGATCAGAGACCGGCTTTCCGACTGCAGGATCGAGTCGGTCTATGCCAGGAATACCCGAAAGAACAACGGGCAGGTACTGCTGGGCCTTTATGTACAACCGGAAGACAGGGATCTGGCTCCCTGTATCTATGTGGAACCGTATATCCCGCCGGATCCTTCAATCCTGAAGGAGGAAGGCATCTGGGACCGGATCGCAGGAGATTTCCGGTATGCCCTGGATGTGATCGAGCCGAAAACGGAAGAACTGTACCGTCCGGAGGATGTAAGTGAACACCTGATCCTGAAGCTGATCAACCGGCAGAAGAACGAAGAACTCTTACAGAACTATCCCTACAGGTCATTTCTTGATCTGGCGGTGCTTCTTGAGTGGGAAGTGATCTGCGGCAGGAGAAAGGGCATGATCCATATATCCCAGGAGGTATTGGATTCCTGGGGACGCTCCTTTGATGAGATGTATGAGATCGCGCTAACCAATACCATGCGGAAGTATCCCCTGAGAATTGCGCCCCTGGGACACATATTGGATGATCTGTCGGAGGGAAGATTCCCGAATGAAGAAAGCCCGTTTTATTATGTGGGTACTGTCCGGGGACTGCAGGGAGGTGTTGCGATCCTGTATCCGGGGCTTCTGAAAGAAGTGTATAGGCAGATCGGGGAAGCGTATTATCTGATCCCTTCCAGTATCAATGAGCTGCTGGCACTGCCATGCAGCTATGACAGTGATCAGGTACATCTGATGAATCTGGTCTGGGATGTGAATACCTTTGTGCTGGACAGGGCTGACATTTTATCAGACTCACTTTACCTGTATCATCCGGAGGAAGACAGGCTCGAAATGATAACACAAAAATGCTGAGTTTTTCTGACCCGAAGAATATATTTTTTTACACAAATAATGCTTGACGTTCCCTATTTACCGTGATAAAGTTAGATATAGTCTAGGTTAGGCTTAACTACAATATCTATTTATTTTGGAGGATGATTTGAGATGGCAAAGGGTACAGTGAAGTGGTTTAATAACCAGAAGGGTTTTGGTTTTATCACAGGGGAAGACGGAAAGGATGTATTCGTTCATTTTTCCGGACTGAACATGGAAGGATTCAAGACTCTTGAAGAAGGTCAGGAAGTGGAATTCGATATCGTCCAGGGCGAGAAAGGTCCACAGGCTGTTAATGTGACGAAGCTCTGATCATAGTCTTTAAAGCCGGTCCGGCGGGGGTATTACCTTTTTCGCAGGACCGGCTTTTTTCTTTTTTGAATAACGCAGCTAAATGGATAGCGTGAAGAACATTTACAGCAAATACGATTGTCTGACCGTATGTTTCCTTTTTCTCCTTGTAGGTATCAACAATAAGCTTATTTCTGGCAGCACTGTCTGCCATCTGCCCTGCTATATCCTCCGGAAGTACA
>JAFRWY010000076.1 GCA_017437905.1 Eubacterium sp.
TACACCTTCCTGAAGGCTCAGGGCAAGGAAGTCGGACTTTCCCTGGTTGATGATTCCAAGATCGATTACTGTAAGGAAATGATCGAGAAGGCAGAGAAGATTGGCAAGAAGCTGCATCTTCCAGTTGATACCGTAGTGGCTGCAGGCTTCCCGGATCCGATCGACGGACCGATCGAGGTTAAGACCGTTTCTTCCGATGCTATCCCGGCAGACATGGAAGGTCTGGATATCGGCGAGCAGACAAGAGCACTCTTCGCAGAGGCTGCAAAGACAGCTAAGACCGTTGTATGGAACGGACCGATGGGTGTATTCGAGAACCCGACTCTGGCAGCAGGTACCATCGCAGTCGCACAGGCTTTGGCTGAGACCGATGCAACTACCATCATCGGTGGCGGTGATTCCGCAGCAGCTTGCAACCAGCTTGGATTCGGCGACAAGATGAGCCACATTTCCACAGGTGGTGGTGCTTCCCTTGAGTTCCTTGAGGGTAAGGAGCTTCCTGGCGTTGCAGCAGCCAACGATAAGTAAGAATCTCACAACCGAACTAAGGAGAATAAAAATGGCAAGAAGAAAGATCATCGCAGGAAACTGGAAGATGAACATGACCCCGTCCCAGGCAGTAGCACTTGTTGCTGAGCTGAAGGACCTGGTAGTAAATGATGCAGTAGACGTTGTTTACTGTGTACCAGCGATCGACATCGTACCGGTGGTTGAGGCTGTTAAGGGCTCCAACGTACAGGTCGGTGCGGAGAATATGTACTTTGAGGACAAGGGTGCTTACACTGGCGAGATCTCCGCAGAGATGCTGGTAGATGCAGGCGTAAAGTATGTCATCATCGGACATTCCGAGCGTCGTGATTACTTCAAGGAGTGCGACTGCACCCTGAACAAGAAGGTTAAAAAGGCAATCGAAGCAGGCCTTACACCGATCCTTTGCTGTGGAGAGTCTCTGGAGCAGAGAGAGATGGGCGTTACCATGGATTGGATCCGTCTTCAGATCAAGTCCGATCTGCAGGGCGTTGCAGCAGATGATGTAAAGAATCTGGTTATCGCTTATGAGCCGATCTGGGCCATCGGAACAGGTAAGACTGCTACAACTGAGCAGGCACAGGAAGTTTGCAAGGGCATCCGTGACTGCATCGCTGAGATCTACGATGCAGCAACTGCTGAGGCAGTTCGTATCCAGTACGGCGGATCCGTAAATGCAGGCAACGCTGCAGAACTGTTCGCACAGCCGGATATCGACGGCGGTCTGGTTGGCGGTGCTTCTCTGAAGGCTGACTTCGGAAAGATCGTAAATTACTAAATCTATTTTAGCTGAGAGAATAAAAATGCATAAGGGGGTTATGGGTTATTATGAAGAAGTTTTTAGCAGAATTCAAAGAATTCGCCCTTCGGGGAAATGTTATGGATATGGCCATCGGTGTTGTTATCGGTGCCGCATTCAAAGCGATCATTGACGCGTTGACAGAGTATATCATCAACCCGATCATCGGTTGCTTCATTCAGGGTGGTCTGGAAGGATGGAAGGTAACCATCGGTAAAGCAGAGCTTTGTCTCGGTGCATTTATCATGGCGATCATCAATTTCATCATCATCGCATTTGTTCTTTTCTGTGTAGTCAAAGCGATGAATAAGCTGGCAAATCTCCGGAAGAAACCGGAAGCAGAAGCAGCTCCGCTCACCAAGAAGTGCCCGCTTTGTCAGAGCGAGATAGATATCAAGGCTATCAAGTGCCCGCACTGCACAGGCGATATCCAGTAATCTACGATTCATAAACAAAATGGCTCAGGAGTTCCGGACGGACTCCTGAGTTTTTTTGATGAAACCTTATGTTAACACTTGCATATTACGGAAAAGGGTTGTAATATACACATGAATGAACACCAAATCTATCAGATGACAGGATGGGGTTTGTAATGAAAAAAGACAAAGTGATCAATATTATTCTTACATTCGGATGCCTGGTCCTGCTTTCGGTGATCGGATTCGGAGCTTACGTGGCGCTTCGCCCCATGTTCCTTCCGGCAAATGCTGCAAGCACGGAAAGTGATTTCAAAAGGGATAACGGAGGAGAAGGCGCAGGTGCTTCTTCTACGGAAGAGATCACGGAAGCTGTTACGGAAGCACCATCTACGGAAACCGTTACAGAGGCTGCGACAGAGCCCGTGACCGAGGCACCTACCGAGAAGCCGACGGAAGTAACGACTGCGCCTACGGAGAAGAAGACCGAGGCGGCAACCACTCCGACAGAGAAGAAGACAGAAGCTTCTACCTCACCGACAGAGGAAAAGACCGAAGAGGCGACCATCGCTCCGACGGAGAAGAAGACAGAGGAGCAGACCGAGGCTACGGAAGAGAAGACGGAAGAGCAGACAGAGGAAAAGACCGAAGAGGATACGGAAGAACAGACGGAAGAACCGACAGAGGAGAAGACCGAAGACACTTCAGAAGAAACCTCCGAGGAGACTCCGGGCGATCCTGCGGAACCGCCGGTTTAATCAAAGGATTTTTATGAAAAAGGTTACCATCGGCATCCTGGCACATGTGGATGCCGGAAAGACCACCCTGATCGAACAGCTTCTTGTGGCTGCGGGTAAGAAGGCGGAGGCCGGACGTGTGGATCACGGAACGGCATTTCTGGATACCGATTCACAGGAACGGGCCAGGGGGATCACAATTACATCGAAAATGTGTCGGATATCCATGGGGGATCTTTCCCTGATCCTGATGGATACCCCCGGACATGTAGACTTCACGGCAGAATCCGAACGGGTTCTGCCTGTTCTTGATGCAGCGATACTTGTGATCGGCGCCGGAGAGCGGATCCCGGCCCATGCCCAGTATCTGTTCCGGCTGTTAAAAGAGCGGTCCATTCCAACGGCTGTATTCTTTAATAAAATGGACCTGCCCGTGCCGGAACCGGAGCGTCTGCTGTTGAAACTGAAGGAGACTCTGGGAGAAGGATTTCTCGCCTGGGATTCTCTTATGATTTCCGACCCTGAGGCAGTAATGTCAGACCCGGTGAACCCGGAGTATTCGGTAAACCCCGAAAGCATGGAAGAGATTGCGGTTCTGGATGAGGGTCTGCTGGAGCAGTTCCTTTCGGAGGGGGAAATCTCTGTCCGGGACTGCCGGTCCCTGTTCCGGAGAAGCCGGCTTTTCCCTTGTTTCTTCGGTTCGGCCCTTCAGGGGATCGGAGTAAGGGAACTACTGTATGCACTTTCCGCATTCCTGGGGGGTCAGACGGACGGAAAGACGATATCCGGCACGGATTCCGGGAAGACACAGGCTGTGGCGCCGGAAGGCAAAGATCCGGAATATCAGCCCCTCGGTGCATATTGCTATAAGATCCTGCATGATGATGCAGGGCAGAAAATGACATTTCTCAGGATCCTCAGCGGTAGCCTGAATGTCCGGGATGTGATCACATATTACGGAAAACAGGAGACGGAATGGAAGGAGAAGGCAACGCAGCTTCGCCTTTATGACGGCGCTTCATATCAGGCGGTCACAAGTGCCGGCCCAGGGGAGATCGTTGCTGTGACAGGTCTTTCCGCAACCTATGCGGGCTGCGGGATCGGTGCGGCACTGTCACGGAAACCGGAAAGCAGCCGGCCGATGCTGCGGTTTCGCCTGATCCTGCCGGAGGGAGTGGATGCACGCACATTTCTCCCGAAGATACGGCTGCTGGAGGAGGAAGAGGATACTCTTTCCGTAGAATGGATGGAGGAGCAGGAGGCTATCGAGGTAGAGCTTTACGGCGAAGTGCAGAGGGAGATCCTGACAGAACGGATCCGGGAGCGCTTCGGACTTAACGTTTCATTTGATGAAGGAAATGTAGTCTACCGGGAGACCCTTGCGGAACCATCATACGGTGTGGGACATTTTGAACCTCTCCGGCACTATGCGGAGGCACATTTCCTGTTGGAACCGCTTCCGAGAGGGACCGGGATCCTTCTGGACAGTCGTCTCTCCACGGACGAACTGGATCGGAACTGGCAGCAGACGATCCTTAATGCGGTGGAGCAGGAATCCCTGACCGGAGTGCTTATCAATGCGCCTCTTACGGATGTAAAGCTGACGCTGGTGGCCGGTCGGGCCCATAAGAAGCATACGGAGGGCGGTGATTTTCGGGAAGCTGCGCTTCGTGCCGTTCGTCAGGGACTGATGGAAGGGGATATGCTGCTTCTGGAACCCTATGTACATTTTACACTGACCGTGCCGCAGGATGCAGCAGGCAGGGCACTTTATGATATGAATCAGCTGGCATCGGAAAGCAGGATCACGGAGCAGACCGAGACCCAGACGACGGTGGAGGGGCGCGGCGCCATCTCAAAGCTTCGGAATTACATGACGGAGGTAAGGTCTTACACCCATGGGGAAGGCGTGTTCCGTATGATCTATGACGGATATGACCGGTGTCCGGATCAGGAACAGGTTGTGGAAGATACCAGATATCAGCCGGAAGCTGATCTTACGCATCCGGCGGGATCGGTCTTTGTGGATCATGGTGCGGCAGACTTTGTAGCCTGGGATGAGGCACCCGCAAGGATGCATATCGAACCGAGATTGTATCTCTATTCCGGGGATGAAAATGATGATCCGGATACGGCCTTGCTGAGCGCTTCGTCAGATGCGGATCAAAGAAGCAAAAGGCTTCATGAACGTCTGGAGGCCATCGGCACGGATGAGATCGACCGGATCCTGCAGCAGGCAAGCCATGCAAATCAGACCGGAGAACATGCGGCAGAGCGGAGGAACCGCTGGAATACTTCCAATCGACGGGGTTCAGCAGCCTCCGGGAGAACCGACAGTGACAGGAAAGCCGCATCCGTAAAGAAGGTTACGGAACGGAAACCTTATCTTCTTGTGGATGGATATAATATCATTCATGCATGGAAAGAGACAAAAGGGATCGTGGATCAGAATCTGGACGCGGCCCGGCAGATCCTGCTGGAGGCGCTGACGGAATACCGGGCCATGATAACCTCGGAGATCATCGTGGTATTTGATGCCTACCGGGTCAGCGGCCATAAAACGGAGATCATGGACTATCAGAACCTTCATGTGGTCTTTACGCGGGAAGCGGAGACCGCAGATCAGTATATTGCCCGGTTCACCACGGAACATGAGAAGAAATACGATATCACGGTAGCAACCTCGGACGGGCTGATCCAGCTGATCATCCGCGGTGCAGACGCGAAGCTTATGTCAGCCAGGGAACTGCAGGATGAAGTCCGGGCAAAAAAGGAAATGCTCCGCGAGACATATCTCACAGAGCATAGTTTTCCACTCACAGATAGTGTCATCACGTCGGATGACAGTGACATGTCATCTTGAGGCGTCAGCCGAAGAATCCTGCGGTTCATGAGATCCTTCGCTTCGCTCGGGATGACGGTTTTGATCATTTTTAGGAAAGCTTCGTTTCCGCCATCCAGTTAAGGGAATTCCGGTAAGCCTCTTCCTCGACGGTATAATCCGCATCCTTCATCTGATAGGACGGATCCTTCTTCAGGATCAGTTCCTTAACCAGTTCCCTGCAAAGGAAGGGATTCCGCACCAGAAGCGGTCCAACCGTATAGGTCCCCGTAAAATGATTCTTTGTAACGCCCTCATTTCGGTCTTCGGACGAAAGGAAGGGCGTTTCGTTATTATCCACGGTCACGCCGGAGTGGTTCTCGAAACCCACCAGCTGGTGTTCTCCGTAGGGGAGCAACAGGTCATGAACCGTACGGGCACGGTACTCGGTGGAGAAATCCAGGAGACCGAGACAGGTGTAGGACTTGTTGGGCATCCGGATCTCCTTTCCGAAGAGTTCAAAGGAATTGCCGGTAGCAAGGATATGCGTTCCCTTTTCAATCGCTTCTGAAAATTCATTCCGGTATTTCCGGATGTCCGTTAAGGCCAGGATCAGGCTTCGCTCGATGCCGCAGCCCATGTAGATCCAGTCGTAGGAGGCAATATCCTTCTTATCCTCCAGCTTCAGCCGGTCGATGGTAACATCAATCCCCTGTTCCCGAAGATGGAAGTCCAGGGCACGTACATTTCCGCTGTCCCCATAGAGGTTTAACAGATCGTAGTAGAAATAACCAAGCTTCAGTTTCATTTGTATGCCTTCACCTCCTCCAGGAACGGTGCGATATAGTCGAAGTTCAGGATACCGTAGACATCACCGTCGGTCCGCTTCAGTTCCTTTGCCAGTCCGGACAGGGTCTCCATCCGTTTGATCTTCTCCGATGGGAAGCCTGCCAGCTTGCAGCGGAGTACAAAATCCGCCGCGTAGGGTCCTGCGCAGATCACTTCCTGTACCTCGGGAACATTCAGGGATTCCATATCCAGGTCGTACAGCCAGGACAGATCAAAATGGTTGTACCTTCGGCTGATCTCCCGAAGCCCCATGACCAGAACCTTCCTGCCGGGGCGACGCAGGGTATAGTAATGTGCCAGATTGTAGGTGGCATTGTTCTCCGCCTTACAGTTAATGGCCACAAAACGACGTCCCTTCTTCTCGATCTCGGTATAGATCTTTTCAGAAACCTTCTCCTCCTGCAGGACCTTCCGGGTTATCTCATCCGGGATCCCCATCATTTTCGATACGCCGTAAGCTGCTGCAAGATTGTACATATGGAAGAGCAGCGGTACGTCCACAGGAACGGTAAGTTCATGATTCAGTGTGATGGTGCCAGACGCTTCATCCACTGCAGTAACCGCAAAATCCACATTCCCCCGGGAATAACCGCAGTTAGGACAGCTGAAATCACCTACGGTTCCATAATGCTTCCAGGCAAAATCCAGATGCTTCCCGCATTTCGGGCAGTAGGCGCAGTCCGCAACCGCCTCGGGGAGAACATCGAAATCCTTCGGGGTCCGGTTTACACCATAGGAATGAAAGTGCTCCGGATGCTTCAGTGAAACCTGCTTCGTGACCGGATCATCCCCGTTGCAGAGCAGTTCGGCATCATCCGGAATCCCTTTCTCTACTTCGCGATATACCAGATCATAATTCCCCTGTCGCGGAGGCTGATCCCGGGTCAGATTGGACAGAACGATGAGACTGGGGGTGATGTATTTGGTTACCACCTTCAGATACCGTTCGTCCACCTCCAGGACGATGGCGTCTTCGGGAATCTTTCCGCCCCAGGTCACATGCTTCAGCATGGTGGAGGCGATGCCCCGGATCATGTTGGAACCCTCCAGGTTATGGCATACGGTTCGCCCGTCTGCCCGGAGCAGGTTTGCGATGATGGAGGTGGTGGAGCCTTTACCGGAGCTCCCGGTCACCATGATCACATCCCTGGGATATTTCAGCTTTGAGAGATAGCTCGGGAAGAGTTTGATCACAAATTTCCCGGGAAATGTACTTCCATCCTTATGAAAGATCCTCTCGGCCAGCAGGATGGATTTGCCGAGAAAGGTACCCATCAGTCGTACCATGTTTTATTCCTCGTCTTTCATGCTTATAATGGCGACGGATAGCTCTGCCGCAGCGTATGCTCCGGAAGAACAACCGTTCCGTGCTATTGTACCATACTTGGCCATGGGTGTGAATAGAAGTATGAAAATCCCCATTGGATTTTGCGTTGACGCTGCAGTATCGGAATGGTAGAATCATTTTAAGAAGGTAAATCCGGGAATGGGAGAAATACCCGGATTCAGGTGAAGGAGAAGTGTCATGGAGAATGAACAGGAGACGGGCTTAAACCCGCAACCGGAACAGAATCAGCAGGATTCTCAGCAGTCCTTCGGTCAGCAAGGATTTCAGCAGCCTTACGACCAGCCGGCAGATCAGCAGCCCTATGGCCAGCAGGGTTTTCAGCAGCCCTACGGTCAGCAGGGTTTTCAGCAGCCCTACGGTCAGCAGGGTTTTCAGCAGCCCTACGGTCAGCAGGGTTTTCAGCAGCCCTACGGTCAGCAGGGTTTTCAGCAGCCCTACGGTCAGCCGGCATATCAGCAGCCCTACGGTCAGCCGGGATTTCAGCAGCCCTATGGTCAGCCTCAGGGATACGGACCGATGCCGGATCAGATGTTTGCAAATCCCGGTCCGACGCCGAAGGCTCCCGGTTCCGGTAAAGGGAAAAAGATTGCCATCATTTGCAGTATCGTTGGAGTCCTGGCAGTCACGGCTGTTCTCCTGATCATCTTTGTATTCGGAGGCCACAAGGATGGCGGAAAGGCCAGCAAGGAAGACCTGGCGAAGGCTTATGTTGAAGTATTGAATTCAAAGCAGTCGCAAAAGCTCGGAGATTTCATCGTACCGGGGAAATACAGATCAAAGCTGGAAGAATTTGTTAATAGCAGATATGGATCGACTCTTGAGGAAAAGCTGCAAGAGGAATTCTCGGAACATGTCAGTGATGATTTTGAATGCCGTTTTGTGAAGATGGAAGAGCGAAGGACCTATGACAGTGACCGGATCCAGCAGCTGGAAAAGGAATTCAAGCTGATGCTGGGCATAGATATCGATGTCGAGGAATTGGTACGCGTAAAAATAGTCTATGAATACAAAGGTCAGTACGGATCCAATACGGAGCATTATGATGACTGGGAAGAAAATTCTGATTCGCTTTACATGTATAAGGTGGATGGACTGTGGTACGTGTCTATCTTCTAAAAATGTGGTTGCAAAAGGATATGGAATGTGATATATTCTTTCAGTATGGTTTTTGAAAGATATATCAAGGAGGTTTATCCCGTGAGAACCGGACTTACCATTGCATTTATCGTTGTTAGTATACTGCTCAGCATTGTGGTTCTGATGCAGGAAGGAAAAGAAAACGGACTTACCGGAACATTAACCGGAAGTACTGATACATACTGGTCAAAGAATAAGGGACATTCCAAGGACGCAGTGATCAAGATGGTAACTGTGGTACTGGCGGTTCTGTTCTTTGCGCTTGCCATCGTGCTCAGCTCCAAGTGGGTTGCGTAATATCCGTAGGCGATTGAAACGAGAAATGTATGGTGCTTCGGGCTTTGGTCCGGAGCACTTTTTTCGTTGTTACGGTTGGGGCATTCTCCGGTACAAAAGGAATGAAACGCGTCTGCATCATGATTATGTACCATGAGGGCAACCGGCGATATACCGGATATGATCGGGAAATGGGGGAGAAGGATTATGGATGAAAAGCAGGAACGGATGCAGGAGTGGCGGGAACGACTGCTCGCTATCATGCAGACAAAAGAATATAAGCCCATGCGGCTGAAGGAACTGTGTTTTCTGATGGGGATCACCGGCGGAGAACGGGATGATTTTCTGGATCTTCTGAATGATCTGATCCGGGAAGGAGAGATCGTATGCTCCAAGAACAACCGCTATCTTCCCCGGTCGAAGGATTCCCTGGTGGGGGAATATATCGGAACAAAGAAGGGGTATGGATTTGTTCGCGTGCCCGGATATGAAGAGGATTTCTTTATCCCCGAGAAGTGCGTGAACGGTGCATTTCAGGGGGATAAGGTAATGATCCGTCCGGACAGCACAAAACGCGGCCCGAGGACCGAGGCGGAGGTTTTAAAGATCCTGTCCCGCGGGATCACTGCGGTCACCGGAACCTACCGGGAACAGGACCGTATCGGTTTTGTGATCACCGGTAATAAAAAGCTGGGGACTGATCTTTACATTCCCGCAGGAAAGAATATGAAGGCCGTGGACGGAAATATCGTTGTGGCCGAGATCGAACGCTATGATTCCGGCGGAGGCGCTCCGGAGGGACGTGTGGTGGAGATCCTGGGACATATCGATGATCCGAAGGATGATGTTCTGGCGGTGATCCGTGCATTTAATATACCGGAGGAATTCCCGGAAGAGGTTATGGATCAGCTGCGGGAGGTTTCCGACCGTGTGACGGAAGAAGAGATCTCAGGACGCCGGGATTTCCGTGACTGGGAGACGGTCACCATCGACGGTGAGACTGCCAAGGATTTTGATGATGCCATCACGCTTACGGAGGATGGGGGCATCTACCATTTGGGTGTGCATATCGCGGATGTGTCCCACTATGTGAAGGAGGGAAGTCCTCTGGACCGGGAGGCGCTGCGGCGTGGTACCTCCGTCTACCTGGCGGATACGGTGGTTCCCATGCTGCCCCACCAGCTTTCCAACGGCATCTGCTCCCTGCAGGAAGGGAAGGACCGTCTGGTGCTGTCGTGTCTCATGGAGATCGATGGAAACGGACAGATCCTGTCTCATGAGGTCTGTGAGGGTGTGATCCGTTCCAATGCCCGGATGACCTACACGGATGTAAACGCTTTGATCGAGGAAGAACCGGATGCTCCGGTGGAGAAATATGAAACGCTGATCCCGCTCTTTAAGCGGATGGCGAAGCTTTCCGCGATCCTCCGGGAACGAAGAGAGAACCGGGGATCCATAGATTTTGACATTCAGGAGACCGAGATTGTTGTAGGCGAGGACGGACGTCCCACGGAGATCCGTGCCCATGACAGAAATGTGGCCACAAAGCTGATCGAGGATTTCATGCTGGCGGCAAATGAGACCATCGCCGAGGATGCTTTCTGGCAGGAACTGCCCTTCGAATACCGTGTGCATGAAGCACCGGATGAGCGGAAGGTGGAGGCACTGAAGTATATGCTCCGCACCTTCCAGATCTATATCCACGGAGGAAGAGAGACGGTACATCCGAGAGAATTCCGACGGATCCTGAAGGAGATTGAGGGACAGCCCTACGAGGCCATGATATCGAAACTGACGCTCCGGACCATGCAGCAGGCAAGGTACGGGACCGTATGCACCGGACATTTCGGTCTGGCGGCCAAGTATTACTGTCATTTCACATCACCGATCCGCCGGTATCCGGATCTGCAGATCCACCGGATCCTGAAGGAGAATCTGCACGGAACCCTGAATGAAAGACGTGTATCCCATTATGAGCATATCCTGCCGGAGGTGGCATTGGACAATTCTGCCAAGGAGAGACGTGCTGACGATGCGGAGCGGGATGTGGATAAACTGAAGCAGATCGAGTATATGGAGGATCATCTGGGTGAATTCTATGACGGACTCATTTCCGGTTTCAACACCCAGTCGATCTTTGTGGAACTGCCGAATACCATAGAAGGCGTGATCCCGCTGGGAAGTCTGAATGATGATTTCTATGAGTATCATGAGGAGAGCTTCCGGATGATCGGAACCAGAACCCGTAAAACCTATAATCTTGGGGATCCGGTCCGGATCGTGGTGGTGAGCACCGACAAGGCGGAGCGGAGGATCGTGTTCCGGTTTGCCGAGGACTCCGAAGACGGCAGGGAAGCCTGATACGGAGGACCGGACGGCACATCATTTGCCGTGAAAAGAGATTTACAGGAGATAACTGACATGAAAAAGGAACCGGAAAAGCTGATCGCGAATAATAAAAAAGCGTATCATGACTATTTCATAGAGGAAACGTATGAAGCCGGGATCGCACTGGCCGGAACGGAGGTAAAGTCGCTCCGTATGGGCCAGTGCAGTATCAAGGAAGCCTATGTAGGTGTGGAAGGCGGCGAAATGTACATCTTCCATATGCATATCAATCCTTATGAGAAAGGTAATATTTTCAACAAGGATCCCCTCCGTACCCGGAAACTCCTGCTGCATAAGTCCGAGATCCGGAAGCTGGCAGGGGCTGCCTCCGTGGCGGGCTATACCATCATGCCGCTGAAGGTGTATTTTAAAAACGGGCGTGCGAAAGTGGAGATCGGCCTGGCAAAGGGTAAGAAGCTCTATGATAAACGTGCGGATATCGCAAAGAAGGATCAGCGGCGTGAGGCGGAACGGGATTTCAAAATCCGCAATCTGAAGTGACCGGATAAAAACTGCTTGATTTTATCTGTTTATTTGAGTAAAATAGTGACGGTAAAAATCAGAAAGAAGGGCGTAACATGAGCCAGCAGAAGGTTGACCGTTATAAAGAAGAAAAAAAGAACCGTGAGAAGAATATGAAGAAAGCCAAAGTCAAAAAGGCGCTGATCGCATTTTTGATAGCACTGCTGATCGGTGCGGCGATCGGAATTCCTCTTGGCCGCTGGATCTACAACTACCAGCAGACACATCAGGATAAGGAAGACATCTTTATCTCTTCTCATGATTATGAGGATTGGTTCAACAAGTACTGGGTAGAGAACTATTCAAATCTCTATACAGGTTCTGAGATCGCATCGGAGGAGACTCCTTCAGAGGCTTCTTCCGACGGAACATCCGAGGGTACCGAATCCGGGACCGAGGCCGTAACAACGGAAGCCGGAACGGAGGAAGGTTCCACCATCGATTCGAATATAAGCGATCCGGGACAGAACTAAGAATGATCCTCTAACATAATAAACCAGGGGTTGTACTGGTTTCGACAGGGATTTTGAAATCCCGGCAGCCATCCGTGGTTCGTGATCCACGTTAAAAGTGCGAAAAAAAATAAACGCAGATTCTAGAGAAGAATTAGCACTCGCTGCTTAATCGCAGCTGTCGGCCCGGGAATCATCCGCTGTTTCCGGAATCCGGCATCGAATCAGGCGGAGAACGTTCCTCCCAAAGCTTTGAGGGTTGAAACGAATTATGAAGCTACCGGACTGTGGAGTCTGTCTTTGGACGACGCGGCGAGGGAATCTTAAAACAAAGACTGTGATGGGAGATACCGGTATGGAAGGGTCTTTGGACGCGGGTTCGATTCCCGCCAGCTCCATGAAGAGAAGCACCGTTAGGTGCTTTTTTTCATGGTGCGAAGGGAATCGAACGGCGAGACCGAGGAGCAAAGCGACGAGAGAACGACCCGGTGGGTCGTTCGAGTCGAAGCCCGGCCTGAAAGGCGCGGAGCGCCGGTGGGATTCCCGCCAGCTCCATGAACAAAGTGACACAGACAAACAAAGTACATGACAGGTTTCGTGCGCGACACCGTTCGCACTTCACTTCGCGACGTAGCGGTTTCCATGCCGGATTATGCGTAATCAGCTCCTTCGGATGCTTCTTACACATAATCGGCACTTGGGCATCGCGCCTCGCTATGCTCGGGCGAAGCCCAAGTGCCGACGTCGCTCAATGGTCGCGCTTAGAAACTGTCATGTACTTTTATGTTTGTCTGTTGTATTCTACCTGTTTGAAATGGTTGAATCATCTGGTTTTTGCTGTTGACGTGAATCGATGGTGTGTTTTTTGCTAAATCTTTCGCCCGGTTTGTTTCATCAGAGACTGGATGCAGCAGGTTACGTATGCATGCAGTCGCTCCGGGTTTCCCAGAAGGCTGTCGCCTGCGGGAATGAGAGTGGTCTTCTTTTGGTCCGGGTGCTGGTAGTTTGTGACGCCTTCGTATCCGAAGCAGGGGAGATAGTAGCCGGTTTCCGATTCTTTTGTGATGCGGCAGATGGCTTCGCCGACGTAAATCGGGAGGGTGAGGGACGAATTGGAACCTTCACAGCGCAGTGTGGCTCCGCAGCCGGTGGTCACAAGGGGCTGTGGGAGCGGATTGTCCGGTGTCAGGGGGAGTGTCAGATAGAGACAGTTTCCCTGCTGGTTCATGGAGGGTGCACCGATGGTGAATTCTCCTGTGGTAAGGGTGGTCAGTGCATGCATTCTGGCCAGATGGAACATGCCTTCCATGTCATCACGGTTATGAAGCAGCACCAGATCCCGGTTCCTACGGCTTCCGGAGGAAAGGTAGGAGAGGTAGACGTCGATCAGCTGACCGCCGTTATACTGGTCTTCCCGGTGAATCCCCAGATATTGTTCCACGGTTTTCTGCCGGACATTCGGCAGGCCGAGGGCGTATTTGAAGGGACGGATCTCCTTTAAGAGATCAACGGAGTTAAGGGAACTCATTTCATCCGGGATGGTGATACCGAGACTGTTTCGGATCTTCTCCATACGGCCCCGGACGAAGGGAATATCGAAGGTGTCTCCGTTGAAATGCACCAGGGTGGTTTTTCCTTTGCAAAGCTCCATGAAACAGCGCAGCATATCCGGTTCGCTCCGGCCGTCGTCGTTGAAGAGCTGGAGGATATGCCAGGCCCCGTCGATCAGCAGGTTGATGCCGATGATATAGATAAATGAGTTCTTCGGTGAGAGACCGGTGGTCTCCAGGTCGAACTGAAGAATTTTCTCCCTGTCGTATCCGGCAGCCAGTTGGTCCCACTCGGGTATGGCGGA
>JAFRWY010000077.1 GCA_017437905.1 Eubacterium sp.
AGATCATCAACCGCATGCAGGAGATGTATGACAAGGATCATAAGAAGATCATCACCGATGAAGAGATCATCGCTGCGGTGGAAGAGAACAACAAGGATAAACCGGTTGCTATCCATTCCAAGGGCGGTATCGTCGTCAAAGGTGTTCATGATGTTTCGGTGCATTTCAGTAAGTGCTGTTCCCCCGTTCCCGGAGACGAGATCGTTGGCTTCGTGACCAGGGGCCGAGGCATTTCCGTTCACAGAACGGACTGTATCAATATCATCAATCTTCCCGAGGAAGACAGAGCCCGCCTGATTGAAGCGGAATGGCAGGTTCCGGAAGGAGAAGAGAATACCGGACGGTACTTTGCGGATATTACCATCTATGCAAACAACCGTAGCGGTCTGCTGGCAGATATTTCCAGAATGCTGACGGATAAAGAGATCGATATCCTGTCCGTGAACACCAGGACCAGTAAACAGGGTATTGCCACATTGAACATCACATTCTATGTTTCCGGTCGGGATGAGTTAAAAATCGTGATCGAGAAACTTCGGACGGTAGAGAGTGTGCTGGATGTACAGAGAACCTCCGGCTAACCGGGCGGTGGAGCGTGAGATTGAAAGATCCCCGGCTTCTCCGCCTGTTTTCTTGTAACGATGAGGAGTAGAGCATGAAGTATAAAGCGGAAATCGGATATGTAACCCTTGGCCTGTGCGCCACCAACAGTTATTTCATCCGTGGCATCGATGAAGCGGGAAATCCCATGGACGAGGTGATCTTTGTGGATCCGGCGGACCGGGGAGATCTTCTCTACAGCAAACTTGCTGAAAAGGGACTCCTGGTGAAAGCCATTCTCCTGACCCACGGCCATTTTGACCACATCTGGGGTGTGGACGACCTGGTAAAGGCCGCCGGCGGAGTTCCTGTTTACGCGTCGCTGACGGAAAAACGCATGTTATCAAACCGTGATGATAATCTTTCCGCAGATTACGGACGCCCTTGCACCGTAAAAGTCGATAGCTGGTTGCAGGATGGAGAGGAGATTATACTCTGCGGGCACCGGATCCGGTGTATTCACACCCCCGGACACACAGAAGGTAGCATGTGCTATTATTTTGAGGATGCGGATATACTCTTCTCCGGAGACACTCTTTTTGAAGAGTCGGTGGGCCGGACGGATTTCCCCACGGGATCTTCTTCTCAGCTGATCCGTTCCATTCGCGAAAAACTCCTGTTATTACCGGATGACACGGTGGTATATCCCGGACATGGAGACCTTACCTCCATCGGACACGAACGACAGTACAATCCTTTTGTTTGCTAGTTTTGTAACGGGCGGTGTTAAAATCACGCCTGAATTTAGAGCTTGATAAGTTAATTGCTGATTATATTATGGAATATTATATCATTCGCTCCAATTCAGATTCCTATATTTACGACATACATGCTCTGTTTTCCGCTTTTTATCCCGGAGTGGAAGTAAAGGTGTTATCGCCTTCTTCCGCGGTGGTAAAAAACAGGGAGA
>JAFRWY010000078.1 GCA_017437905.1 Eubacterium sp.
ATGATGACGATGATGATGAGAAGCGCGGGCTGTCTTCCAATGCGAAATGGGGCATTGCACTGATCATCGAGCTGATCGTGATCGTAGGCCTGATCCTGGGACTGGTCCGTTCCTACGTTCATAACAAGTATAACCTTCTTAATGTGGAGGAGCTGAACAAGGAAGAACTCATGATCAATGAGGGCGTAAATGAGGAGCAGATGAAGGGCTACACCAACATCGCTCTTTTCGGCGTGGATGCCCGGGATTCCAGTCTGGGTGCGGGAAACCGGAGCGATGCCATGATGATCGCCAGCATCAACAATGATACGAAGGAAGTGAAGATCGTGTCCGTATTCCGTGACACGCTTCTTGAGATTCCGGATTCCGACGGCGCATTTACATCGAAGATCAACGCTTCCTACGCCTACGGCGGAGCAAAGCTGGCCATTCAGGCACTGAACGTGAATCTGGATCTTAATATCACCGACTTTATCACCGTTAACTGGGAAGGACTCACCCGGGCCATCGATGCCATCGGCGGCGTGCCCATTTCCGTGGAGGCAAATGAGCTGGATATGCTGAATGCATGTCTTACGGAGCAGATCCGCATCACGGGAATCTATTCAGAGGGTGTATTTGAGACGGGAACCATTGTGTTGAACGGTGCACAGGCTACGGCGTATTCCCGGATCCGGAGCACCGATCAGGGCGATATCACCCGGACGGAACGTCAGCGTGAGGTCATCATGGCTGTGATGAATAAGGTGAAGAGCAGCGATCTTTCCACCATTGACTCGGTGATCGATGAAGTCTTCCCGTACATCAGCACCAGCATGTCCGAGAGTGAAATGATCGATCTGGCAAAGAACATCCGGTCCTACAAGCTGGACAAGACGGCAGGTTTCCCCTTCCAGTATCAGTATTACAGCTCGGATACAAAGGGTTCCTGTATCGCGCCCGAAGATCTGACCGGAAATGTGGCGGCACTTCACCGGTACCTGTTCGGACTTCAGGATTATACGCCGACGACGGCTGTACAGCGGATCTCGAATACCGTATCCAATGAGACCGGATTTTTCAGCAACGGAAAGGTTCAGACACCGGACGAGAAACAGGAGAATAAGCATGAAGAAGAATATCATGGTGGCGCAGTCCGGAGGTCCCACTGCGGCGATCAATGCATCGCTGGCAGGTGTGATCCGGGGAGCGCTGGACAGTAATGCATATGATAAGATTTACGGAGCGGTTCACGGGATCAGCGGCGTTCTCGGAGAGAATTTCATAGAACTCTCGGAACGGGCCAGGACGGAGGAACATTTCACGGAGAGACTGTCCCTGTCCCCGGCTATGTTTCTGGGATCCTGCCGCGTGAAGATGCCGGATCCGGTGGACGAACCGGAGATCTACGATCAGATCTTCCGGACACTGGAGAAGATGAACGTGGGCGCGTTCTTCTATATCGGCGGAAATGATTCCATGGATACCGTGACGAAGCTTTCCCGGGCGGCAAAGAGCTGGGGATCCCATATCCGTTTTGCGGGCGTTCCGAAGACCATCGATAATGATCTCATGCTGACGGATCATACGCCGGGATACGGATCGGCGGCAAAATTCATCGCATCCTCCATGCTGGAGATCGCGCATGATACCTATATTTACGACATTCCCTGTGTGACGGTCGTGGAGATTATGGGACGGGACGCAGGCTGGCTTACCGCATCGGCGGCGCTTGCCAGAAATGAATACAACCGGACCCCCCAGCTGATCTATCTGCCGGAGGTTCCCTTCCACCGGACACAGTATATCGAGGATGTAAGACAGGCACTGAAGAAGTCGAAGAATGTGGTGGTTGCGGTATCCGAAGGGATCCGGGATGAGAAGGGCGTCTATATCAGTGCGAAGGAAGCGGTTGCGGACAAGTTCGGTCATATGCAGCTTTCCGGTGTCGGAAAGGTGCTGGAGAATATCGTAAAACGCGAACTGCATATCAAGGTACGCTCCATCGAGCTTTCCATCCTGCAGCGTTGTGCAGGCCATCTGACCTCTGCACAGGACCTCAGGGAATCCATGGAACAGGGACAAAAGGCTGTAAAACTGACGGAAGAGGGCTGCACCGGATTTATGCCGGTGATCCGCAGGATCTCCGACGAGCCTTACCGGTATGAGATCGGTCAGGTGGAACTTGCCGAGATCGCCAACAAGGCACGCAGTGTTCCGAGAGAATGGATCAACGAAGCCGGAAATGATGTGACGGAAGACATGCTGCGGTATATTCGTCCGCTGATCGCAGGAGAGACCGGTACGGAGTGGAAGGACGGACTTCCGGTTTATGTTCCCATTCCCCATCTCAATCATGCGGGAGAGTAGTCTGACAATTTGACTTGCATTTTTATGAACTTGGGTTTATAATAAACGTAGTTGGAAACGACATTCAGGATCGTATGCAGATATCTGGGATGCTCGATAACTCCTGTTTATTTTGAACCTACATCTCTTTTAACGGGAATCCTATATCTGTGGCCGGATGACCAGCCTCCTCTGAGTGGACTTCAGAAAGTCACTTGCGGACACCCACCTAGCCGATCGCTAGGAGTCAAAGGCGGGAGCCGGCATCTCGGATATGTGCATACGATTTTTGGTACAGGAGAAAGCAGCCGACCGGCTGCTTTTCTTGTTGGCGCGAGGTAGTCGGGCATACAGCGGGGGGGGGACGGAACCGCCGGTGAAGATACTATGTGGGAGAGGATAAAACAACATGAAGAAGTGGTTTCTTCGGATCGTAAATTTTCTTAAAGGGACGGCGGATGAGCATATCGATGCATTTGCGGGGCAGACGACATTCTTTCTCTTCCTGTCCTTTTTTCCGCTGCTGAACATCCTGCTGGCACTGACACCGTATCTGCCCTTCTCCGAACAGGAGATGGCGGATATGCTCCTGAAGGCGATCCCGGAGAATCTTTCCGGGGTTGTAAGGGATATCATTTCGGATATCTACAACCGGGGTACCCCGACTCTCACCATCATTTCCATCCTGATGGGTGTCTGGTCCGCGGCAAAGGGAACCATGGCTATCCGTAACGGTCTGAACGAGGTGTACCGGGGCAGGGAAAAGGCAAATACGCTTATTGTCCGGGGAATCAGTGCCATCTATACCGTAATCTTTATCCTCATTCTGGTAGGCCTGATCTTTGTAAATCTATTCGGACGGCAGATATTTACAAGCTTCATGGAGAAGCATGAGGATTTTCAGGCGGCCGGTCAGCTGATCGTGAAGTTGAGCGGAGTGGGAACCTATCTGATCCTCTTCCTGGTGATCCTGGGGATATATACCTTTCTTCCGAAAAGGAAGCTGTTGCTCCGGTATCAGATCTTCGGTGCCATGTTCACTGCGGGAGCCTGGATGCTTGTATTCCGGGGCTTCGCGTTCTATATGGATTATGCCATGAAGAAGTCGCAGATGTACGGGTCTCTTTCAACCTTCATCATGCTGCTGCTCTGGCTGTATCTGATGGTAAGTCTGATCTTCTGGGGTGCCCAGATCAATGAATTCCTGTATGAGTACGTGTTCAAGGAAAAGGCGGATAAGCTGATCGAGCGGAAATATAAAAAGATTGCGATACGGAAGGCCTGGATGGCGGAGAAGCAGATCCGTTTTTTGAAGGCGAGAGGCTGGAAGATCCCGAAGGGGCTTGCAAAGAAGTATCCGGAGCTGGTGAATCCTCCGGAGAAGAAAAAGGATCCGAAAGACAAGGACCAAACGGAGGAGGGAACGCAGGCTCCGGAAGAAAAGGATGCGGAAGGAACGCCGGAGCGGTCGGAGGATACGGGGCCCGGAGAAGAATAGAATATTATTCCCGATCAGGCAGGTGTGGTCATTTTTCTATGGCTGACGCCTGCCTTTTCCGGTGGTTTGTAAGAATTACCTTGATTTTGGTAATATATATGCAGAAAGAACAAAAACATTTATGATATAATAGCTATGGGATTGCCCACCGAGGCGCGAAGCAACGAGGTGGGAGGGCCCCATGAGTCCCGGGCAGAGCGAGGAGTTGGATATGGTCAGACGTTGTTTAAACTGTATGAAGGAATTTCAGATTCCGCAGGGCTATGAGAAAGTGCGTTGTACCTGCCCTTATTGCGGTTATATGGAGGGAACACCTCCGAAGGAGGCAAATCATCTGTATCCGGGAACCCTGCTTCAGAACAGGTACCAGATCGGCGTGGTTGTAGGCTTCGGCGGTTTCGGTATCACCTACAAGGCCTGGGACTGGGAGCTGGGGATCGTTGTGGCCATCAAGGAATACTATCCCTCCGGTGTGGTCACGAGGGAACCCGGGAATCCGAGGGTCATAGTCTATGAAGGCAGCCACAGCGAGGAATATCAGAAGGGTCTGGACCGTTTCCTGGAGGAAGCCAGACGGACCGCACAGTTCCATAGCAGCAGATATATCGTGCAGGTGAAGAATTTCTTCCGGGAAAATGATACCGCATATCTGGTCATGGAGTATCTGGAAGGCATTTCCCTGAAGCAGTATCTCCGTCAGGTGGGAACACTTTCTCTTAAGGATGCGATCCATGTCACGGATTCCGTGATCGAGGCCCTGAAGGAGATGCATGGTGCGGGGATCCTTCACCGGGATATCGGCCCCGGAAATATCTTTCTCTGCGGAAATGATGTGAAGATCATCGACTTCGGTGCAGCCAGACTGTCGGATGCGGAACGGGAGGTGACACGTTCCATCGTGCTTACGCCCGGTTTTGCACCGCCCGAGCAGTATCAGACCAAGAGTAAACAGGGGCCGTGGACGGACATCTATGCACTGGCTGCCACCATGTACAATATGCTGACCGGAATACGGCCGGACGAAAGCTCCGACCGTATGATTGAGGATCTGGTAGAGGACGTCAGCGAGCTGAATCCGGATGTCCCCACACGGATCAGCAACGCAGTCATGAAAGGTATGGCCATCAATCCGGAGCTTCGTTTCCGGAAGGTGGAGGATTTCGCGGACGCCATTCATGAGAAGACCGTGGTGGACAGCCCGAAGAGAGAAGTAAAGAAAAGGAAGCGGAAGAGGATCCTCCAGATCACGGCGATCGTGGCGGTTCTTGCGGCGGTACTGACCGTGGCGGGAATCTTTTATTTCCGTGAATACAGGAAGACACATCTGGAGAAGGCCTCCATATCCGTATGGCTTCCCTATGGGGAAGGTGAGACTGCGGAAGAAGCCGAAGAACGGTTCCGCGGCAATATCACGTATTTTACGGGGAACTATCCCATGGTCGGGATCGATCTGGTGATGATCCCCGAAACAGAGTATAAGCAAAAGATCACGGAAGCCGCAAAGGAAGACCGGCTGCCGTCGGTCTACCTGCTGGACGGACTGGGGGATGCGGGACTCGAGTACGCGGAGTCCCTGGAAAATATGTACGCAGAGCTTTCCATGGAGGATTACATTTATCTGAAGGCCTACCGGAATGTGGAATCAGGCACACCGAAGAGCCTGCCCACAGCGGTGGATGTACCGGCTGCCTATATCCGGAGAAGCAGCGAAGTGGATCCGGACAACGTGACGGTCAGCAGCTTTGAACAGCTTTCCAAAGCTCCTTCGGCAGGCTATTACATATCTTCGGACAACTTCCCGATGATGATCGCCTCCATGGGCGGATCCTACGGTTATAACGGGAAACTGGTGCTGGATACCGCAGCCGAGAATCTGGTGGCGGAGATCGCGAAGAGCGAATATCCGGCGGAGACGGAAGAAAAGGCGCTGGAAGCCTTCAGGAACGGTGAGATCACCTATTATCTGGGAGGCGTCCGGGATTATGACAAGATCAAATCCATGGCCGGTCTGTATCAGGTAAAGGGCGTATATATCGATAAATACTACGCAACTCCCTGTGACCGCTGGTGCATGCGGAAGGGCCTTCCCGAGGCCGAGAAGGCGGCTGCGGAGAGATTCCTCATCGCACTGCTCAGTAAGGATGAACAGGTTGCCATGTATGTTTTAAGTCCGGCCGGTGGGGCAGGTGTCCCGCTGAACAGGGAAGCCCTCGGTGAATTGACCAAACTGGATGAACAACTGGGATTCCTTTCGGATTATATGGAGCATCTCAAGGTTGAGATCAAGGATTTTGACGGGGAACGGGAAAGTACGATGTCTATGATCGGATCGGTGATCGTAAAGAAGGAGAAGACGATCCGGGAATGGTTGGAGGATTAGAGTATGGCTATGACACTATGTATGGGATGCATGGAAATCTATGATGCATCCTACGGAATATGTCCGCACTGCGGTTATGCGGCAGGAACCAGGGCGAAGGAAGCCTATCATCTGGCGCCCGGAACCGTGCTGCATGAACGTTACGTTGTGGGCAGGGTTCTGGGATATGGAGGCTTCGGCGTCACCTACATCGGATATGACAATCTGATGCAGCGTAAGGTGGCGATCAAGGAATATCTTCCGGGAGAATTTGCGACCAGATCCTCAGGAACTGCCATGGTTACGATCTATACCGGAGATAAGGAAGAGCAGTTCGTGAGCGGTATCCGGAAGTTTTCGGATGAAGCCAGACGGCTTGCACAGATGGAACGTGTTCCGGGCGTCGTGAGGGTTTATGATACATTTTCCGAGAATAATACTGCCTATATCGTTATGGAGTATCTGGACGGAGAGAATCTCCGGCAGCGGCTGGAACGGGAAGGAACGATCCCGGTGGAGGAAGCGGTTCGGCTGATCCTCCCGATCCTTCACTCCCTGACGAAGGTGCATGCGGAGGGCCTTCTGCACCGGGACATCTCTCCGGACAATATCTTCCTCACCCGTACCGGAGAAGTAAAACTGCTGGATTTCGGTGCCGCACGGTATGCAACCACCACCCACAGCCGGAGTCTGTCGGTGGTGGTAAAGCAGGGCTTTGCTCCGGAGGAGCAGTACCGGAGCAGGGGTGACCAGGGAACCTGGACGGATGTTTATGCCTGTGGGGCGACCCTGTACAAAATGATCACCGGTGTCACGCCGGAGGATGCTATGGAGCGCAGGGAGAAGGATGAACTGCTTCCTCCTTCCAAAATGGGAATCGAGATCGATCCCAACATCGAGACGGCGATCATGAATGCCATGAATATCCGGATCCAGGACCGGACACAGACCACGGAGGAGTTTGCGGCGGAGCTTACAGCGGAGAAGAAGGTAAAACGGCTGAAGAGCAGGCTGAAGATCGCAGATATCGGAAACTGGCCCAAATGGCTGAAGATCACGGCCCCCACGGTGGCTGCTGTGGTGATCGTTGTTGCCGTGCTTCTGATAACCGGCGTGGTGAACAATCCGTTTGTTCCCACGGAGAACACCATGGAAGAGGATCAGGTCTATGTTCCCTATGTGACGAATATGACGGTGGAAAATGCAAATGCAAAGCTGTTGGAGATGGGACTTGACTGTCAGATCAACGGAAAAAAGAATGATGATGAAATCCCGAAGGGGCTTGTCCTGAAACAGGAGATCAAAGCAGGTCAGATCATAAAAAAGGGAGAACTCGTAAAAGTGACGATCAGTGACGGTAAGGAAAAACTCGAGATCGTTGCGAAGAATTATGAGGGCCGGTCCGGACAGGAAGTAGTGGATGAACTGAAGAAGATGGGATTCGAGATCGAAGAGGTATCCGAAGCAAATGAAGCCATCGCACCGGGATCCGTCATCCGGATCGAGTATGAGGAAGGACAGAAGGAAGAAGAAGGAATTGAAAAAGGAACGAAGATCCGTGTGATCGTATCGGAGGGAATCGAAGACATCGATACCACAAAAACGACCAAAGTTCCTGATCTGGGAAAGGTATCCTGGGAGGAGGCGGCGAAGAAGGCCGGAGCAGCGAAGCTGTATCTGGAACAGGAACGGCTGGAATACAGTGACAGCGTTCCGAAGGGGCAGATCATTTCCCAGACGCCGGCAGCCGGAACCTCAGTGAATGAGGGAACCACGATACGGGTTGTGGTCAGCCTGGGTGCGAAGACGGAGGCTACCGTACGGATGCCGGATGTGACGCTCCTTTCGAAGGCGGAAGCGGAACAGAAACTGACGAATCTGGGACTCAGTGTGTCATGGTCCTACAGATATGATGATATAGTGCAAAAGGATCTGGTCATCGAGCAGAGTATTCCGGAGAATGAGAAGGTGAAGGTCGGTACTACGGTTTCTCTTGTGGTATCAAAGGGAAAGCAGGGCGCTGTAAACGATGATACGGTGATCCCGGACGAGGATCCCTCCGGAGATACGAAAGTGACGCCCGGGGATACACCGGACAACACGAAGCAGGACACAACAAAAAAAATGAAGGAAGTTCCGGATGTGGAGGGAGAGACGGAATCAAGTGCCAAATCCTTTGTGGAAAGAACCGGACTGAAGGCTGACGTGAAGAGAGAATTCTCTTCTTCGGTTCCGGAAGGGATCGCGATCCGGACAAGCCCGGTTGCAGGTACGCAGGTGGAGAACGGGTCCACGGTAACGATCATTGTGAGCAAGGGACCGGAACCGGTGGTACTTCAGAATTATACGATTACATTTGACCCGAACGGAGGAACCGTATCAGAGACAAAGAGGAGTGTGCAGGAGGGGAAAGCCATAGGTACGCTTCCCACACCGACAAGAGATTATTACACATTCGAAGGATGGTATGATGACGCTTACGGGACCGGGACCCGGTACAGTGCTTCAAGTATCATGGATTCTTACAATATCACTCTGTATGCGGTATGGACGGAGCATGCGGAATCGGACTGGGGTCCCGCATCGGATGTACCGACAGGTGCAAAGATCACTGCCGAGAAATGGATGTATTTGAAGAAGGAGAAAAAGGAAAGCAGAAATTCGAGTGAGTCCGGCTGGACGAGAACGGACGTTAAGACAGACTACGGGAAATGGAGTGACTGGACGACAAACGTGTTGACGTCGGATAGCAGTCATGAAGTGGAACAGTATACGGAGGAAGTGGTCACCGGTTATAACATGTGCGAATATAATTATGCAGATTATAATGGCAGGTACTACAGCAAATACAAGCCAAGTACAACCCAATACATTCATTACCGGACCACATGGATCACTGTGGATGAACTGAATGCATCGACGAAGATCAGCCCAAGCGGTTGGTCCAGCGGGAGTTCGAGTGGGAAGAATATCAGCAATGAAACCGCATATGTGATCAGAGGCGCCAAGCAGACGACCGGTGGGACAGAGGGAACCAGCGGATGGGTTAACGGAGATGTGGGTATGATGTTGTTTATTGATTCCACCACGAAGGAAAAGGTGACCAAATACAAAATCAGAGAGATAATTACCACCTACTACTATGAACGGAACGTGGAACTGGAATCCTCCACAGAGGTTGTGGAAGGCGGAAATATCTCAAATGTCAGAAAATATGTAAAGTATATTACCAAATGATAAGGGTCTGAAAGGGAGACTGTCGAATGGATCGATTGAAAAAGTGTCATAGTCGGAATAAGCATAGGGAAGGAAAGGTGCACGGCAGCCGGAGAAGACGTGCACTGCTTGGATTCGCTGCAGCTTCGGTACTGTTGTCTTCCCTTTTCACCGGCGCGTCGGATATTTCCAGGGCTGATCAGGAGCCTGCATGGGTGGCAGGCTATCAGGACTTCCTGAAGGGGATCCGGGATCAGTATCCGGATTCGGATTACGGAGATCAGTACTACATGAATCCGTATTACTCCATGGAGGGACTTATCTATGATCTGGACCATGACGATGTTCCGGAGTTGATCGTGTCCTATGAATATGAGAAAGGTGTGTATCTATATACCTATACGGACGGAACCGTAAAGGAACTGTATAAATTCACGGATTATGTCTGGTATTTTGCCTTCGAAAAGAATGTGGGGGCGGAGAGTCCCCTTTATACCATGATCGGGGAAACCGTTTATCCGATGAAAAAATCCGGTGAGGAGATCACGCTGGGCAGTGCCGTCAGTGAGGAACTGGAGGATGATCTGGTAGGGATGGACCGGTATTATATCGGGGTTCTGCCTGAACAGCTTCCGACTTATATGCAGATGGACAGGGACATATCCACGGCCATCGTGAAGACGGAGTTGTTGGAAGACCTGTTATGGAATACCGGATACATGAATCCTTACGAGGAGTATGATTATCGTCAGGATGAGGCATTTCCCATCCTGAGCGGTGGGGTCTACGGGAATTTCCCCAGAGACCCGGTCCTCATGGATTATGCATATTACAGTTATGATAAACCGGAGGAGCTGGAACGGGATCCGCTGAAAATATTCAATGCGGATGAGGATTACAAGATTTTTGACGGGGAGATCACGGACTGGATCCTGAAAAATGTGTTCAACCGATCCGACAAGTCGATCCAGGCAGAGAAAGATACGGTGACGGATGAATACTGGAAGAAGTATTATCATGAAGGAAAATACTATTCCACCATCACCTATGGCCGGGAAGGAACCGTAGCTGTTTACATCAAAGGTATAAAAAAGAGCGGAAATCTGTATCTGATCGATTACGGATATGATTACTATAATGCCTATGGCGGTGGTCGTATCCCGGAGTATGATGCATATCAGACGCTGATGGAATATAAAACCGACTGGGATGACGGATACTGGTCGATTTATTTCTCCGGTCCCAATAACTATTCGAAAGAATTCGATGCCATGGTAAAGGAACGGGAGGAAAGCACCGAAGCTGTGACGGAAGCACCTGCAACGGAAGCTCCGGCAACGGAGGAGGATACGGAACAGCCCGGTGAACAGGGTACGGCAATGACGGAATCCGGAACGGAAATGTCCACAGAGGGGAGGGGCACAAATCCGGGTACGGAGGATACAACCGCTGCTGACGGTATTGCCATAGAGAAGACGAAGTCTGAAACGAATCCGGTGCTCTTCGTATTTCTTGTGATCGGGTATATCGTAGCCATCGTCGGGATCAATCTGGGTGTGATCTATCTGATCCTGAAGAAGAAACAAAAGTGATGCGGATCTGTCTGCCAAAGCAGACGAAGACCGGTGACAGGCAGGACGTAAGGCCTGCAGGAGGTTTCCATGAAGATTGTTATACGTGATTCAGGTTACGGGATGAAAGAATTCGACCTGGAACGGATGGGAAAGGATGCGTTCTCTTTCGGCCGTTCGGGGGAGTGTGATATCGTGCTCCAGTCAAATTGTGTATCCCGCTCACATGGTGTGATCTACAGGGTGAACGGAAACTGGTACATCCAGGATATGCAGAGCACCTACGGGATTTACTGCAGGAATCAGAAGATCAGCCAGCTGCCGATTGAAAACGGCACATCCCTCCTGATTTCTCCCAACGGGACGGATGAGGGGAACGCTGTGGTGCTGCAGTTCGTTGAAGCCGCACCGGCGGGAATGCCCGGTGGCTCCGGCCGGCTGGTGGGAGGTCCGGGCGGAATGCAGGGCGGTTACGGACAGCAGCCGGGAGGTCCGGACGGAATGCCCGGTGGCTACGGACAGATGCAGGGCGGCCCGGGTGGAATGCAGGGCGGCTACGGGCAGATGCCGGGAGGTCCGGGCGGAATGCAGGGCGGTTCCGGACAGATGCAGGGCGGTCCGGGCGGAATGCAGGGCGGTTACGGACAGATGCAGGGCGGTTACGGACAGATGCAGGGCGGCCCGGGCGGAATGCAGGGTGGTTCCGGTCAGTTGGCGGGAAGACCTGCCGGAATGTCTGGTGACTATAATCAGATGCCCGGTGGCTATAACCGGCCTCAGGGACAGCCGCAGCCTCAGGGTATGCCGCAGGTACGGGGACAGGCACAGCCTCAGGGACAGCCGCAGGAACAGAAGAAATCACAGGCATCGAAAGAGAATGACACGGCGAAAGGAGAAGGTGCTGCCTCCCTGCTGGGGCTGATCTCCCTGATCTCGGCCTGCCTCAGTCTGGTTGCCGGATTCCTGGTGTCCAAAACCGGTCCGTGGCTTCCGATCCTTCTTACGGTTACGGCAGTCACCTTCGGTATCTGCGGGATCGCGTCCTCGAAGCAGAAGAGAGCAAAGGGGATCGCGGGTCTTGCTGTCGGCGGTATCTCACTGATCCTGTCGCTGCTTGTCACCTTCCATAACGGATCGCTGGGGCCCTTCTGGTGGGCAAATGAAGGAAAGGGTCTGCCGCTGTACGAAGCCATGAGCAGGATCTTTGATCCGGAGGAAGCAACATCGAAGGGTGGCGAAGACAATGCTTCCCGAAGCGAGCTTTCCTCTGCAAAGGTGGGAGATATCGTTACATTTGGCGCATGTGAACAGGACAATGATCCGGAGAACGGGAAAGAACCTATCGAGTGGCGGGTTCTGGATAAGGATGGTGATAAGATTCTGCTGATCAGCCGGTATGTGCTGGATTACAGAAAGTATCAGGAACCCCAGGATCATGAGATCACCTGGGACACCTGCAGTCTCAGAACATGGCTGAACGGTGAATTCTATAACAATGCATTTGATAAAAGCTGCCAGTCGAGGATCCTGACAACAAATGTGAAAGCGGAATCGGGAATCAATGATGAGGCGGAACGTCAGGGCCATGAAGGCGATAGTCCGGTTGGTAAGGATACAAAGGATAAAGTATTTCTTCTCAGTATCCCGGAAGCGAGGAAGTATTTTTCCGATGAGACGGAGACCGAAGTGGATAATTATACGCAGACCTACTGCATGGACCGGGCCTGCCAGCCTACGGAATATGCGAGGGCTATGGGAGCGGAAACGGGATTTGATGCTGCCCATCGCGGAAGGGATGATTATTATGACAAGGAGTATAAAGACCGGGGTGGTTTAGAAACCGAGTCTACCTGGTGGTGGCTGAGAGAGCGCGGCTGGGACGGAAATGAATCCGTGGCGGTCAGCATTTTCGGAAATGTGTACGCCGGTCATTTTCCGGATATGGATAAAGCGGCCGGTGTCCGTCCGGCGATCTGGGTCAGCGTGAAGTAAGATAAGGAATCAGGTAAGGGAGGAAATCTGACTATTCCCGTGTCCGGCAGAAACCGCATTGTTGTTATTCCGGGGCTTCGGAACCATGCTGCCTTAATGGACGGATCATTTATGCAAAAAAAGAATCCGGGTTATGGTGCTACACTGTAGATGTGAAGGGGAAAATATAACCGGGAGGTATTCGTTATGAATAGGGAAATTGAGAAGTCCTGTAAGGTGTGGGTTAGCAGACGCGCGGGGAGTCTCCGCGGGACAAAAAGACCGGTCATTACGGTTAGAAGCGACTCGGGGATCACTTATTCGCAGATCTGTAAGACTGCCGGTAATGGGAAGGTTCGTGAGACCGGTTATCAGCAGGGTTAAGATTCCGGCAGGAGCATTTGCCGGACATGAAGAATGCGTTCAAAGAGACGGAGGATGCGGCGAATAGGAACCGTATCCTCCGTCTCTTTTTGTTGTATGAAATGGGCGGTTTTGGTATAATTAAAATGAGTTATTATGGGGATCGGAAAGGATACTTTGCTTTATGGAACATAGCGGACAGAAAGAACAGCTGCTCCGGCCGGAGGAGATCGAAGCAGAGAGTTTTCGGATCATAAAGCAGGAACTGGAGGCGATGGGTGTCAGTCTGCCGGAGGACAGGGATCTTCTGATCCGGCGGGTGATCCATACCACGGCCGATTTCTCCTATGCCGATACCATGCGCTTTTCCGAAGGAGCCGTCGGGATCCTGCAGGAACTTCTCCGGCAGGGGGCGCGGATCGTCACGGATACGCAGATGGCCATGGCCGGGATCAATAAAAGGAAACTGGCGGCGTTTGGCTGTGAGGCGTACTGCTTCATGTCGGATCCGGATGTGGCAGAGGAGGCAAAGGCCAGGGAAACCACCCGGGCAGTGGTCAGCATGGAGCGAGCGGCGGCACTGGAAGGGCCGGTGGTATATGTGATAGGAAATGCACCGACGGCACTGCTCCGGCTCCGGGATATGATCCTTCGGGGGACGTACCGGCCGGCGTTTATCGTAGGAGTCCCCGTGGGTTTTGTAAATGTGGAATATGCAAAGGAATGCATTATGGCACTGGATGTGCCGTATATCGTGAATGCGGGAAGAAAGGGCGGCAGCAACGTGGCTGCGGCGATCGTGAACGCGGTCCTGTATTCACTGTAACAATTGTGGGAGTAAGACGTAAGATGATGAACCGAAGGAAAGAGAGAATCCGGTACCGGATCGTGAAACTGCTGCTGGTGCTTTGCGCAGGGCTTCTCGGGATGCTGTGGATCCCGGGGGAAGAAGCGGATCCGGAACGGACGGTTTCCGCCACCACGGTGCGGGAGATCAACTCCACGGATGAATACTATACGATGCTTGCGGATCAGATCTACCGGCGGGAAGCGCTGGAATACTATACGGTGAGGAACCGGTCTCTGGGGAAGCAGATCGTTCATTCGGATCTTCACGGGTTTCAGGCGCATGACAATCTTTCCGATCCGCTGAAGAGCGGTTGTTATCTCTGCTACTATACCCAGACGGTTTATTTTACCTACAGCGGGACACAGCTTCAGATCTTGATCAAATATCCTTACACGAAGGAGGAGATGGATGCCCATTTTAATAAAATGGACAGGCTGGCGGAGGAACTGAAGGGTAAGGATGATTATGAGACCGTGAAGAATGTCCACGACTATCTGATCAGAAACTTTGATTATGATTACAGCACCTCCATGGTGAACCATACGGATATTGACGGTTTCCGGGACGGGAAGATGGTATGCTCCGGTTACGGACTTGCCACCTACTATCTGCTGAACCGTGTCGGCATTCGTACAAAGATCATAACCGGAAGCGATAAGCCGGAGAACGCCACGGAGTCGAATCATATGTGGAATATGGTCTGCGTGGACGGGAAATGGTACAACCTGGATGTTACCTGGGATGACCCGGGAGGAACGAAAATCAGTTATACCTATTTCCTGAAAAGCGATGCGGATTTTCCCAGTCACAGACGGCTTGGGATCTATGAGACGGAGTATTATGATAACCTGGTATCAAAGGAATCCTATGAAATGCCGGTGAGCACCTCTTATACCTGGCTGATCGTGGTGCTGGCCGTGATCCTCTTCCTGATCATTCTCTCCATGAGCCGGGGACGGAACAAAGAACCGGAGGAATATCAGGGATATGTGGTGGAAGATCCCCGTTTCGGAGAAGGGACGTTCGGAAATGGCGGTCCGGCATGGGATGCGGGGCAAAGACAGGTACGGTTCGATGCGGGACAGGGGTCGCCCTGGGATACCATGAGTCAGAGAAAGCAGGAGAGCGGTTACGATCCGCGTCAATCCTGGGACGAGGATATCCGGCGGATGGAGCAGAGCCGGGGAGAAGCATATGGCAAAGAAAGGCTTTACGACAGGGAGCTGCGCGGCGGCCGCGGCGAAGGCGGCGGCATGGATGCTGCTTACCGGACAGGACAGGGCAACGATCCGTATCATGACGCCGGCCGGGATCCCATGGGAGACGGACCTTCTGAACCGTAAGCGGACGGAGGGATATGCTTCCTGCAGTGTCCGGAAGGACGGGGGCGATGATCCGGATGTGACCACGGGACTTCTGATCACGGCACGTGTGGAACGACCTCCCGGGGAGGTTACGGAAGAGTACGGGACAAAGACGGAGGCGGATGATCAGGTCACTGGTTTAGACGCGAAGGAAAAGGTGGCGGATTCCCGGCCAAGGGTGATCATTCTGGGAGGCGAGGGAGTCGGACGGGTTACGGAGCCCGGGCTGGACCAGCCGGTGGGAGAAGCCGCCATCAATCACGTTCCCAGGGAAATGATCACCCGTGAGGTGACGGAAGTGATGGAACTTCTGGATGAACCGGGACCGCTGGTGGTGACCATTTCCGTGCCCGGCGGGGAGGAATGTGCGAAGAAGACCTTCAATCCGCGGCTCGGGATCCTGGGAGGCATCTCCATCATCGGAACCAGCGGCATCGTGGAACCCATGAGCGAGAAGGCACTTACGGATACGATCCGGCTGGAACTCAGGCAGCGGTATCTTCAGGGTCAGCGGATCGCCGTGGTAACCCCGGGGAATTACGGTATGGATATGCTCCGGAAGACCTACGCATACGATCTGGACCGGGCGGTGAAATGCAGCAATTTCATCGGAGACACCATCGATATGGCGGCGGAAGAAGGCTTCGGACGGATGGTTCTTCTCGGGCATATGGGAAAACTGGTGAAATGTGCCGGGGGTGCGATGAATACCCATTCCCGTTACGGAGACCGTCGGATGGAACTGCTGGCGGATGCGGCAGAGAGAATATGGGCAAAGAAAACTTCGGAAGCATGGATCGAAGAAACAAGGCCTATGGCTGCCGGAACCGCAGAAGATAAAAGGACGGAAGGGGAAGACAGCGAGGATCTGTCCTCTTTGAAATGTATGACGGAACGGATCCGGGCATGCGTCTCTACGGAAGCGGCGCTGGGACTTCTTTTGGATACGGAGGCACGGGAGGTTTCCCGGGTGATCCTGGAAGAAGCGCTGGAGCATTTACGGCGCAGGGCCGACGGACGGATCGGGATCGAGATGATTCTCTATACAAATGTACAGGGAATCCTTGCGGAGAGTCCTCTGGCCCTGCAATGGCTGGAGGAGAGCAAAAAGAGCCCGGCGTGATACGGGAGAGGATCTGACTTCTTCTACAACAGAAAAAGATAAGAACAGCCGACATAAGGACCGGAGGGGACGGATCCCGGGAGGGAGGCTAAGATGGAGGAGAAAAGGAAGAAACTGAGGGGCAGTTTTATCTGGCGCGTGACGGCGGTCTCGCTGGCCTCATTTGTTATGGCTCTGAATATCAACACCTTCGTACACACGGGCGGTCTTCTGCCCGGCGGTGCCAGCGGTCTTACCCTGCTGATCCAGGAGGTGGCGGATAAGTTCTTTCAATTCCACCTTCCCTATACGGTGATCAACCTGATCATCAATGCGATCCCCGTCTACATCGGTTTCCGGTTCATCGGAAAGAAATTCACCATGCTGTCCTGCTGGTGTATCGTGCTTACCAGTGTGCTGGCGGATCTGATCCCGCCCATTGTGGTGACCCGGGACATCCTGCTGATCAGTGTGTTCGGCGGTCTCATCAACGGGGCTGCCATCAGTGTCTGCCTGATCAACGACGGCACCAGCGGTGGAACGGATTTTATCGCCATCTATCTCTCCGAAAAAAGAGGGGTGGATTCCTTTAATATCATTCTGATGGTAAACGGTGTGATCCTGATCACCGCAGGCTTCCTCTTCGGATGGGACAAGGCGCTTTATTCCATCATTTTCCAGTACACATCCACCGGAGCAGTGCGGATGCTGTACCGGAAATACCAGAAGGCCACCTTCTTTGTTGTGACCAACAAACCGCGGGAGGTATGCGAGGCCATCACGAAGGTCAGCAATCACGGGGCCACGATCCTGGAAGGCGAAGGCTCCTATGAGCATTGCGAGAGAAATGTGGTATATTCCGTGGTTTCCGGAGCGGAATCCGGACGAGTGGCAAATGTGATCAAGGAGGCGGATCCTGCGGCCTTTGTGAATATCCTGAAGACGGAGCGGGTGTACGGACGGTTCTATCAGCGTCCGACGGACTGATCCGGAAGCGTACGAGCCGGAACGGAAGGTGCGGACGCAGGGAGCCGGCAGTTCTGAAAACATGGTACGAAGAACCGGGAGGAAGATATGGTACATTTTGTGGGTGCTGGTCCCGGAGCCGTGGATCTTATCACGGTGCGGGGACAGAAGCTGCTTTCGGAAGCAGATGTGGTGATCTATGCCGGTTCCCTGGTGAACCCGGAGCTGCTTTCCTTCTGCAGGGAGGATGCGGAGCGGTATAACAGCGCGGAACTGGATCTCACGGAGATCGTCGAGCTGATCAGGAAGGCCCATGAGGCAGGGAAGACCGTGGTCCGGCTGCATACCGGAGAACCCAGTCTCTACGGGGCTGTCCGGGAGCAGATGGATGAACTGGACCGGCTGGGGATCGCCTATGACAGCTGTCCGGGAGTGACGGCGGCCTTCGGTGCGGCGGCCCAGCTGAATATGGAATTTACGCTTCCCGGCGTATCCCAGACGCTGATCCTGACACGCATGGAGGGACGGACGCCGGTGCCCTCCTACGAATCCATGGAGAGTCTGGCGGCACATCAGTGTTCCATGGCCATCTATCTGTCCGCAGGAATGCTGCCGGAACTGGCCCGGAAGCTGATCATCGGAGGACGGTCCGGGGATACCCCGGTGGCCATTATTTACAAGGCTACCTGGCCGGAGGAGAAGCGGGTACATACCACCATTTCCAGAATGGCCGAGGAGGCCCAAAGGGCAGGGATCCAACGGACGGCAGTGGTGCTTGTGGGAGATGCGGTGATCGGCAGCGGCTATCAGCATTCGAAACTGTATGATCCGTCCTTTTCCACCGGGTACCGTGATGCCCGGAGCAGTGAGGAAAGCGGGGAATAACGCAGGAAGCAGGGCCGGATGCACGGGCCGGATGGAATGAACGAGGGAGAAACGGGCGCTGGGGAGTGCGGATCATCGGACATCCGGACAGACGACCCCGGGGATGCCGTGCCATGACAGGGGAAAGAGACGGGAAGGATGCTGCGGATCATATGTTTTACACCGCAGGGATACGGACTGGCGGAGAAGATCGCCGGAAGGATGCCTGCAGAGGTGTATCGAAAATTCCATACGGAGGAAGCTTCCGGGTGGACGCCGGGTCAGACGGAAGAGGCACTGGCCGAAGCACCGTTCACGGAGAATAAGAAGTGTCCTTTTGTTGCAACGGAGGTTACGGTTCCTCTTTCGGCATGGGCCGCGGAGGGATTTACGGCAGGTGATCCATTGCTTTTTATCGGAGCGGCAGGGATCGCGGTCAGAGCCATAGCAGGCTGTGTCCGGGATAAGCTGACGGATGTTCCGGTACTTGTGATGGATGTCCTGGGAGACTACGTGATCCCCATTCTGTCGGGACATGTGGGAGGAGCAAATGCGCTGGCGGCGGAACTGTCGGAGATCACCGGCGCGGTACCGGTCATCACCACAGCCACGGACCGGACCGGAGCCTTTGCGGCGGATCTTTTTGCGAAGGAGTATGGGATGCGGATTCGGAATCCGAAGGCACTGCCGCGGGTTTCGGGAAGAGCGGTTGCCGGAGCAAAGATCCGGATCGCCTGGCAGGAAGGGGCGAAGGAACCGGCAGGAAGGATCTTGGAGCAGATCCGGGGCATATGCGGTGTTCCGGAGGGAACCTGTATGGTTTCACCGGAGGAACCGGCGGATATACGGATCACACTCGGTCCTCTTCCGGCGGATATCCTGAAAGAAAAGGACATACTGTATCTCACACCCCGGTGCCTTTATGCGGGGATCGGCTGCAGGAAGGATATTCCGGCAGGACAGCTGGAGGCCTTTGTCCGGGAGCAGTGTGAGGATCTGGGACTGGATGCGGAAGCCCTGGCGGGGATCGCCAGCATCGATGTGAAGAAGAAAGAACCGGCGATCCTGTCGCTGGCGAAAGGCCTGGGAATTCCTTTTCGGACCTATATCGCGGAGGAACTGCGGGAGGTGCCGGGAGATTTTCCGGAATCCGCATTTGTGGAAGAACAGGTTGGCGTCGGGGAGGTATCCGGACGCGCAGCCATGTGCCTGGCCGGGAGAGAAGGATGGCTTATCCTTCCGAAGGCTGTGGGACAGGGCATTACATTTTCACTGGCCTGTAATTTGGGGGACGGGACGGTATAAAAAACTCGGAGAAGACGGGGGAGACTGCATGAAGAGACGAAAGATCGCTCTGCTTGTGGCACAGGCAGACGAAGAGTATCAGAGTGATTTTGTCCGTGGGGCACTGGAGAAGGCATTTTCGGAAAATGCTGATGTATATGTATTCTCCATGTTCATCAAGTATCAGAGTACCAGGGCCAGAGAGAACGGGGATTCCAACATTTTCAATCTGGTGAATTATCCGGATTTTGACGGTGTGGTGGTGCTTTCCGACATGATCCAGACACCGGGTGTGGAAAAGGAGATCCAGGAGAAGATCCATGCCTGCTTTAACGGTCCGGTGGTGTGTGTAGATACGGAGAGCAAATACTTCTCCACCTTCTGGACGGACGGCTATCAGGCGGTTTATGACACCGTCAGCCATATGATCGAAGAACACGGCATGCGGGAACTCGCGTATATAACCGGACGGCAGAACCATGTGCATTCCATCCGCCGGCTGGAGGCATTCCGGGCGGCCATGAAGGACCACGGACTTCCCGTAAATGAGGACTGGGTCTTCTACGGGGACTTCTGGTATTACAGCGGAGTTGCCTGTGCGGAGGCACTGCTTCGGGACCGTGACCATATGCCGGAGGCTGTGATCTGTGCAAATGATCCCATGGCCATCGGTGTCGGGATCGGTATGGAGACGGCCGGGGTGAAGATCCCGGAGGAGATAGCCATCGTGGGATACGGTACTTCGGAGGAGGGACGAAAGAGTCCGGTGCCCATCACCGCACCCTGGGTGCCCGGGGAGTATTACGGGGCTTACGCCATCGAAACCATACTGCGGAAGCTGGAGGGTAAGGAGCCGTCGCTGCCGAAGCCGGCGACAAGATTCTTTATCGGGGAGAGCTGCGGCTGTAAGATGGCGACGCAGGATGCCTGCTGCTCCAGAAGGCCCGAGTGGGCCACCGGGAATTCCGTAGGCGGATTCCAGTCGCTGCATGATTATATGCAGGAAGACCTTCTGATGGCGGATAACCTGGATGATTTCTTCCGGACGGCCTATGACTATGTTTATTTCATGGAAGGTGTCCGCAGGCTGGATATCTATCTGGACGAACAGTGGCTGGATTCGGACCGCCTGGCGAAGGATATGTTCCTTTCGGAGGGGTATCCGGAGAGAATGTATCATGCCCTTTCCTATGATCTGGATCATTCCGAGGAAGCGGCGGCGAGAACCGGACGGATGATCGATACCTCTCTCATGCTGGAGGATGCGGAGACGGAGCAGCCGGTGGGACATTTCTTCGTACCGGTCTTTAATGAGCGGAAGACCTTCGGATATGCGGTGCTGGATTTCGGCACCGAGGCACGGGCCTTCAAAACTGTAACACGCTACTGGATGTATGCGCTCTCCCGGGGCCTGGAGGTGCTTCGCCGTACTATTGCCATGAAATCCTTCCATCTTCTGATGACGAAGGACATGGAGGTAAAATATCCGCTGGTGAAGGATGACCGTTTCAGCGCCATGGATGCGGATCTTACGGAAGAAGAGAAGCGGGAGCGGGCGGAAGTGGAGCATATCCTGGATCAGAACCTGCTGGCGTATCATTTCCAGCCCATCGTCAGTGCGAAGGACGGGGAGATCTATTCCTACGAGGCTTTGATGCGTTCCGGTTCCGCATGGAAGGTTCCGCCGCTGCAGATCATCCGGCATGCAAGCGCCCTCGGACGTCTCAGGGATGTGGAGAAGGCCACCTTCCTGAATGTGCTGGGGATCGTGGATGCGAAGAAGGATGAGTTTAAGGACAGGAAGATCTTCGTCAACAGTATTCCGGGCATGACACTGAAGCCGGAGGACGCGGCGGCGGTGGATAATATCCTCAGGAAGCATGCGGACCGGGTGGTGGTGGAACTGACGGAACAGGCGGAGCTGGCGGACGAGAAGCTGGATGAGCTGAAGACCCATCTGGCCAGTCTGGGAAGCGGTATCGCCGTTGACGATTACGGGACCGGTTATTCCAATGTGAGCAACCTGCTGAGGTATATGCCGAACTGTGTAAAGATCGACCGTTCGCTGCTGACAGAGATCCAGAGCAGTTCCCAGAAGCAGCATTTTGTAAGAAATATCATCGAATTCTGTCATGACAACAATATCCTTGCCCTGGCAGAGGGCGTGGAGACCCGGGAGGAGCTGCAGGCGGTGATCCGGCTCGGGGCGGATCTGATCCAGGGCTACTACGTGGCACGGCCTACGGAGGAGATCCAGCAGTCCATCGATTCCAATATGAAGATGGAGATCTGCCGGTTCTACCGGGATCATCTGGACGGTCTGGTGGATCAGGTGTACAGAGCGGGCAAGACCGCACGTGTGACCATTACCAACCTGATCAAGGAAGGAAAGACCACCATCATCATCGGAGAGAAGGATGTGACCTGCCGGGATATCACCATCGCCGGCAATCCGAATGTGGATTCCAATATCCATATCGAGGTAATGGAGGGTTACTCCGGTACGGTGACCATGGAAAATGTCATGCTGTCGAATCATAAACACCGTCCGTGTATCCGCATGGCGGAAAACGCGCACCTGACACTCCGGCTGGTGGGAGAGAACCGGTTGGACGGCGGCGGGATCCTTGTTCCGGAAGGCTCCACCCTGATGACGGAGGGAGAAGGGAATCTCAGGATCAATCTGGACGGAACGGACGTTTTCGGTATCGGAAATGCGCCGGATCAGCACCACGGAACCCTGGAATTCTATCAGGACGGAGAGATATCCATCGATGCATCCGGTAAGGCACTGATCGGTATCGGCTCCGGTCTGGGTGGCATCACCCGGATCCATAAGGGTGGTTACATCCTCAACATGGGCGGAAGCGAGGGCGTCGGTATCGGTTCCATGTACGGGAAGGAAGATCTTCTCATCCATGACTGCAATCTCATGATGGATTTCAGCTTCCGGGAGGTGTCTGCGTCGGAAGCCTGTATAACGCAATGCGGATCGATGCCACTCGATCCATGCTCCGGTTCAGCTGCAGCGGAACCACCCTCGGCGTGATCGGTACGCTTTCGGATGAACCTGCGGAACTGAATCTGCATGATCTGTCCATGCATGTCAATCTCCGGTCCGACCGGACCACAGCCTGGGGCAGCCTGAAGGGGACGTCAAAGATCGATATCGTATCGGCGGCGATCCGGTATAAGGGAGCGGGCATCGAAGCGTGGATCTTCGGAGGCGAGAGTACGGAGACGGATGTCCATATGGACTGTGTGGACATGAAGGCTAAGATGGAAATGGTGAACGGGCATGTAACCTCTGCATCGACGGACCGGATCCGGATCACCCGCGGACTCGCGGATATCGTGATCAACGATGAGGAGATTGAACTCTGAGCCTGACAGCGGGGCAGCTGTCCCGTGTGCAAGGAATGACTGACAATGCTAAAGGAAAACAGTAAAATCTTATATGTGGCGGGCATTGGACCGGGGAAGCAGGAAGGGATGACGAAGGAAACCCTGGAAGCACTTTCAAAGAGCGATGTCATCGCAGGTTATCCGGTGTATCTCTCGCTTCTGCCGGAGGAACTCCGGGATAAGGAGCGGATCGAGACCGGTATGACCCGGGAGGTGGAACGCTGCCGGCTGGCGTTGGAAGCCGCGGACAGCGGGAAGACGGTTTCGCTGGTTTGCAGCGGAGATGCGGGGATCTACGGGATGGCCGGACCGGTGCTTTCTCTTGCGAAGGACTTCCCGGAGGTGGAGGTCAGGATCCTGCCCGGAGTTACGGCGGCTTCTGCGGGAGCCGCCGTGCTGGGTGCACCGCTTATGCATGACTTTGCGGTGATCAGCATGAGCGATCGGCTGACGCCATTTCCCCTGATCGGGAAGCGGCTCCGGCTGGCAGCGGAAGCGGATCTGGTGATCGTTCTCTATAATCCGGAGTCCAAAGGGCGTGCCGGATATCTGAAGAAGGCATGTGACATTCTTCTGGAGATCCTTCCGCCGGATCGGGCCGCAGGCTATGTCCGGCAGATCGGACGGGAAGGCCAGCAGGCCTGGACGGGCACTCTGGGAGAACTTCGGGAAGAGACGGCGGATATGTTTACCACGGTCTTCATCGGAAACAGTACAACACACATTTCCGGCGGTCGGATGATCACGGAACGGGGATATGATATATGAATCAGGTATTTTTATTTGCGGGAACGACAGAAGGACGGCGTCTGGCACGGAGGCTCGGGGCGGCGGAGATCGGAACCATGGTTTCGGTTGCCACCGAATACGGCGCACTTGTGCTGGAGGAGGCCGGCCTCGGTGATACGGTGCAGGTATTGCACGGCCGGATGGATCAGGCGGAGATGACTGCGGCGATCCGGAAGGAGATGCCGAAGATCGTGGTGGATGCGACCCATCCCTATGCCATTGAAGCGTCGGAGAATATCCGGGCGGCGGCGGAGCAGGCCGGAGTGCCGTATCTTCGTCTGAAGCGGAAGACAAAGGATTCTCCGGAACGGAAGGTGTTCCGTTTCTCGGAGATCTCCGAAGTGATCCCCGCGCTGCAAAGGACCACAGGGAATATCCTGCTTACCACGGGAGTCAGCACGGTGGCGGAGATCGCGGAGGCGGAGGGCCTTCGGGAACGCCTCTTCGTACGGGTGCTGCCGGGGGAGGAAAGCCTCAGGAAATGTGAAGAGGCGGGGATCCGGGGACGGCAGATCATAGCCATGCAGGGCCCCTTCTCCCAGGAAATGAACCGCGCCACGATCCATGCTTACGATATCCGTCATCTGGTCACAAAGCAGAGCGGACACAGCGGAGGCTTCTCGGAGAAGGTCTTCGCGGCGCAGGAGACGGAGACGGCGGTCTATATCATCGGAGCCCCCGAGGAGGACGGAGTTCCCTATGCGGAGGTGCTGGACCGGCTGGGGGAACTGTTGGACGTGGATCTTAGGGACACGGTGACGGTGACCATTTCTTTGGTGGGCATGGGCCCGGGACACAGCGGTTATCTTACGGAGAAGGCAAAGCGGAACATCCGGGAGGCGGATGTGCTTTTCGGTGCACCGCGGCTGATCGAGCCGTATCAGACGGAAAAGAAAACCTATCCCTACTACAGGGGAGAAGAGATCCTTCCCCGGCTGGAGAACCTGCTTCAGGAAGCACGGCAGGGAGATCCTCATGTGCGGGTGGCAGTGCTTCTGTCCGGAGATTCCGGATTCTACAGCGGGGCGGCAGGGCTGATCTTCTATCTTACCAACTGGCGGCGGCGCATGCTGCTTTCGGATACGGGTAAGCTGGAAATGCAGATCAATACCGTTCCCGGCATATCTTCGGTCGCATTTCTCGCGTCCCGTCTGCAGGATCACTGGGACTCTGCGTATGTGGCGAGTCTGCACGGACAGGATGAGGAGACCCGGAAGGAGGTGCTCCGGCACCTGTCCTATGAAAAGAGAAGTTATCTTCTTACCTCAGGAAAGGAGGATGTGGAGCGGCTTCTGGCCTGGATCCGGGAGGAGGAAGAGCCGGAGAAGTACTCCATGTATGCGGGATATCAGCTGTCCTATCCGGAAGAGATGATCTTTGCGGAGGAGGGCGAGCGGCCGGGCATCGGTGCCGAGGACGCAAGGAAGGTTCCTTTCCCGGATATCCTTCCGGAAGGCCTTTATACAGTCATGATCCGGAACAATGCTCCGGGGATCCCGCCGGAGAAGCGGGAACGGCAGGCGTTGGCCGGTCTTTCCAATGATGAATATCTGCAGGAGCGAGGAGTTCCCATCACCAAGGAGGAGATCCGGACCATCGCACTGGGGAAACTCCGGGTGAAGGAGCCGGCCGTGATCTACGATATCGGCAGCGGCAGCGGCAGCTTCGCGGCGGAACTGGGGCGGATCCTGGTGAATTCCGAGATCTACGCCATCGAGAAGGAGCCGGCACGGGCGGAGCTTGTCCGGAGGAATCTGAGACACCTTTCGGCTGAAGGCGTAACGGTGGTGGAGGGAGAGGCTCCGGAAGCCTTCCGTGACCTTCCGGCACCGACCCACGTGATCATCGGCGGTTCCGACGGAAATCTTTTCGGCATCCTGTCAGAACTTTTCAAAAAATCCGTAAATGCCCGGGTGGTGATCCCGGCAGTGACATTGGAGACGAAGACGGAGCTGGCACAACTGCTCAGCGGGACCGTCACCACGGAATACACGATCCAGGATGCGGAATATGTGGAAGTGAACATTTCCCGGAACCGGAAGCTGGGACGGTACCAGTCGCTGGCGGCGGAGAACCCCGTGGCAATCCTTTCGTTCCAGTTCGGAAGGAGGCCGGGAGCATGAAACGGCCGGGACTGATGATCGCTGCACCCTGCAGCGGCAGCGGAAAAACCACATTTACGACAGGACTCCTCGCGGCGCTTTCGGCCCGCGGGGAGACTGTTTATGCATACAAATGCGGTCCGGACTATATCGACCCCATGTATCATACCGCAGCACTGGGTGTGCCCTCCAGGAATCTGGATACCTTCTTCACGGATGAGGAAATGACACGGCGGCTTTATCTGGAGGACCCGGATCCGGGCTGTCATATCGTGGAGGGAGTCATGGGGCTTTATGACGGTGTGGCCGGAACGGAAGAAACCGGTTCTTCCTACGATCTGGCCCGGGTGCTGGGACTTCCGATACTGCTGGTGGTAAATGCCCGGGGACAGGGAAGATCGCTGATCGCCCTGCTGAAGGGATTTCAGGCGCTGGATCATGCGGATCTGATCCGTGGAGTGGTGTTGAATCAGATCTCCGGGGAGTTGTATGCAAGGCTTGCTCCGCTGATCGAAGAAGGAACGGGACTTGCCTGTCTCGGGTACCTGCCGAAGGAGGAGGGACTCACGGCACCGGGCAGACATCTGGGACTTCTTGCACCGGGTGAGCTTCCGGATGCGTACATCTGCAAGGTACGGGAGACAGTGGAGCGGCAGCTGGACTGGGAGCGGTTCTTCCGGATCCTGAACGCGGCGGAACGTCCGAAGACAGGTGCGGAGGCGGAAAATGTGAACCTAAGGGAGAACGTTGGAGCATCGGCTCCGGCTGCGGAGAGCGTGTCCGGGGGGACAGGCACCGGCGGGGAGAGCGGAAGGGAGGCCGTGTCGGAACATCTCCCGGAAACTATGGCGGAACACGGAACGGAAACCGTGTCGGAAACCGCAACGGAACCCCTGCGGCTTGCGGTGGCGAGGGACGCAGCATTTTCCTTCTGTTACACGGATAATCTCCGGATGCTGGAACGGGCGGGAGCGGAACTTATATACTTCTCACCGCTTACGGATCCGCATCTTCCGGAGGACTGTGACGGTCTGCTTCTTTCCGGCGGATATCCGGAGCTTTCTGCAAAGCAGCTGTCGGAGAATCAGAATTTACTCAGGGAGATCCGTGCCGCTGTAACCGGTGGACTTCCCACGGTGGCGGAATGCGGCGGATTTCTTTACCTGCAGCAGACCCTGAAGGATCCGGAGGGACATCCGTATCAAATGGCCGGTGCGCTTCCCGGGATCGCTGAGGATAAGAAGCATCCGGTCCGGTTCGGATATGTGACCCTGTGGGAGAAGGAACCCCTGTTCCTGCCGGAGGGAACCGTATGCAGGGGACATGAATTTCATTATTATGACAGCACGGAGAACGGAAGCTTCTGCCATGTGGAGAAGCCGGTGACCGGTCGGAGCTGGGATGCGGTGGTAACTACGGAGACGCTTTGGGCAGGCTTTCCCCATGTTTACTATCCGGCGTGCCCGGCATTTGTGACGGCCTTCGTATCGAAGATGAGGGCCTGCCGGGAGCGTAAACTAAAGCAGAAGGAACATGAAGCACCGAATGCCTGAGGGGAAAGAGGAAGAGATGGACGGAAAGAACACGAAGAGGCATACATTTTTCGAGCATAAGGAATGTGAATACTATCCCTGCCATTCGGGGATCCGGGAGCTGAACTGCCTGTTCTGCTACTGTCCCCTCTATCATCTGGAGGATTGTCCCGGATCACCGGAGTGGAAGGAAAAAGACGGGGTTCGGGTGAAGAGCTGCGTTCAGTGTACATTTCCGCACAGGAAAGAGAATTACGACAGGGTGATGCAGTACCTTAAGGCCGGAAAGGGTAAACCTTGAGTTCTGCTTCGGATAGGCGTATAATAGAACGAGTATCTTTTTGGCAGTGAAGGAAAGGATCAGCAACATATGAAACGAAGAATCAGTATCTCTCTTTTGGCTGCGGCATTTCTGATCGCGGGATTTCTTTTTCTGACGGGGGACCGGGCAGAAGCGGCGGAAGGAAAATGGAAGCATAACAAGACCGGCTGGTGGTATGAATATCCGGACGGAAGCTATGCGACCGGCTGGCTGAAATGGGAAGGGAAATGGTACTATTTCCTGAGCAGCGGATACATGGAGACCTCCGGTTACCGGCAGGGCTACTGGATCGGAAAGAACGGTGCCGTCAACATGAAATATGCAGGCGGACGCTGGAGAAAGGATAAGAACGGCTGGTGGTTCCGTGATCAGACCGGCTGGTATCCGAGAAAGCAGTGGCTGAAGATCAACGGTACGGAGTACTATTTTGATGTGGAGGGATATCTGGCCACGAACCAGTGGATCGGACAGTACTGTGTGAATGAAGAAGGTGTGTGGGATCCGGATGCTTCCACGGACTGGGCACAGGAATATATGAACGATATCGAGGTCTTCCAGGCAGTCAGTCTGGAACTCTGGGGCGACAGCTATCAGCCGGAGTACAGTCTAATCTATCTGGACGAGGATTCCACGCCGGAGCTGGTCCTTCATGTGGGGGATTATCAGACACAGACAGAGGTCCGCACCTTTGTCTCCGACCGGACACTGACCTGTGAATGCAACTCCGGTTCCATCGTATATGAGTCGAGAAAGGGTCTGTTCAAGGATGATACCATGATCGGGGACAAGCGGACGGTGGTGGTCTATCAACTGAAGGATAATGCATTTCTGACACTGGGAAGCGGAACCGAGGTGGTGCCGCGTCAGGAGGGCGAATATGCCATCTTCAGCTGGAACGGAGAGACGGTTTCCGAAGAGGAATTCCGGGATTCGATCCTTCAGGTATATCCGGAGGAATCGACGCATCTGATGATCACCTATGTTTCGTATGACAAGATCCGGGAGACTCTTTATAAAATAACCAGAAAAAAAGGATGAACGTATGAATATTCTGATCGCAGGCTGCGGACAGGTGGGAAAATCCCTGGCGCAGCAGCTATATGAAGAAGGACATGCGGTTACGGTGATGGACGTGAACTATCATGCGGTGGAATCGGCAACCGCAGCCAGTGACGTCATCGGCTTTCAGGGAGACTGTACCAGCCTCACGGCACAGACCGATGCCGGGATCCGGGATATGGATCTGCTGATCGCGGCAACCAATCAGGATGAGAAAAATATGATGGCGTGTCTGATCGCAAGAAAGGCCGGACACTGCCAGACCATAGCGCGGGTGCGTGACCCGCAGTATCTGGAAGAGATGTATTTCCTGAAGGAGGAACTGGGTCTTTCCATGTCCATCAATCCGGAGCAGGTGGCTGCCTCGGATCTGGTGCGGCTGATCCAGATCCCTTCCGCACTGGAGGTGGATACCTTTGCAAAGGGCAGGATCAGTCTGATCCGGCTCGTAATCCCCCAGGGGTCCGTACTGGACGGTCTGCAGTTGAAGGATTTCGGATCCAAGGTGGGAACCGCTGCCCTGATCTGCGTGGTGGAACGCGGAAATGAAGTGGTGATCCCGGGCGGTGATTTCCGGCTGGCAGCAGGAGATTCCATGTCGGTGACCCTGTCGCTGGAGGACCTGACGGGCTTCCTGACCAAGGTCGGGATCAAGGCAAAGAAGATCAAGAACGTGCTGATCGCCGGAGGGGGAACCATCGCCTATTATCTGGCAAAACGTCTGCTGGAGCTGAAGATATCCGTAAAGATCATCGAGAAGGATCCGAAGCGCTGCGACGAACTGGCAGAGGCACTGCCGAAGGCCATGGTGATCTACGGGGACGCCACGGACAAGACGCTCCTGATGGAAGAGTCCATCGATGATATGGATGCGGTCTGTGCCCTGATGGGGCAGGATGAGGCCAACATCCTTCTGTCCCTTTACGTGGATAAGATCAGTGATGCGAAACGGATGATCAAGATCCACCGGAATTCCTATGAGGACATGGTGGCGGAGCTTCCCGTGGGGACCATCATTTCCACGAAGAAGATCACGGCGGAGTATATCACCCGCTTTGTACGTTCCATGCAGAACAGCTTCGGAAGTAATGTGGAGGCGCTGTACCGCCTGATGGACGGGCGTGTGGAGGCGCTGGAATTCAACGTGGGAGAGGAAGCGAAGGTAACCTGGGGGACGCTGAAGGATCTGAAGATCCGGAAGAATACGCTGATCTGCTGTATCAACCGGAAGGGCAGGATCATTCGCCCCGGCGGAAATGACAAGATCGAAGAAGGCGACAGCGTGGTGGTGGTTACCACGGAACGGGGCCTTAATTCGATTGATGACATCCTGGACTGACCTATCGGGACGGGCGGACAATGCCCGGAGAAACGGATCGGAATGATGTCAGCGGAGGCCGGCCTGAATCTTGGCCGGATCCCATCGGCGGGAGTTAAATCTACGGAACAACTTGGAGACGGAACATGAATTACGGTAAGATCTTGCATATCCTCGGAAGTCTGCTGCAGGTGGAAGGGTTCCTTATAGCCCTTCCGGTGCTTGTTGCACTTCTTTACGGTGAGAAATGCTGGTTTGATCTGGCCGTTGTCATGGCCGGTGCGATCCTTGTGGGCACGCTTCTTCGCCTGAGGAAGACGAAGAAGGAGCGGATCCACGCGAAGGAAGGGTTCGTGATCACGGCGCTGGGATGGCTGCTTCTCAGCTTTGTGGGAGCACTTCCCTTCTGGATCAGCGGGGAGATCCCGAACCTTGTCAATGCGATCTTTGAATCCGCATCCGGATTCACCACCACGGGAGCAAGTATCCTGACGGATATCGAGGCCATGTCCCACGGACTTCTGTTCTGGCGGAGTCTGACCCACTGGATCGGCGGTATGGGTGTACTGGTATTTATCCTGGCGGTACTTCCTTCCAATGCGGACGATATGAATATCATGAAGGCGGAGAGCCCGGGCCCTTCGGTAGAGAAGATGCTTCCGAAGGTACGGCAGACGGCGATCGTGCTCTACGCGATCTATCTCGGCCTTACGGTTCTGAATATCCTGCTTCTGATGATCTTCGGCATGCCGGTCTTTGATGCCTTCTGCATCTCCTTCGGTGATGCGGGTACCGGAGGCTTTGGAGTAAGAAATGACAGCATCGCAAGCTACTCCACCCCCTGTCAGATCATCATTACGATATTCATGTTCCTGTTCGGGGTGAATTTCAAACTTTATTTCCTTATCATTTTCCGGAAGTTCAGGGACATCCTGAAATGCGAGGAGGTTCTGATCTACACGATCATCTACGTGGCTGCGGTAGGCTTCGTGGTGTTCGGCATCCTCTCGGATGTGGGAAACTTCGGAACGGCCTTAAAGGACGGGGCATTCCAGGTGGCTTCCGTAATGACCACCACGGGTTATGCAACCACGGACTTCAACCTCTGGGGGACCATGCCGAAGTTCATCATGGTCTTCGTCATGTTCATCGGAGCCTGTGCCGGCAGTACCGGCGGCGGTATGAAGGTGTCGCGCTGGGTCCTCTGGTTTAAACAGGTGAAGAGTGAACTGTCCCATTTCATCCATCCCCGGAGTGTGAAGAAGATCCGGCTGGAAGGAAGGGTTGTGGAGCAGGAGACGCTCCGCACCACAAATGTTTATATGATGGCCTATGTTCTTGTATTTGCCATTTCCTTCTTCCTGATCAGCTTTGACGGCTTTGATCTGGAGTCCACGTTTACGGCAGTGGCGGCCACACAGAACAACATCGGCCCGGGTCTCGGGGCGGTGGGTCCCACGGGAAATTATGCCGCGTTCAGCGTTTTGTCCAAGTTCGTCATGATCTTCGACATGATCGCGGGACGTCTGGAGCTCTTCCCGATGCTGATCCTGTTCGCACCCTCCACCTGGAGTAAAAAATAATATTACGATCTTTCATACGCGGATCCGGCGGGAGCATTTCCGTCCGGAGCATGGAATAAGGGGACAGGCCTGACCTGTCCCCTTATTTATCGTTCTCGGTTCATCTCAGTGGGAGAAGACCCCCGCCTCCAGGGGGGCGGGTAATGCCGGGTTTCGCGAGCGGGCCCCGAACGTTCCCGGTAAACTTACAGTTTCTTTAATCCGCTGGCGGATACGATGCCGTCCAGCTTCACGCCGCTCTGGCAGAAGGGACATCCATCCGAAGGGAAGGAATCATAACCGTCAATGTCGTCCTTATGGAAGATCGAGTGGATCGTATGTCCCTGGATCTCATCCGTTGCGGTGAACATGGCGGAGATCCCGGCGATGGTGCCGCCGTAGTACTGGATGCACTCCATGGCCTTCTCAACCGTATGTCCGGTGGATGCGGTGGAGAGCAGCAGAAGCGCATGCTTTCCCTTGACCATCGGGATCACGTTGTCCGGGAAGGTCAGCTGCCCCATGGCATTCTGCTCCGGCGTGATAACATAGATGGAACCGTGTGCGTTCATGCACATGATACCGGAATTCGTCAGCTCGTCTGCAAGGTATGCACCGATCACGTCCATACCGTCCATGCAGATGATAACGTCCACCACGGTGGTGGCCATGTATTCCGAGCACATGGACTTTGCAACGGCACGGGCCTCACTGCTGCGGGCCTTCAGTGTCGTAAGGTCGATAAAGGCATTGATGTGGGACATGGGTGTTGCGAAATGTCCCGGCGTCACATTTAACTTGATCAGATTATTGTATGGTGAGTTGATCCTGTACGTATTTGGCATGATAACCTCCTTTATGCTGTCCCCTGTTCTGCATCTTGCAGATCACTGCATTGATTATAGCATTTTCGGGGGAATCAATCAAGAATTTCGACTCCGGATGTTCGGAAAGTGGATTGCGCTCGACGGGGATTTAGGGTAGAATGAAATAAGAGAATCGAACAGATGTTTTGCCCTGAAATGAAGGAGTGTTACTATGGGTGCGGAAGTGAAGATACTGACCGGGCCGGCAGGGTCCGGGAAGTCCGGAAGGATCTATGAGGAGCTGGTGGATGCGGCATATCAGCATCCGGAGCAGAGGTTTTATCTGATCGTGCCGGAACAGGCGGGAAGCAGCATGGAGCAGCGGATCCTGTCGGTGAACCGGGAACGGACGGGCAGAGCCGGTTTCTTCAATATCGATATCATCGGGTTTACGCGTCTTGCGTACCGGATCTTTGAGGAGCAGGGACGCTCCATGCGGACCGTGCTCGAGGATTACGGCAAGACGATCCTGCTTCGTTCCGTGGTGGGACGGGTGCGTGAGAAGCTGCAGCTGTACGGCGGAAGTGTGGACCGGCAGGGCTTTATCGAGGAACTGAAATCCCTTTTCTCGGAATTTCTTCTCTTTGATATCATGCCGGAGGACCTGGAGAAGGCGTTGTCGGAGCTTCCGGAGCAGGGAGAGCAGCTCCGGCGGAAGCTGTCGGATGTGCTGACGGTCTACCGGGAATTCCGGGAGGATTCCGCATTTCTGGAGCAGTATATGGTGGCGGAGGAACTTCCCGCGTATCTGGCACGGCTTCTGGCGGAGCCGGGAGAGATCCGGGCCGTGGACGGTGCAGTCTTTTATTTTGACGGCTTTACAGGCTATACGGTGGCCCAGAGAAAGGTGCTGGAGCGCCTGACGGCACGGGCTTCCCGCATGGTTTTTACGGTCACGCTGGATCCTTCGGATGCGGCGACCTCCATGTTCGGACAGAGCAGGGAAATGCTGCAGCAGCTGGAGCAGCTGGCTCCGGGGGCAGAGAAGGTGCTGCAGCCGGTACAGCCTACGGATACGGCGCTGAAGATCCTTACGGAGCGGGTGTTCCGTTTTCCTGTCCGGGAATGCACGAAGGATCCTTCAGGGGAGATCTCCGTATGGCAGGCGGCCAATCCGCTGGAGGAGCTGAGGGTAGTGGCGGAGGATATCCGGGAGCGCGTACGGAAGGGACAGCTCCGTTACCGGGACGTGGCGATCCTGACCGCCGATACGGAGGGGCTTGCCAGCTATGCGGATCTGGTGATGCGGGAATATGAGCTGCCCTTCTTCTCGGACCGTACCAGAACCTTTGTCAATAATCCCATCATCGATGCGCAGCTCTTTGCACTGGAGCTGCTGGACCGGGATTTCACCTATGAGAGTGTATTCTCTTTTCTGAAGACCGGAGTTCTGGATCAGGCGATCCGCGCGGAGAAGCTGGATCCGGGCTGCGTGGAGCTGCTGGAGAATCATGTGATCGCCCACGGGATCCGGGGGCGGAAGCTGTGGAAGCTGGAGGCGTCCCATTTTTCAGGAAAAGATCATCGGAGTGAAGAAGAGGAGCTTCAGTTGGAGGAGATCGATCAGCTGCGGGAACTCTTCCTTTCCGTGCTGGAACCGGTACTCCACTTCGCAGGAGGGAAGAGTTATCCGGTCAGCCGTATGATCCGGGGACTCCGGATGCTGGCGGAGGATCCGCGGCTGGGTCTTGCGGAAAAGGGCGGACAGGTGAAGGAGGAACTGACGGACATGGGATACCCGGCGGAGGCACGGGCGTATCTGGGGATCTATGAGAAATACCTGTCCGTGCTGGAGAAGACCGAAGCCATCCTGGGCAGTCAGACCATGACACTGCATGAACTAAGGGAGACGCTGCTGATCGGTGTCCGGGAGATCCGGATCGGCGTGATCCCTCCCACGCTGGACTCCGTACTGATCGGAGATCTGGAGCGTACCAGGATCCATGCGGTGCGGGCGTTATATGTGGTGGGATTCAACGAAGGGATCCTGCCGAAACAGGGCAGCCGGGGAAGCATTCTTTCGGAACGGGACCGTGAAATGCTGGGAACGGTGCTGGACGGAAAGGTACTGGCACCGGATGAGACCGAGCAGAGATTCCGTGAGCAGTTTTCTCTTTATCTTGCCCTCAGCAAGGCGTCGGAACATCTGACGCTGACCTATAGCCTGAAGAGCCGCCTGGGTCAGGAGATGGAGAAATCCTTCCTCCTGGGCCGGATCGAACGGATCTTCCCGAAACTGGTAGAGGAAAGGCGCATCCGGAGAAGGATCTCCGGAACCCGGCGGCCGGACCGGCTGGCGTATCTGGAAATGCTCCGGAGTGAGAAGGGGAAGGATGAGGATGAGGAGGTGCTTCTTGCCGCGCTGGCAGAGGTCTTTCCGGAACTTTCCGAAGTGCATGCGGAACGGCCCCAGGGGAAGGAAGTTCTTCCCCTGGAACTGATGAAGGATCTGAAACTGCGTATTTCCATTTCGCAGATGGAACGATATTCCAGTTGTCCCTATGCGTATTTCCTCCGGTATATCCTGCAGCTGCTTCCAAGAAGAACCCATGAACTGCAGGAACTGGACGTGGGACTGATTATGCATGATGCCCTTCGGAGCGTGTTCCGGAAGGTGAAGGTACAGCATGGAAATGACTGGCGGAACCTTGACACGGAGACACTGTCAGGACTTACCGGGGAAGCTGTCCGTGATGCGGTCCGGGAGATGAAGCCGGTGCTTCTGGAGGAGGCGGAGGAAGGCGGAAAGGCAGCGCTCATCCTGGCGGAGCTGGATTCCCTGGCGGAGCTTACGGTGGAAATGCAGCAGCGCCAGCTGGCGGGGGGACAGCTGCTTCCGGATGTGCTGGAGGGCAGCTTCGAGGCCTTCTTTGATGCAGACCGGCCGGACGGAACGAAGGAGACGGTCCGGATCAAGGGAATCGTGGACCGGATGGATACCCTTCGCCCGGAGGAGGATACCGTATATCTCAGGGTTCTGGATTATAAAACCGGTGACAGGAAGATCGATCTTCGGGATCTGAGGGACGGAAGGGATCTTCAGCTCCCGATCTATACAAAGATCCTGACGGAGATCCTGCGCAGCGGGACACCGGAGACAGTTCCCGTGGGGATGTATTATTATCATGTAACCCAGCCGATGCTGAAGTCCGATAAAAAAAAGGAACCCGAAGCCGTGGAGGCCGGAGTGGAAAAGGAACTGAAACTTCGGGGGATCCTGAACGTCAGTCCGACAGCGGAAGAAGAAAGCGGGCTGCCATCGCATTTTTATGTGGAACTGCAGGAACAGGAGGCTGTGGATCAGGACCGGAAGCTCTGCTCCGGACGTACGCTGCCTGTGAAAAAAGAAGATGAGCCATATGCGGGAAGCGTCTACGCCACCACCGGAGAGATGGAGGCGCTGGGAGATTATGCACTCCATCAGATGAAGAATCTTTCGGAACAGATCCTGAAGGGGGACATCCGGAAGTATCCCACCAGGAAGGAAGGGGCCAGGGAGAATGCGTGCAAGCGCTGCGATGCTGCCGCGGTCTGCCGGTTCCGGAGGGAGGATTCCCGGGAACATTTTGTGGCTAAGGTTGGGGATAATAAGGAGCTTCTGGAGCGGCTTGTGACGAAGGGACAGGCGAATCCGGTGGCGTTGGACCGTATGCGTATGCTGGAAGAAATAGATGAGGAGGTACTCCGGGAAATGGTTTCGGAGGACCGGGATGAAGAAAATGAGGACGAAGAGATATGAGTTGGAATCGAAGGCAGCAGGCGGTGCTGGACAGTATAAAAGAAGATAAAAATGTGCTTGTATCCGCTGCCGCGGGATCCGGAAAAACGGCTGTCCTGGTGGAGCGGATCGTGAACAGCGTGGAGCAGGGAATCTGCGGGATCGATGAGATCCTGGTGGTGACCTTTACCAAGGCTGCCGCGGCTCAGATGAAGGGGAAGATCCTGGCGGAGCTGGAGAAAAGGGCCTGCAACACGGCGGATCCCCGGCTGATCCGTCAGCTTTCCGTTGCGCCGAATGCGGATATCTCCACGATTGACAGCTTCTGTAACCGGATCGTCCGTGAGAATTTTCAGCTGGCGGGTGTGGATCCCTCCTATGGTATGCTCGACAACGGCGAGGATGCTCTGATGCGGGAGGAGATCCTGGACAGTGTGATGGAACAGCTCTACAAGGATACAGTGTTCCGGGAATTTGCCAGAGCCTTCACGAAGCGGGGGTATCAGGATGATGTCCTGAGGGATGTGATCATGAAGGTCTATCTTACGGCGGATGCCTTTGCGGATCCGGAGAAATGGCTGGAGAGTACGGCATCTTTGGTCTGGGAGAAAGCATATCTAAGGGAGGTCCGGAAGCTTGCCCGGCAGGCAAAACAGGAACTGGAGCAGGCAGTGGAACCCTTCCGCAGGGAGGCGGCTCCGGAAAGAAGGAAGGCTGCAGAGAAGATCACAAAGGCGCTGGAGAGTGATATCCTGCAGTATGAAGGGATCCTTGCGGCTTCGACCATCGGGGAGGCGGCGGAGATCATCGGTGTAAAGGCGGAGAGCTTTGCCTCTGTGAAGGATTATTCCGCAGTCTACGATGCAGCGGAGATCCTGGCACTGAAGGCACGGAGAGACGGATTCCGGAAAATCCTGAGGGAGACGTATCTGAAGGGAGCCGGGGACTGCGCGGGAGAACAGGCTGACCGGGAAGCCGTGATCAGCCAGCTGCGCCGGGGAGAGAAAATGCTCCGGGAATCGCTGATGCTGGAGAAGAAGCGGCGTAAAAAGTATGCCTTTTCCGATATTGCACATTTTGCTTACCGCGTCCTTTATGATACGGAGAAGGGGGAACCGACACCGGTGGGAAGAAGCTACGCTGAGCGGTATCGTTACATTTACATCGATGAGTATCAGGACGGAAGCGATATCCAGGAGCAGATCCTGACCAGTGTGGCCAGAATGAAGGACGGGTATCCGGTGAATATCTTTATGGTCGGGGATGTGAAGCAGAGCATTTACCGGTTCCGGCAGGCCCGGCCCCAGCTGTTTCTGGAGAAGGAGGAAACCTATCAGAAAGACGCCGGGAAAGGAAATGTGCTTTACCTGAATCAGAACTACCGGTCCCGAAAGGAGATCCTGGATGCGGCGAACCATGTATTCCGTAATCTGATGCGGAAGGAGTTCGGCGGGATCGATTACAATGAGGCCGTGCAGCTGAATGTACCGGACGATTACGATATTCCGACGGATCCGGAGCAGCGTCCGGAGATCCTTCTTTGCGAAAATGATGTGAGGGATCCGGAGGGTGTGCCGCTGGACAATGGCGTTCCCGAGGCACGGATGATCGGGAAGAGGATCCTGGAGCTGGTACAGGGCGGAACGAAGATACGCGTAAAGAATAAAGCTTTCGATAAGGAGAAGGGGGAGAGTGAGGAGAATCCGAGGACGATCCTCCGGCCGGTGCGTTTCGGGGATATCGTGATCCTGCAGTCGACACTGACCCAGGTGGCGCCCATGCTTCGGGAGTATGAGCGGCTGGGAGTTCCGGTGCAGCTGGAGGATCCGAAGGCGTATTTTGATGCGGAGGAGGTGGTTATCCTTCTTTCGCTTCTGCAGATCATCGATAATTCCAGACAGGATATTCCGTACGCGGCAGTTCTTCGTTCTGCCATCGGGGGATTTGATGATACGGAAATGACCCGTCTTGCCATGCGCCGAAATACCACGGCCTGCAGTCTTTTTGATACGGTATCCGAATGGCTGGAGGTTCCGGAGGAGGAGATCCCGCTGCCGGAGGAACAGGAGATCTGCAGGAAGCTTCGGCTGCTGCACGGGCGGCTGGCCCGGTGGAAGAAGCAGGCAGCGTATCTGTCCATCGCCCAGCTGCTGGACAGCATCCTGGAGGAAACCGGATTCCGCGAGGATGCGGCACGCATGCCGGACGGAAGGAAGCGTCTTAACAATCTGACACAGCTCTGCTTCAAAGCGGAGGATTTTGAGAAGGCGGGGAACCACGGGCTTTTTACATTTCTCAGATATATCGATCAGTGCAGGATCCATGAACTGGAATTCGGAGAGAGAGGAAGTCTCTCGGAGGCAACGGACAGCGTACGGATCTGCACGATCCACAGCAGTAAGGGACTGGAATATCCGGTGGTCTTTGTGTCCAGACTTGCCAGGGAGTTTAACCGGAAAACATACGAGGGCGCGATCATCGTCAGTGCGGATTACGGTATCGCGGCGAACCGGATCCGCCGGATCAACGGAAAATACTGGCTGTCCGAGAAGGGACTGATCAAAAACTCCGTTTATAATCTGCTGGTGATCGAGAATCTTCACGAGCAGCTGCGCCTGTTGTATGTGGCCATGACACGTGCGGAGCAGCGGCTCTTCCTTACCGGTTCATGCAAGGATCTCGGTGAATTCATGGAGACATTTTCGGAAGGATCCGGAACCGGGCAGGTGGATTATCCGAAGCTGGTTGGTGCAAAATCCTATATGGATTTCCTGAAGGCCGTGCTGCTGGCGGACCCGGAGGGAGCGGAGCAGTTCTTTAAGGTTCGTGCATTTACGGAGGAACTGTCGGCGGATGAAGTGCCCGGGGATGTAAAAAAAGGACCGGCGGAAACGGATGGATCAGGGACGGTGGATGCAAGTGGTGATTTTGATCCGGTGGCGGTAGCCGGGCTGGTGAAGGATTTAAAAGAGAGTTATGATTTTCAGTATCCGTATGCGGCTTCCGTTCTGACCGGTACGAAGCTTTCTGTATCGGAGATCAAGCATGAAGCCATGGAGGCTGCGGGCGTTATGCCGGAACCGGCGGCAGCCGGTGGAACTGAGGCACCCGGGGAAACTACGGGTGCATCGGAGAGCGCAGATTCTGCGGAACAGGCAGATGCGGAGGTGCAAGCGGCCCGGAAGGAAAAAAAGCGCAGTACGGGAGTGACCGGTGCCGAGTACGGCACGGCAGTACATAAGCTGATGGAGCTGCTTCCTTTCGAGAAGATCGGCAGTGCGAAGGAGATGCAGGAGACACTGAAGGAACTGATCCGGGGACCCTTCTTTACGGAAAACTTGCGAAAAGCGCTTCATGTTGGTAAAATAGGGAGGTTCTATTCGGATGCACCGGACAGTCTCTTTCAGCGAATGAAGGCGGCAAGACAGAGAGGGGACCTCTTCACGGAGCAGCAGTTCCTGGTGGGACTTCCCGCACGGAGACTGGGACAGGAGCTTCCGGTCAGAGAGCCGTCGGAGGAGACGGAACCGGAGAATCGTGCAGTTTATGGTATGGAACACGAAGTGTTTGATCCGGAGGAAGACGGAACCGGTGAGGGAACGGAAGCAGTCTCTGTTGGTGCCCGGAGATTTGATACGGATGAAACGGTGGCGCTGCAGGGCGTGATCGACGGCTTCTTCCTGGAGACAGACGAAGAGGGAGAGCGGTATGCTGTCCTGATGGATTATAAGACGGACCGGGTCGACAGCCCGGAGGAACTGATCCTCCGGTACAGGGCCCAGTTATCACTGTATAAAGAAACGATCGAGAGTATCCTCAGTCTTCCGGTCAGGGAAATGTGGCTGTACGGATTTGCGGACGGACTTGGTGAGATCCGGGTTCCGTAATCCGGAAAGTATCCTGAAAAAAGGCTTTGGCATACAGAACAGGATTGATAGGAGGAAAGAATGGCCAGAACAAAGGAAGAGACGGAAGGAATCACATTATTAAAGGCGTCCCAGACAAAGTATCCCGACGGATATGCACCGGACCTGCTGGAATCCTTTCAGAACAAGCATCCGGAGAATGATTATTTTGTAAAACTCAATTGTCCGGAATTCACCAGCCTCTGTCCCATTACCGGGCAGCCGGACTTTGCGAACATAATCATTTCGTATATTCCGAATGAACGGCTGGTGGAGAGTAAGTCCCTGAAACTGTACCTTTTCAGTTACCGGAACCAGGGAGATTTCCATGAGGACTGCGTGAACCGGATCATGAAGGATCTGATCGCGCTGATGGAGCCGAAGTATATCGAGGTATGGGGCAGGTTCCTGCCGCGGGGCGGGATCTCCATCGACCCCTACTGCAACTACGGAATGCCGGGAACAAAATGGGAGAAGATGGCCTGGGAGCGCCTGGCGAATCATGATCTCTATCCCGAAAAGGTAGATAATCGCTAAATAGAACGGCGAAGCCGTGGAGCAATCCGGGTGTCTAAATTAGCGTGGATAATATACAGCAATCCGGGTGTCTGTCTGAAAAGTTACGGAGAAAACTATGTCAGAATACGAGCAAGTCGTGGAGGCGATCCTCGCCATCCCGAAATTTACAAAGGAAAAGCATGATTTCTCGGTCCTTCGCACGTATCTTGCGGCCCTCGGGAATCCGGAGCAGGGAAGACGCGTGATCCACGTGGCCGGAACCAATGGCAAGGGCTCGGTCTGCCACATGATCTCCGGGATCCTGCAGAAGGCGGGACGGAAGGTGGGAGAGTTCTACTCCCCTCATCTGGTCCGGATGAATGAACGTCTCCGGGTGAACGGCAGGGAGATACGGGATCGGCAGCTGGTACTCGGATATAAGGAGACGGAGCGGATCCGTAAGGAGAGGAACCTGCCGCAGCTGACATTTTTTGAACTTCTCTTTGTGATCGCACTCTGGTTCTTCCGGGAGGAGGAGGCAGAGGATATTGTCCTGGAGACGGGTCTCGGGGGCAGGCTGGATGCCACCTCAAGCATTCCGGCGGACCTTTTCGTGATCACCCAGATCGGGATGGATCATGAGGAATATCTGGGAGATACCTTAGAGAAGATCGCCGGAGAGAAAGCGGGGATCATTACCTCCGATGCACCGGTGGTCTTCCATACGGGACGGGAGGAAGCGGACCGGGTGATCCGGGCGCGGGCAGAGGTTTACGGCTGCTCCGCAGTTGTAAATGCCGGGGAGGTGAAGCTCCATGAACAGGAAAATACGCCTCTTGGCATTGATTTTTCGTTCCAAAACGATTATGATATGTACGACCATGTCTTTTTGCCGACAGGAGCTCTGTATCAGGTGGACAATTCCATAACTGCCATTACGGCAGCCGCATTTCTGCTTCCGGAGCTGCCGAAGGAGGATATGAAAAGACTGGTGAAGGAAGCACTGGCCGGCTTTGCCTGGGAAGGCAGACTGGAGTCTGTCCGTCCGGGGGTCTATCTGGACGGTGCGCATAATCCGTCAGCGGCAAGGGTTCTGGCAGGGAGTATTCAGAGACTTTATGCCATGGGCGACTGGAAGGAGTCACAGCTGGTCTTCGGAGCCTCCGGGGATAAGAATATCCGGGAAGTGCTGAAGGAACTGTGTACATTTCCGTGGGACCGGATCATTCTCACCAGATATCAGGGAACCAGGTCCGCGTCCGTGGAAGAATTAAGACGGCTGATCCGTGAGATCTGTCCGAAGATCGGGGCGGATGAAAAGCGGCTGGTCCTTGCGGATACGCCGGAGGATGTGCTGCAGTATATCAATATCCCCGGGCCGGAGGAGCAGGACGGGGGAGACATATTTACCGTGATCACCGGATCTTTGTATCTGGTGGGAGAGTTTAAGAGGATATATCAGGATGATCAATTTTGATGAGGAATTAAAGCAGTTCACACCGAGTCTGGAGGTAAGCCAGGCGGAAGGAGATATCCTGTCCAGTGACCTTAAGGATATCTCGGATATTGTGCTGCAGATGACAGAGGATCTACGGGGAGTGACGCGCTGATGGCTATCCGGCAGAAATGTCTTTACTGCGGACAACCGGTCAGTCAGAACGGCTACTGCACCTCGTGCAGGCTGAATCAGGAATTCCTGCGTAAGGCATTCAATACATCTGAATATCATTACAATGCGGCCCTGGACCGGGCACGTAGCCATGATCTCTCGGGCGCGGTGGATTCTCTGAAAATGTCGCTTCGTTACAACAAGATGAATCTCCGCAGCCGAAATCTGCTGGGACTTGTATTATACGAAATGGGTGAAGTGGTTCCTGCTCTCAGCCAGTGGGTAATCAGCATGAACTATCAGCCTGAGCGTAATCCGGCCGTCCGTTACCTGAAGGAGCTTCGGGATGACCCGAAGGAACTGGAACGTGCATCGGACGCGGCCCGGGAATTCAACCAGGCACTGGAGCATGCGAAACAGCATTCCCTGGATCTGGCCCAGATCGCCCTTCGAAAGGCGGTATCCATCAACCGGCATTTCATTAAAGGACATTTGTTGATGGCCCTGATCTATATGGAACAGGGACGGAAGGGTATGGCCAGGAAGTGCCTCTCCAGAGTGCTCACTCTGGACCGGACCAATATCACTGCCCAGAGATATCTCAGGGAAATGGGTGATTCCGAGGAGCAGATCGTCCGCCTGTCCGAACAGGGCGAGGAAGAATTCGACGATCTCTTCGATGATTACTACGGCGTGGAGACCCGGGAAGGACAGCGGCCCGCCAGGAAGATCGATCCGAAGACCCCTTCCGGAAAGCGGCGGAGCGTGAGTGTAAGACAACGATTCAAGGAATCAAATCTGGCACGTTATTCCAATGTCTATATGTTTGCCGGTATCATAATCGGTATGCTGATCCTGTATTTCCTGTTCATTCCGGGAATCCGGAAGCATGCGGAGGAGGATAAGGAGTCGCTGGAGGCTTCCTATCTGAAGGAGCTTTCCGCAAAGAATTCGGAGCTGTTCGGTCTGCAGATGACGGTTTCGGAGAGTGAGAAATCCGTTGAGAAGGTGGAGCAGGAGAAGGAAGAGCTTGAGAAGAAGATCGCTTCCCTGGAGGCGCAGATGGCAGCCCTGAAGAATCAGCTGGCGGCCGGCGGTGCGGCACTTCTGCCGGATAAGAAGGAGGGAAGTTCGGAGCAGGGCGAAGGCGCGACACCGAACGATGACGACCGGGCGGATGAGACCTTTGATGAGGATCTCCCCGAAGGGCGTGAACCGGGAGAGGAGAACGGAGAGGCCAGACGGGCGGATTCCCAGACGGAGGATGTCCGTGACAACGGAAATATGACGGTCAGCGAACTGGAAGCGATGATCGAAAATGAGTAAGTAACCGGAAAGGTGGTTAAGAAGATGGCGAAACTGATAGAGAAGAAGGATTCCGGACAGCAGGAAGCGGTCCGTCGGGAGAAGAATTTCCCGAACTTTGTCAAGTATGAATCCAAGAGCTATACGATCCCCCTGATCATGTTCGTCCTGGGACTGCTGTTCGTTCTGATCCAGGGAAATGTGCTGGATGTGATCGTTACGATCCTCGGTGTCGTGCTGATGATCGGAGGCGTGGTCATGGGAATCTCCCTCATGTCCAATTTCTCACCCCTCACGGTCTTCGTGGCATCCATGCTCTTTATCATGGGTATCATCTGTGTGGCGAATCCGGGCTGGGTTGCCGGCTTCTTCCTGAAGGTGGTTGGCCTCTGCATCCTGCTGAATGCCCTGATCCGTATCGTAACGGAACACTCGCTGAAGGGTAAGTCGGAGAAATACAATTTCTATCTGATGATCGATGTGGTATCCCTTGTGATCGGCCTGCTGCTGTTCCTGTTCCCGAAGGCATGGCTGGACGGCGTGAGCTGGCTCTTTATCGTATTCGGAGTTATCCTGATCATCCTCGGAGTATTCAACCTTTACTCCGCATTCAAGGTTTACAAAGAAGGCCGTTACGTAAACGACGGAACCGATGTCGTTTGGGAGGAATGATAAGCTGGCTACAAGCGATGCACAGAAAAACAGGAGACATGGATGGAAGCTCGCTTCCGAATCCATGTCTCCTGTTTTTTCTGTATAGCGCGCCAGCGCGCCTTCGAGCGCGAAGCGCTCGAGTGCATCGTGTAGCCATCCGCAAGAGCAGCGCGCCTTCGAGCGCAAAGCGCTCGAGTGCATCGCCCCGTTTAATAATCGTTGTTGTTATGGTTCAGCACCGAGTCCGTATCCACCGTCGTAGTGGAACTGTCCAAACCACCCGCATTCAGTACCGAATCCGAAGACGACGCAGTTGTTGCGGATGTCCCGGTATTCGCCGCAGCACCGGAAGCCGGAACCTTAACGTTATCATACTTCTTGCCCAGGTCATGCAGCTCTGCATTTCCGAAGGTGGACAGGGGCTGTGACAGGATCTGTTCGAGACGCTCGTCCTCTTCCTTCTGGGCTTTTTTCTTCTTCTGCCACCAGCTCATGGCGATGATCAGAACAATCACAACACCAGCAGCCACGATCAGGACGACCATGATGACCTTGAAGTTGTTCTTGGACATCAACTTCTGGTTTTCTTCCTTCATCAGCTGCTTTCCGGCATCTTTCATCGCGGAACCGAAGATCTTCGCCAGATCTCCGTTGGTGCTGGAACTCTTCCAGTATTTGTTGACCTTATTCTCAAAGACTTCGATGGTCTTGCTGTTTACAACATCCCCGTTTCCCTGACCTGCAGCGATGTAGTAACTCTCTTCATTTCCTATGAAGACGAAGAGCAGGTTACCCGGACAGTCGCCGAAGAGCTGATCGTAAACCGCTTCCTCATAGGTGGCGAAATTGCCACTGCTTCCGTAACTGTCGGTTACGTACAGATATGGCCATACACCGGTCTCATCATAGAAACTTTCGAAGCCTTCCTCCAGATACCGGCTGTTGGTGCTGTCGATCCAGGGCTCTCCCTTGGAATTGTCTTCCCAGTAGCCGTGGCTCTTATCCACTTCGCCGGTGTACTTGGTACATCCGTAGCCTGCAGAGCTGTCGGTGTTGTAGCTGCTGGGGCTGTTGTCCCTTACCTTGATAAAGGATCCGATGATACCGATGATCGCAACGAACAGGAAAACCCAGAGAAATGTCTTCAGGCATCCGCCGCCGCAACCGGAACCGGTAGGAACCCCGCCGCCGTTATTGATAATGACAGGACCGCCGTAGCTTCTCCGGTAATAGGATCGTCCGTAGCCTGGTCTCGGCGGTCTGGGCGGAAGACCTCCGCCATAATAACCCGAACTGCGCCGATAGCTGCTACTGCTGCTTCCTCCGGAACTTACCCTGCGGGTGGACCCGCTGCTGGAACCTGCATGGAATCCGCCAAAGGAACGGCTTCCGCTGCTATGAGAACCTCCGAAGGAACGGGAGCCGCCACCGCTGCTGCCTCCGCCACCAAGTGATCTTGCCATAATTCATCCTCCTTCCTCGAAAAACGAGTCGGTACCATTTTACACGTTTTCATCAGTGTGGTAAAGAAGATATTTCGGAATTTTTGATTTATAGTTTATTTTTGGGCGGTTTTTTAGTATAGTAGTAATGTTGAAATGAAATGCGGGTGCGACAGGCACCACTTCAGATAGAATAAGGAGAAACCATATGCGGATCGGAATGGGATATGATGTGCATCGTCTGGTGGAGGGCAGGGACCTGATCCTGGGGGGTGTAAAGATAGAGCATACCATGGGGCTTCTCGGGCATTCGGATGCGGACTGTCTGACCCATGCTGTAATGGATGCGCTGCTGGGAGCAGCGGCCATGGGAGATATCGGAAAGCATTTTCCGGATACGGACCCGGCTTACGAGGGAGCGGACAGCATGAAGCTTCTGGCGGAGGTCGTGCGGCTTCTTGACAGGGAAGGCTATATCATCGGAAATGTGGATGCAACCATCATTGCACAGAAGCCGAAGATGGCTCCGCATATTCCGGAAATGCGCCGCCGGCTGGCTGAGGTGATGCAGATCACGGAGGACCGGATCAATGTGAAGGCCACAACGGAAGAGGGACTCGGATTCACCGGAACGGAAGAGGGGATCGCCTGTCAGGCCATCTGCCTTCTGGAAACCGTGGATAATTATATGTATCAGGACGTGGTCTCCGGCGCGGTGGGTGCACCGGAACAGGCAGAGCATGGGGTCACCTGTGAGGGCTGCCCGCGGAAGAAGATCTGAAGGAAGACATCCGCATGAAGAACGGCGAAGGAGCCGGAGAGAAAGGATCATAACATGGATAAATATAAAGAACGTCTTGTGAAGGGACGTCCCGGAAAGGAAGTATTCGGGATCATGGCTGCGGGCGTGGTACTGATCGCTGCGGCAGTGGCCGTGATGCTTCTGGTACACTCGCTGGGCTTCTTCCTGATCCCCATCGGTGTGGTACTGATCATGCAGGGAGTACAGCATCTGCATGTGGAATTTGAATATCTGATCGTGAACGGGGATATCGAGATCGACCGGATCGTCAATAAGAACAGCCGGAAGATCCTGCGGGAGATCACGGTGGAGAATATCCAGAGGATCGCACCCCTGTCAAATGACCGCGTGAAGAATGACCTTGAGGTAAATAACCGGAGAAAGGTGATCGATTATACGGAAGGCGCCGATAGCGGAATGTACTATGTAGTCTTTGAGCGGGCAGGAGAGAAGGAAACCGCCTACATCCTGGATCTGGATGAGGAATGCCTGCAGCTGTTGGAGGATACGCCGGCCCTGAAGCGGAAGGTGGAACGGAAGTAAGACGGGAAGGCCTGTTCCCGGTGTTTGAAGGGGACGGGCGGCAGAATAAAAAAAGACGCACAAACAAAAGTCTGTGCGTCCTGATATGTCTTGGGAATCAATGATCAGGGATCCAGAGGGATCATCTTCAGGCCCTTATACATCTTGGTATACATACTCTTCTCATCCTTGTAGAGCATGGTTCCGCGGGCACCGTCCCGGATGATGTAGGCATATTTATTCTTCTGAACATTCATATAAAGCACTTCCTGAACGTTCAGCTCCTGTGCTTTTACTTTGGCAGTATAAACATTCAGAGGCTCCATTTTGTACTTCTTGATCGCCTGCTCAACTGTCATGGTCAAACACCCCCCTTTACTATTGCGATACCGCTTCTATAAGTAATTATATTGTGTATTATAAACAAAGTCAACTGTAAATAATGTCGAAAATCCATCAAAAAAACCTAACAAATCAAAAAATGTATTCGTCAAAATGACAAAAGTGAGTTTTCATGGAGAATTACTACCTGAAATTTGAAGAACAGCTGCGAAACAGCCATCGGGACCGGCTGCTGCTGCATGCCTGCTGCTGCCCCTGCAGCAGTCATTGCCTGGAGGTTCTTGCCGGTTTTTTTGATATTACCGTATATTTCTATAATCCGAATATCGACACGGAAGAGGAGTATGAGAAGCGGTTCCGGGAACTGATCCGGTTCACGGAGGAAGCCCCCTTCGCGAAGGCGGTGAAGCTGATCCGGGAGGACTTTGATCCGGAGGTCTTTCTTGCCATGGCAAAGGGCCGGGAGCTGGAACCGGAACGGGGCAGCCGGTGCTACGACTGCTACCTCCTCCGGCTTCGGAAGACCGCACGGTATGCGGCGGAGCACGGGTTTGACTGCTTTACCACCACACTGTCCATCAGCCCCTATAAAAATGCGGACTGGCTGAACGAGATCGGTGTCCGGATGGAGCAGGAGTTAAGAGAAGAATCCGCCGGAGAGATTCCGGAGGGCGGGGACGGGCAGGAGGCACAGAAGACGCCCTATTTCCTTTTCAGCGATTTTAAGAAAAAGAACGGCTATAAGCGGTCCATCGAGCTTTCCGCCGAGTACGGATTATACCGGCAGGATTACTGCGGATGCCGCTACTCCCGGGAAGAGAGGGAACGGAAGAAGTTAGGAGAACGTCATGGCGTATGAGGCATTTGCGGAAGTATATGAAGAACTGATGGATAATGTTCCCTATGATGCATGGTGTGACCGGATCTGCCGGATCCTTCGGGAGGCGGATATCCGGGAGGGACTGGTGGCGGAGCTGGGCTGCGGGACCGGAAGCATGACCCGACGTCTGGCGAAGGCCGGATACGATATGATCGGGATCGATCTTTCGCCGGACATGCTGGACGTGGCCAGGGAAGCGGAAATCCCGGAGGCGGATGATCCGGAGCAGGAGAAGCAGGATCCGGCAGATCATACGATCCTCTACCTGAACCAGGACATGCGTTCCTTTGAACTGTACGGAACGGTCCGGGCAATCGCGTGTGTATGTGACAGCATCAATTATATCACGGAGCCTTCGGAGGTGCAGGAGGTGTTCCGGCTGGCGAACAACTACCTGGATCCCGGGGGACTGCTGGTGCTGGATTTCCATACGCCCCGTTACTACCGTGAGGTTCTGGCGGAGTCCTCCATCGCGGAGACCCGGGAGGATATTGCCATGATCTGGGAAAATGAAGAGACGGAGGATGGGCTGCACCGGCTGTATCTTACGGTTTTCCGTGAGGCGGAGGACGGCCGGTATGACCGCTTCGATGAGGTGCATGAGCAAAGAGGCTATACGATTGCGGAAATGAAAGCGCTTTCGGAGGCGGCAGGCCTTACGGAGATTCATTTCCATGACGGATATACGGAGGGCCCCGCAACGGATCAGAGCGAACGGATCGTGATGATCGCCAGAGAGCATGGGAAGAGGGTGTGACCGCTCTGTCACAGGGCGGAGCCTGCGGTACCCATGGCGTCGGGACAGAAAATGATGGCAGCCCCTACGGGGAACAGCCGGGAGAAAAGATAAGGACGAAGATGATGAAGGAAGAGTGGAAGGATGAACTGCTGACCGGTATGGCGGCAGGAAATGAAGTACGGTTCTTTGCCGCCTACACCAGGGAACTGGTGGAAGAGGCACGGCAGATCCACGGTACCAGCCCCATCGCCACGGCGGCTCTCGGACGGACGCTGACCGCCGGTGCCATGATGGGTGCGATGTGTAAGAACGATTCGGATGTACTTACCCTGCAGTTTGCGGGGGACGGACCCATGAAGGGACTTACGGTTACGGCAAATGCGGCTGCGGAGGTAAAGGGACTTGTCCGGGAGCCGGGGGTGATCCTTCCCGCAAATGCGGTGGGGCACCTGAATGTAGGCGGGGCCATGGGCCACGGCGTGCTCCGGGTTATTAAGGATATCGGTCTGAAGGATCCGTATGTGGGGCAGACGGAGCTTGTTTCCGGAGAGATCGCGGAGGATCTCACCTACTACTTTGCTGCCAGTGAGCAGATCCCTACCTCTGTAGGACTGGGGGTTCTGCTGAATAAAGAGAATTATGTGGAGCATGCAGGCGGCTTTATCATCCAGCTGCTTCCTTTTGCGAAGGAGCAGACCATTCGCTGGCTGGAAGAGGTGCTGGCGGGGGTACATTCCGTGACGGAGTATTTTGCGGACGGATACAGTATCGAGGACCTGGTCCATGTGCTGCTGGGCGCGGATGCGGTGATCGAGCGGAGGATGGAACCGAAGTATAAATGCGACTGCAGCCGTTCCCGGGTGGAGAAAGCGCTGATCTCCCTGGGCCGGAAGGAACTGGAATCAATGATCCTGGACGGCGAGCCCGTGAAACTGCACTGTGATTTCTGTAATAAGGATTATGAATTCTCAGTGGATGAGCTGAAGGCACTGGTAAAATAAACTGACATCGGAGGATGGTAACCATGTTGTATAATTTACTGAAAGACACTTTGCCGGACTGGCTGATCCCGACGATCGGAGCGGTCCTCGGGTGCGTGATCACCTGGATCCTGCTGAGGAAGCCCTTCGCATTTCTGCCGAAGGACGGGGGCAAGAAGGTTGAGACTCCGGACGGGAAGATCATTGTGATCAATGACAAATCTAACGGCAAGACAACTGGCGTGGGTGTGGTCTTTGTACCGGTCTTTCTTCTGATGACGCTTCTCTTTCTGCCTCTCGGAGCAGAGCTTTCCATCAATCTTGGGCTGATGTTTCTGATGATGCTGACAGGCTATCTGGATGATGCCTCCAATGTTCCCTGGGGCGAGCTGGTCAAGGGTCTTCTGGATCTGGTGATCTCCATCGCGGCTGTGGTTACATTTCTTGCCTTCAACGGATCGGATATCATTTTCTTCGGAGGCGTGTTCCACATGCCGGTGGTGATCTACGGAATCCTGGGAGTCATCCTGATGTGGGCGTCCATCAATGTGACGAACTGCTCGGACGGGGTGGACGGTCTCTGCGGAAGTGTGTCCGTGGTGTCCTTTGCGGCGTATTTCCTGATCTTCCGCGGCTGGCTCTACGGCTGGGTCGGCATCCTTCTGGCAGCGGTGCTCCTTGCATATCTCTGGTACAACTGGAATCCCAGCAAGGTGCTGATGGGAGATGCGGGTTCCAGGACCATCGGTTATCTGCTGGCGCTCCTTGCTATGCAGTCGGGGCATCCGTTCCTCTTCCTGCTGATGTCGCTGGTATTTATCTTTGACGGCGGCATGGGACTGATCAAGGTGTCGCTGATCCGTTACCTGAAGATGAAAAATGCTTTCAAAAATATCCAGTTCCCCTTCCATGATCATATGCGGAAGCGGCTGGGGATCCCGGTGAAGAAGATCGTGGTGATCTTTATCATAGCCCAGATCCTGTTCTGTTTCCTTGCATGGCTTGTGACACTTTTATAGAGTCCCGGAAAAATACTAATCTCAGTGGGAGATGACCCCTAGCCCTTAGGCGGCGGATAATATGATATTTGTCTCAGCAGGGTCCGATCTGCCAATGAGATTAACGCTCCGCGGGGGTGAGCCGGGTCTTCCGGGCGGGATTTGTAAATTATCGAATGAAAAGGAGTGCCTGTCACTCCTTTTTGTGTTAGAATATGTGTATGATTGCCCATACAGGAAATGGGAGGAGGTGTGATTCGATGGCTTTTTGTTTCAGATGCGGAAATCAGATGGCAGACGGCATGCCGGTCTGTCCCCACTGCGGAGCTCCGGTGGCTGCAGAGCAGCAGTATGGCGGGCAGCAGGACAGTTGGGGTCAGCCGCAGGATCAGCCGTCGCCCTATGGCCAGCCGCAGCAGTATGATCAGCAGAATTTTGCAATCTGTTACATGAAATAATTCAGGATGTATCATGGTCTTTGCAGGCCGTGCGTCCCGGCATCAACGGACACCCCGGAGGAAGGTTATCATGAACAATGAACAGGAGAGGGCAGATCTCTTCCAATCCGCACAACTGAATATCCTGATCAGCTATACGTTGTTTGCAACCGTGCTGATCGCGGAATCCTTCCTGCTGAACTGGGAGACCTGGGCGGTCATTCTGATCGTCGTCGGAGTCGGCGTCAGCTGGGGGCTTCATCTGATGAACCTGATGACGTCATCTTCCCGGATCTGGGTCTATTCGATCCTCATGATGTGCACATTTTTCTTTTACGGCATTCATGAGACAAGTACCTTCGATCTGGCGGTTGTCATGTCCGCGGTGATCGTTCTTTATACGCTGTCGGGGATCCGGCGCATGATCTCGCTCTGCCAGATCACCTACTTCGCCACCATGATCTATGAGATCGTGAATATGATCACCAACAAAGCGGAGTTCAACTCGCTGGTGGTGAGCCGTATCCTTCTGCATCTTTTCATGATCTTCATGATCGGGCAGTTTGCCAAGACCATCATCGAGCGCTGGTCTGCGGTACTCCGCAGATCCAAGGATGAGGTGGAGAAACTGACGGACGCAACGGAGCGTCTGAACGACTTTCTTGCAAATGTGTCCCATGAGCTGAGGACTCCGGTAAATGCGGTGATCGGTCTTACCGGAATCTGTATCGATAAGGAGACGGATCCGGAGATCCGGAAGGATATGGAAGAGGTCCGGGAGGCAGGACACCGGGTATCCGATCAGATCAGTGATATCCTGGATTATTCCGAGATCGACCGGAACGAACTGGCAGTCAACACCGAAGACTATATGCTGTCCTCGGTACTGCATGATCTGGTTATGGAGCTGAGATCCCTGAAGGCAGAGGAACTGGAGCTGGTGATCGATGTGGATCCGGCCATTCCGGCGGTCATGAATACGGATGTCAGCAAGCTGAAGAAGATCCTTCGGGCGCTGATCACCAACGGTCTTAAATATACGAAGGACGGGGGCGTTTATGTCCGGATCACGGCGGAGACACAGAACTATGGCGTGAATCTTCGGATCGAAGTCACGGATACGGGTATCGGTATGAGCGAGGAGGAACTGGAACGGGTATCCGAGCGGTTCTACCAGGCGGATTCCGGACGGTCCCGTTCCGCCGGAGGACTTGGCCTGGGTATCTGTATCGTGTCCGGTTTTGTATCCGCCCTGGGCGGCTTCATGACCATTTCCAGCAAGAAGGGCGTGGGAACGAAGGTGCATGTCAGCCTGCCCCAGAAGGTGGTGGATCACAACAGCTGCATGTCGGTGAACAACCGGGAGAAGCTGTGTATCGGCGCCTTCCTGCATTTTGATAAATATCCGAACCCGAACGTTCGTGAGTACTACAACTCCATGGTGCTGAACATCGTAAACGGACTGGGCGTCCAGATGCACCGTGTGGATAATGTGGAGAATCTGCGTCGTCTGGTGGAATCCACGCGGCTGACGCATCTCTTCGTTGCGGAAGAGGAATACCATGCCAGTGCCGGCCTGGTGGAGGAACTGGCAAAGCGGATGGTGGTTGCGGTGGTGGCCGGGGACAATTTCCGGCTGCCGGAGGGGTCCTGGGCGAAGCTTCTTGAGAAGCCGTTCTACTGCTTCCCCGTTACAACGATCCTGAACATGACGCCGCATATGGACAGGGAGGATAAGAAGGAGCGGATGATGCTCCGGGGTGTCCGGGCCCTGGTTGTGGATGATGAACCCATGAACCTGACCGTGGCGAAGAGTATCTTCAAACGGTACGGAATGATCGTAACCACGGCGCTTTCCGGACCGGAGTCCATCGATCTATGCCGGAGCGCGGATTTCGATATCGTCTTTATGGATCATATGATGCATGGTATGGACGGCGTGGAAGCCATGAAGCGGATCCGGAGTGATGCAAGAAATGCCGGAAAGGTCTTCCCCATCGTGGCGCTGACGGCCAATGCCATGAGTACCGCCAAGCAGATGTTCCTGGCGGAGGGCTTTGACGGCTTTGTCAGCAAGCCCATCGAGCTGGAGGAAATGGAACGGGTGCTCAGTAAGGTGCTTCCTAAGCAGCTGATCACCTATGAGAGTATAGAGGAGGCTGCAGCCGTACCGGAAACGGAAGAACCGGAGGAGATCCCGGAAGCCGGGGAGGCAGGGAAGACACCTGCAGAAACCGGGAAGGAGACCGCCGGCTCTGCCATGGACTTTGCGGAAAGCATGGTGGTGGGACCGGCCGCGGCAGTCACCGAGATGCTGGATGTGTCCGATGTGACAAAGAGTGCGGAGGAACCGGGAGAAGAGACAAAACCCGCGGAGGATACGGAGAATCTGAAGAAGGAAGGCACTTCCTTAAAAGAAGCTTTGGACCGGCTGGGTATCAGTATGGATACCGGTCTTTACTACTGCAATCAGGATGAGGAATTCTACCGCATGCTTCTGGAGCAGTACGCAGGGGAGACCGAAGAGAAGATATCGGTCATGAATGACTTCGCGGCGAAGAAGGAACTGGGTGAATATGCGATCCGGATCCATTCGGTAAAGAGTACATCGAAGATGATCGGTGCGGAGGCACTGTCCGAGGAGGCGCGCAAGCTGGAAATGGCTGCCAAGGAAGGACGGGAAGAGTACATCGCCGAGACCCATGAGGGCGTGATGGAGGAACTCCGCCGGATCACGGAAGGGATCAGGGAGCTGCTTGCATGAGCAGCATGAAATATCGGAAAGCATCAAAACGGGAGGTTTACCGTGAACATCTTTAAAAAGATCAAAGAACAGATATTCAACTCAGATGTTCATATCCGGAAACGGCTGTTCGTGCTCAGTGTGGCCATTACGCTGATCGCCCTGATGGTGATCTTTATTGAGATCATGCTGACAGATGAAAATATCTGGGACGGGATCCTGCTGGGCACGGGAATCCTGATCACGGGGATCATCGCATGGCTGGCCGTGAAATATAATAAGATCACATTTGCAGGTATCTGGGTGTCCGTCTTAATGGGATTTGTTTATGTGCCTGTCAGCTTCTTTGCAGGCGGCGGCATGCACGGGGACGCACCCCTCTGGTTCCTGTTCTCTACTCTCTTTATGAGTATGATCCTGAAGGGCAAGGTGAAACTGTTCTTCCTGCTTTCGGAGGCGGTGCTGGCCTGTGTCTGCTATTATCTCGGATACACCCATCCGGAGTATGTGCTGCCGAATACGGAGAGGATGGCGCACCAGTATTCCCTGATCGCCCTGATCCTGACGGGAATTGCGGTCAGCCTGATGATCGAGCTGGAGATCCGCCTGTATATCCGCGAGAGCAGGCGCACGGATCAGCAAAAGAAGGAGATCGAGGCGCTGAACGCGTCCCAGAACCAGTTCTTCTCCAGCATGAGCCATGAGATCCGGACGCCCATCAATACCATCATCGGCCTGAATGAAATGATCCTCCGGGAGGATATCTCCGATGAAGTTGCGGAGGATGCGGCAAATATCCGCGCATCCAGTAAGCTCCTGCTCAGCCTGATCAATGACATTCTGGATATGTCCAAATTCCAGTCCGGCCGGATGCAGCTGACGCCGGCACCTTACCAGCTGAATAACATGCTGTCCGATCTGGTGGGTATGTTCTGGCTCCGGGCCAAGGAGAAGGGACTGGAGTTCCATGTAAATGTAGCTCCGGATCTTCCTGCGGACCTGATCGGAGACGATGTCAGGATCCGGCAGGTGCTGATCAATGTCCTGAACAATGCCATTAAATATACGAAGGAGGGTTCCGTCACCCTGGCCGTCCAGTGCAGCAGTGTCACGGAAGAAAATGCGGTACTGGTCTTCTCCATCGCAGATACCGGCATGGGTATCAAGAAGGAGGACATCCCCTATCTTTTCACGGCCTTCAAGCGTGTGGATGAAGAGCATAACCGTCATATCGAGGGAACCGGACTGGGACTCTCCATCGTGAAGAATTTCGTGGATATGATGGGCGGAAGCGTCCGGGTCAACAGTATCTATACGGAAGGCTCCACATTTATCATAGAGATCCCCCAGAAGCTGGCGGGAGAACGCCGGATCGGGGATACGGATCTGGAGAAGAAGCATGCCACCATGCGGCAGGAGGGGTACCGGCAGCGGTTTGAAGCGCCGGAAGCGAGAGTCCTGGTGGTGGATGACAATGCCTCCAATCTGATGGTGGTGACGAAGCTGCTCCGGAGTACGAAGATCCGGATCGATACGGCTTCCGGCGGTGAGGAAGCGCTCCGGAAGACCATCAACACGGCATATCATGTGATCTTCATGGATCATCTGATGCCGGAAATGGACGGTATAGAGGCGTTCCACGGAATCCGGAACCAGACGGGAGGTCTCTGCAAGGCCTCCAGGGTGGTGATTCTTACTGCAAATGCAGATGAAGAGAACCGGGCGCTGTATGCGAAGGAAGGCTTCGACGGATATCTCACCAAGCCGGTTACCGGTGAACAGCTGGAGAATGAACTGATCCGCCTGCTGCCGGCCGGAATGGTATATATGACCGGCGACAACGGGGAGATCCTGGAGGAGACGGTATCCTGGATGAAGACCAGCAAGAGCCGGAAACAGGTGGTGATCACCACGGAAAGTGTGGCGGATCTGCCGGAAGAGCTGGCGGCACGCTACGGGATCCGGATCCTTCCGCACAAGGTCCGCACCGGAGAGGGTGTTTTCCAGGACGGATTGGATATCGATACCCGCGGAGTACTCCGTTACATGGAGAATCCGGACAATATGGTACAGCCCCTGGCACCGGATGTGAAGGAGCATGAGATGTTCTTCGCAAAGGCGCTGACAAATGCAAATAATATCATTCACATCTCCATTTCCGAGGAAGTGGAGCAGAGCGGATGTCCCTTCGCCCGGGAAGCGGCGGATGCATTCGAAAATGTTACGGTCTTCGATTCCGGGCATCTTTCCAGCGGGCAGGGCCTGCTGGCACTGATGGCAGCCAAGGCGGCAGAAGAGGGGCATAGCCGGGATGAGATTCTGGAGATGCTGACGATCGAGAAGCGAAGGATCCATACCAGCTTTATCGTAGACAGTATGGATTATCTGACGCGGACGAAGCAGGTGGGTCCGAAGATCGCGGCCCTTACAAAGGCCATGATGCTCCGGCCGGTCCTTGCACTGAAGCGCGGCAAGATGACGGTTGCGGATATGAAGGTGGGCTCCAGGGAGGATGCATGGAGGAAATACATCCATTCCTGCCTCCGGAATCCGGCGAAGATCGACACCTCCATTTTGTTCGTAACCTATGTGGGACTCACAAAGAAGAATATGGACTGGATCCGGGAAGAGGTGGAGAAGAGAGTGCATTTTGATGAGATCTACTTCCAGCTGGCGTCGCCGGCCATTGCCTCCAACTGCGGTCCGGGCACCTTCGGACTGCTGTTCCGGGGCAGGGCGGAACGGGATTATCAGTAAGAGGGACAATGGGATAAGAAATCCCTCACGAAAGATGAAATTACACTATACCCCCACTCATTCTTGTGGTATAATACCAATTGGGGTCGCCCGGATGTGATTCGGGCGCATGATAAGCAACAGGGTTACTTTATTACGAAGGAGGTACTTTTGGGTATGGAAAACATGAAGGATTACGTGGTCTTTGTAAAGGATTCGTGGGTAGTCGAGCTTCGTCCGCGCAACCTCACACATGAGGGAGAACCCACCATGAAGGTATGGGTCGTAAGACACGGACAGGAGGTGGCGCATTATACCGACAAGTTCCGCGGATACGGTCATTACAAGGATCATGAGGAACTGCTTCCGGCTGAGATCAGCGAGGCATCCAAGAAAGCCTGGGAGAAGCTGAAGGAAGCACCCTTCGACGATGCACTGTTCGAGGATATCAAGCAGTCACTGAGTGAGTGATCATTCCTGTCTTCGTAAGTATAAAAGAGTCTGTCTTCCCGGACGGACTCTTTTATAATTCATCTCAGAGTGAGAAGATCCCACCTTTTTGCGGTGGATGATATGAGACCTGAATAAAAATGAAAGGTGGTAGGGGATATGGCGAAGGAACCGCTGACGGAGGAGATCCGGAAGAGATTATATGAGGATCAGGATGAAAAGTATCGTGACATGCAGCTCCGTACGATCCCGTCCGTTGCACCGGAGACCATCATCGGCGTCCGGACACCGGAGCTGAGAAGCCTTGCAAAGGAGCTGGCAAAAAGGGAGGATATCGGAACATTTCTTGCAAAGCTTCCCCACGGATTTTTTGAGGAGAATCAGCTGCATGCCTTTATCCTTTCAGGTATGAAGGATTACGGAACCTGCATGGAGGAACTGAACCGGTTTCTGCCCTTCGTGGATAACTGGGCCACCTGTGATCAGATGTCTCCTAAGATCTTTAAGAAGCATAGGTCCGAGCTGCTAAAGGAGATCCGGATCTGGATCCGGTCCGGGGACACCTATACGATCCGGTTCGGGGTGGGCATGCTGATGGAGCATTTCCTGGATGAGGACTTTGATCCCAGGTATCCGGAAATGGTTGCGAAGCTCCGTTCCTCCGAATACTACGTGAACATGATGATCGCATGGTACTTTGCCACGGCCCTGGCGAAGCAGTACGACGCGGTGCTTCCCTATATAGAGGAGAGGAAGCTGGATGTCTGGACCCACAACAAAACGATCCAGAAGGCGGTGGAGAGTTACCGGATCACGGAGGAGCAGAAGACCTATCTTCGGACCCTCCGGGTGAAGAAGTAAGAGGGGCCTTCTCTGAAAATTTAGAATAAGCAGTTGACATTTTTGCTGAAATGACTATACTTGAACTATAAATGACAGGCAATTACTGATATTCAGTCTGCACATATGTTTTTTCAGGGGCAAGGGCGCTTCGATCTATGGTCGGGGTGCCCTTGTCTCCTTTTTTTGGGTTGACGGAGAATAAGGATGAAGGAGGCAGTATGAAAAAGTACATTTTCGTGACGGGAGGAGTTGTGTCCGGACTGGGAAAGGGCATTACGGCAGCGTCTCTGGGGCGTCTGCTGAAGGCGCGTGGTCTTAAGGTGGCGGCGCAGAAGCTGGATCCGTATATCAATGTGGATCCGGGAACCATGAGTCCCTATCAGCACGGGGAGGTCTTTGTGACCGAGGATGGCGCGGAGACGGATCTGGACCTGGGCCACTACGAGCGGTTCATAGACGAGAACCTGAACCGTTTTTCGAACCTCACTTCCGGAAAGGTGTACTGGAATGTACTGAATAAGGAACGGCGCGGAGAGTATCTGGGGTCCACGGTGCAGGTGATCCCCCACATCACGAACGAGATCAAGGAGTTTGTCTACCGGGTGGGTCATGAGACCGACGCCGATGTGGTGATCACGGAGATCGGAGGTACCATCGGTGATATCGAGTCGCAGCCCTTCCTGGAGGCGGTGCGTCAGATCTCCCTGGAGGTTGGTCGTCAGAACAGTCTTTTCATCCACGTTACCCTGGTACCGTACCTTCATGGCTCAAACGAGCATAAATCCAAGCCTACCCAGCATTCCGTAAAGGAACTGCAGGGGATGGGTATCAATCCCAACGTGATCGTCCTTCGCTGCGATGAACCGCTGGAGCAGGAGATCTTCCGGAAGATCTCCCTGTTCTGTAATGTAAAGGAAGACTGCGTGATCGAAAACCGCACCCTTCCGAATCTGTACGAGGCACCGCTGATGCTGGAACAGGGCGGTCTGGCCAAGGTGGTCTGCAGGGAACTGGAGATCGATGCACCGGAGCCGGATCTTACCGACTGGGAGCAGGTGGTGGGAAATATCGCCAGCAGGAACCGGGATGTGAAGATCGGTCTGGTGGGCAAATACGTCCAGCTGCATGATGCGTATCTTTCGGTGGTGGAGGCGCTGAACCATTCCGGTTTCGCGCTGAATGCCCATGTCTACATCCGCTGGATCGATTCGGAGGAACTGACGGAGGAAAATGTTACGGAGCGTCTTTCGGAACTGGACGGAATCCTTGTGCCCGGCGGCTTCGGAAGCCGCGGGATCGAGGGAATGATCCTGGCGGCCCGTTATGCCAGGGAGCATAAGATCCCCTATCTTGGGATCTGTCTCGGCATGCAGATCGCGGTGATCGAGTATGCCCGCCATGCTGCAGGCATAGGGGATGCGAATTCCGGTGAGTTCGATGAGCTCTGCAAAAATAAGGTGATCGATTTTATGCCGGGACAATCCGACGATATCGATAAGGGCGGAACCCTCCGGCTGGGCAAATATCCCTGCCATGTCCAGCCGGGAACCCTGATGGAGAAGTGCTATCGTACGGAAGGTACGGCAGCATCCATCGTGAAGGACGACGGAACGGATTTTGTGATCTCCGAGCGGCATCGTCATCGTTATGAGTTTAACAATGATTACCGGGAGAAGCTGTCTGCTGCGGGGCTGGTCATTTCCGGACTCTCTCCGGATCAGGAGCTGGTGGAAACCGTGGAACTGGCGGACCATCCCTTCTATCTCGGCGTGCAGTTCCATCCGGAGTTTAAGTCGCGTCCCAACCGTCCGCATCCTGTCTTCCGCAGGTTTGTGGAATCGGCGCTGGAGCTGGGGAAGGAATAGACTTAAGAGTCTGAGAAAAATGATAACGAAATGTTGCGTGAGAAAGGTCGTAAAATGAAGCTTTGCAATAACGCATCCGATAACAAACTCCATGAGGAATGCGGCCTCATGGGTATCTATGCACCCTCCGCCTATCCGGTGGCGAAGGATGTGTATTATGGGCTTTATGCCCTGCAGCACCGGGGGCAGGAGAGCTGCGGTATCGTAGTAAATGAGGACGGTGTCTTCCATTCGAAGAAGGATCTGGGACAGGTGAGCCAGGTCTTTACGGAAGAGGAACTGTCGAAGTTCCCGGAAGGAAGCATGGCGGTGGGCCATGTGCGCTACGGGACCACCGGAGCGAATAACCGGAACAACTGTCAGCCCATGGAGGTCAATCACCAGAAGGGCAAGATGGCGCTTGCGCATAACGGAAATATCAGCAACGCCTACGAACTCCGCACGGAACTGGAGCTTTCCGGGGCCATCTTTCATTCCACATCGGATACGGAGATCATAGCCTATATCGTAACAAGGGAACGGCTGAAGACGCCTTCCATCGAGGAGGCGGTCCTCTCGGCCATGAAGTATCTGGAGGGTGCATTTTCCATTGCGGTGATGTCGGCGGCAAAGCTGGTGATCGCCAGGGATCCCCATGGATTCCGGCCGCTCTGCTATGGGATGAAGGATGACGGAACCTATGTGGCAGCGTCCGAAACCTGTGCACTGGAGGCTGTGGGAGCACATTTTATAAGAGATGTGAAGCCGGGAGAACTGATCGTTTTCTCGGAAAGCGGCGTGGAGTCCCGGACAGAACTTTGCGGGACAAAACCGCGGAATACCTGTATCTTTGAGTATATCTATTTTGCCCGTCCGGATTCCGTGATCGACGGGATCTCCGTCCATGCAGCCCGGCTGAAGGCGGGGGAGATCCTGGCACGGAACTATCCGGTGATCGCGGATGTGGTGGTGGGTGTCCCGGACTCCGGGCTGGATGCGGCCCTCGGATATTCCCATTACTCGGGAATCCCCTACGGGATCGGATTCATTAAGAACAAATATATCGGCCGGACCTTTATTTCCCCTTCACAGGACGAGCGGAACAGCGGTGTCCGCATTAAGCTGAATCCCCTGAAGGAAACTGTGAACGGAAAGAGGGTCGTGCTGGTGGATGATTCCATCGTCCGGGGAACCACCAGCCGCCGGATCGTGCATCTCCTCCGGGAGGCGGGTGCGAAGGAGATCCATGTCCGGATCTCGTCGCCTCCATTTGTCAGTCCCTGCTATTACGGTACGGATATCGACACGAAGGAGAACCTGGTGGCCTGCAATTACTCCCTGACGGAGATCAGGGAAATGATCGGTGCGGATTCCCTGGGGTATCTGCCTCTGGATTCCCTGTCCGAGCTGGTGGGCCATACCGGCTATTGCCATGCCTGCTTCAGCGGGGAGTACGCAACCCGTATCCCGGAAGTGGTAAGCAAGGAACGGTTTGAAAAACGTTTGTCAGAACTATGACCGTAAGTCGGTGAATCCATACCCACCGATTGCGCATAAAAAGCCGGCGGCTCCGGATGATTCCGGAACCGCCGTTTCCCTTTTGGCCTCGTCCTCTTCTCTCAGGAGTCAGGCCTTATTTTGTTTTTTCATAACTCATCCCGAACGGGTATATGGGGTGGAACTTCCGGACTGTCGGATCAGTCCAGGGAACCCAGATAGTTCGGGAGGTTCTTCTCTGCGTAATCCACGGCTTCCTCCAGGGTCATTCCGTGGAAATGACCTGCAGCGAAGCACCGGCCGGACCTTTTGTCATCGATAAAGGCGCCTACGACTACGCCGGGGAGGGCGCTCTCCGGGGCGTTGGGTGCAGCAGAGCCGCCGAGGTCCGTCCGGCACCAGCCGGGGTCTGTCAGGTTGATCAGCACATCGGTTCCGTCCAGAACGGAAGCCAGATCCATGGTCACCTTGTCAAGAGCTGCCTTACTAGCGGAATACCCTGCCTGCTGGGGCTCCCGGCGGATGCCGCTGGTGGTATTCACGATCCGTCCGAAGCCCTTTTTCTGCATCTTCGGAAGGAAATGATACACGATCACCATCGGAGAGATGGTATTCACGTAGAAGCTTGTTTCATAATCGGAAACCGGAGTCTCCAGATATTCGGTGCGGTATGCAACCTGCAGACCCGCATTGTTCAGTACGATATCCACGTCCATGCCCAGGGCGTCGATCTTCTCCAGCATGGCGGTTACCTCCGCCGGCGTGTCCAGCTCTGCACCGAAGGCGTATGCCTTGACACCCAGAGCCTTCACTTCTTCCATAACCTTTGCGCAGTTCTCAGCCTTCCGGGCATGCAGGATCAGATTGCATCCATGCTCTGCCATGAAGAGTGCCGCGAGGTGTCCGATGCCTCTGGCTGCACCTGTGATAAGGGCCCAGCGGCCTTTAACATCTATCATTTCAGTATCCACCTTTATTTTGAGATTCTTCATCACACCATGTGCCTGTCATCCTGAACACGAAGAGCGAAGGATCTCCTGCCTTTGCGAAGGGATTCTACGTCCCCTGACGTCTCTTCGGAATGACAAACGCCATCGGAATGAAACAAACTAAATATTTGCCTTGGATGCCTCCAGGGCTGCGATCACCTTGTCGCACCATGCATCGAATTCCGGATCCTCCACCTGGCACTCCGGATGGGAGAGGACGTAGTCCAAAGCAATACGTACGCCCCGGTCGAACCGGACAGTGGTCTGCATGGTGGGTACGGCACGCTTCAGCTTCCGGTTGTCGAAAACCACGGTAACGGACTTGTCACCGGTTAAGCTGCCTTCAAAGTCATAGCCGTATTTGTCACCGACGGCACTTAAGTATTCGGATGCCACATGGTATGCCTTCAGCTCCACGCCCAGGGCATCCGCGATCGTCTGATAGATCTGATCCCAGGTGAGAGATTCGTCTCCCGTGATCTGGAAGGCTTCGCCGATTGCGTGGGGATTGCCCATGAGCCCGGTGTAACCGACGGCAAAATCCTTGTTAAAGGTAACGGTCCAGAGGGAGGAACCGTCTCCCTGAATGATCACCGGTTTTCCTTCCATCATACGTTTGATCACCTGATAGAAGCCCTTCTTTCCGTGAACACCCAGGGGCACATTTCTCTCATCGTAGGTATGGCTGGGTCGGACGATGGTCACGGGGAAGCCTTCCTCCCGGTATTTCTTCATCAGGAATTCCTCACATGCGATCTTGTTCCGTGAGTACTCCCAGTGAGGATTTGCCAGAGTTGTTCCCTCGGTGATGATATAGCCTGCCGCAGGCTTATGGTAAGCGGAAGCGGTGCTGATGAAGATGTACTGCTTTGTCTTTCCCTTGAAGAGCCGGTAGTCCCGCTCCACCGCATCCACATGAAATGCGATGAATTCGCTGACCACGTCGAACTCCATCCCTTCCAGCTTCTTTGCAACATCTGCTTCGTCATAGATATCCGCAACGATTCTTTTTACTCCCTCCGGAAGGACATCATCGCGGTTTCCGCGATTCAGAACCCATACCTCCCAGAGCGGATCCTCAGCCAGTCGTTTCACGATGGCCGTACTGATCGTGCCGGTTCCTCCGATAAATAAAGCTTTCATGATATTCCTCCTGAAATAGGTATTCCGGTCCCGCAGGAATCCGGTTCCGGCAGGGTTACGGCCGGTATCAGTTTTGATTATAAACTTTGCAGTACAGGATTTATACGAACTTTTTATTGAATTTTGCCCGTTTTTTGCTATCATGAAAATGGAAGAGCAAAAGACCTGACTGGCAAAAAAAGGAATGGATTCAGGAAGCATATGAAAAATGAATCAAAGGAAATCATAGAATACAGAGCCCTTTCCGGGATCTCCATCACCTACGAAAATGCGCCGACACATTTTCCTCCCCACTGGCACAGTGCCGCGGAATTCACGGTGGTCCGGAAGGACCGGTGCAGCTACCGCATCCAGGATACCGTTTACCGTGCCGCAAAGGGAGATCTGATCCTGATCTGGCCCCGGGAGCTTCATGAGGTGATCTCCACACCGAAGGAGGGAACGGTTTTCATCCAGTTTTCCCCCACGATCCTGGAGCAGAATCTGGATATGGTCGCGATCTCCAGACTGATGACCGGATGCCATATCATCCGGGCGGAGGAGGAGCCGGAGATCACGGCTTCGGTGGCGGAAAAGGTGGACAAAATTCGGGATATTTTTGAACATCGGGATTATTTCAGTGAGACAAAATGCAAGCTGCTCATCTACGAGATCCTGCTTCTGATCGGAGATTATGTGCTCCGGGAGCAGGGGGAGCAGTTCGGGGAGGAGCATTTCACCGGACCGGCATGGTCCTATATCCGGAGCATCTGCAACGTGATCGCGGAGCGTTCCGGCGAACGGCTGACGGAGGTGGATGTGGCGGCGGCCGTCGGCCTCAGCCCCTTTTATTTTTCAAAGCTGTTCCGGAAATATATGCAGACCTCCTTCCCGGGATATCTGGCGGCGGTCCGTGTCAGGACGGCGATCCGGCTGCTGGCGGACGAGGAACTGTCCATCACGGACTGTGCATTTCAGGCAGGTTTCCAGTCCACCACCACCTTCAACAAGGCCTTTCGGGAGGTCACGGGCTATTCACCCCGGGAGTATCGGAAGCTCCATTCGGGGAGTTAGCATACGGTTCTTGGGCGAAGTGACCGGATGCAGTCTTGACTTTTTCCCCGGTCTTGTCTATACTACAGAATCAGGAAGCCTTTTTGAGGCAGATGAATATCAGATCAGTACGAAGCAAGGGCGTTTCGAGATATCCACACTCGAAGTGCCCTTTTTTCAGGATTCACTTACGGTGTGGGATGATATTCCACGGGGAGGAATCGAAAGAAAAGGGAAGTGGAGGAGAAACCATGAATTACACATCCGAAGAAGTTATGCAATATATCGAGGAAGAGGATGTCAGCTTTATCCGTCTGGCTTTTCGGGACGTGTTCGGTGTGCAGAAGAACATATCCGTGATGCCGGGGGAGGTGCAGAAAGCATTCAGCGAAGGGATCGGGATCGGTGCCGGAGAGATCGCCGGCTTTGAATCCGCAGGCAGCGGACGGCTGTATCTGAAGCCGGATCCGTCCACGCTGGCAGTGCTTCCCTGGCGTCCCGACAACGGACGTGTGATCCGCATGTTCTGTGATGTGGTGACCCCGGAAGGGGAGATATTCGAGGTGGATACAAGAAACGTTCTGAAGAAGGCGGTGGAGCGGGCAAAGAAGGATCGGGTGGAATTCCGCTTCGGTTCTTCATCGGAGTTCTATCTCTTCAAGAAGGACGAGGAGGGAAATCCCACGAAGATCCCCTATGATCAGGCGGGCTATATGGATATCGCACCTCTGGACCGGGGAGAGAATATCCGGAGAGAGATCTGCCTTACCATCGAGCAGATGGGTCTTACGCCGGAGCGGTCCCATCATGAGAGAGGCCCCGGACAGAATGAGATCGATTTCCATTACGGCAAGCCTCTTAAGGCCGCAGATCAGATGACCACGTTTAAAATGGTGGTTCAGACCGTTGCAGACAGGAACGGTCTCATTGCCGATTTTTCGCCGGTACCGCTTCCCGGGGCGCCGGGCAACGGCTATCATATCAACATCTATGCGGTGGATCAGGACGGAGAGGATCTCTGCCGGTATGCGGCAGCGGGGATCATCGATAAGATCCGTGACATGACGCTGTTCCTGAATCCGTCGGAGCATTCCTATGCCCGTTTCGGCAAGGGAACCGCACCGGACCGGGTGAACTGGTCCAGTTCGGACGGCTCGGAAATGGTGCACATTTCCAGTCATCACGGGAATACCAGAGTGGAACTGCGTTCACCGGATGCCCTCAGTAATCCGTATCTTGTGTATGCACTGCTGATCCATGCGGGGCTGTACGGGATCGAGAAACGCCTGGAGCTGCCGGAGGAAATGGCGGCGGACGGAAGACTGCTTCCCCAGTCCCGGAAGGAAGCCATCAGTGCGGCGGAATCCAGTGAGTTCATCCGGGAGATCCTGCCGGAAGAGATTATTAAATGTTATGTAAACTAACCTTGTTCCGTTCGGAGAGCATTTATGGGAAAAGCAGTGGAGCGTCGTCAGTATTCCATACTGATCGTATCGCAGTCGGAACAACTGAATAATTTTGTGAAGAAGGTGATCTCCGACGGACGCTTCAGCACCATCGAGGTACGGAAGAGTGCGGCCCAGGCGGCCCAGGAGCTGCTGAACCGTCACTATGACGTGGTCCTTGTAAATGCACCGCTTCCCGATGAATTCGGCACGGGCTTCGTGCTGGATATCTGTACCCGTTACACCTCGGGGATCCTTGTGATCACGCCGGGAGATGTGGCGGATGACGTGACGGAGCGGGTGATCGATTACGGCGTGGTGGTGCTGGCGAAGCCGCTCACCAACCGTGCACTGGCCCGGAATCTCCGGCATCTGGTGGCGATACAGAACAAGATGCAGGAGACGGAGAAGAAGGTACTGACCCTGGAGGAACGGATCAAGGAAATGCGTGTCGAGAACCGGGCAAAGTGTCTTCTGATCGAGAAGGAGCATATGACGGAGGAAGATGCGCACCGGCTGATCGGAAAACAGGCGATGGACCGGTGTATCTCAAAACGTGCGGTTGCGGAGGAGATCATCGAAAAATACGAGTGATCCCTTTGGATTAAAAAGCCTGAAAATGTAAAAAATTAGCCGTTTTCTGCAATCGCGGAGCGGCGGGATTTGTTATGATAACCATGTGATGTATGGCGGGAGAGCCATGCTGTCACATGGTTATTTGCGTGATACGGGAATCTGACATAACAACCGGGCAGGAGGAAGCATATCCTCCGGTTCAGGTTAACGGATCAAAAGCCGGTATCAACGGACTTATGGATTGGGAGGAGTTACAGTATGGAGAATTTTACGTTTTATTCACCGACATTTTTCGTATTCGGGAAGGATACTGAAAATGAGGCCGGCCGCTATGTAAAGCAGTTCGGCGGCAGCAGGGTTCTGATCCACTACGGCGGAAGCAGTGCGAAGAAGTCCGGACTTCTGGACCGGGTGGAAGCATCCCTGCAGAAGGAGGGGATCCCCTATGTGATGCTGGGAGGCGTGAAGCCGAATCCCCGGAGCGGTCTTGTGTATGAAGGGATCGAACTCTGCCGGAAGGAAGGCGTGGACTTCGTGCTGGCCGTCGGCGGAGGCAGTGCCATCGATTCCTCCAAGGCCATTGCGGCGGGAACACTTTATGACGGTGATTTCTGGGATTTCTACAGCGGAAAACCGATCGAGAAGGCTCTTCCCGTGGGTACGATCCTCACCATTGCCGCAGCAGGAAGCGAAGGCAGCCCCGATTCCGTCATCACGAAAGAAGAGGGGATGTTCAAGCGGGGTGCCGGCAGCAATGCCATCCGTCCGAAATTCAGTATCCTGAATCCGGCACTGACCCAGACCCTGCCGCCGTATCAGACTGCAGCCGGTATCACGGATATCATGGCGCACCTTTATGAGAGATATCTCACCAATACGAAGGAGGTGGAGGTGACCGACCGCCTGATCGAGGCGCTGCTCCTCACCATGAAGCATGAGGGCCCCCGGGTGATCGCCGATCCGGACAATTACGAGGCGAGAGCAAATATCATGTGGGCAGGAATGGTGGCACATAATAACACCTGCGGTGTGGGCCGGAGCCAGGACTGGAACAGCCATAATATCGAGCATGAGCTGTCTGCCCTCTATGACTGCGCACACGGTGCCGGACTTGCCGTAACCATGCCTGCGGTTTTCAAATATGTCATGAATCATGACGTGATGCGGTTTGCGAAGGTTGCAACCCGTGTCTGGGGCTGCCAGATGGATTTCGATCATCCGGAGGTAACCGCACTGGAGGGGATCGAAGCCTTCCGGAGCTTCCTTTGCTCCATTGGCATGCCGAAGAACTTCGAGGAGCTGGGAGCAAAGGAAGAGGATATCCCGAAGCTGGTGGATGTGCTCTGCAACGGAGACGGAAGAGGAGGCACCATCTCGGGCTTCGTAACCCTGACGGAGGAGGACTGCACGAAGATCTACCAGGCCATGGTATGATGAAAGTGCCGTAGATCCGGGAGAGAACAGGCGCGAAATCTGCCGATGAAATCATTTTCAAAAAAGGACAGAAAATTTTTTGAAAAAGGGGATTGACAGATTCCGTATCCCGGCGTATAATCCAAAAACATAAAAGGCAAGGGCGTCTTAGAGAGAAATCTCTGAGGCGCCTTTTTGTTTTTCTTTTAATTTCTTATCGTCCCTTCAGAGACTGTTCGGGACGAAACATATGCAGCAGCGAGCAATGGCGTTTCGCATGATCCGGAAAGCGGAGCGACGCCGGTACCCGCTCCCCTCTTTCCGAGCCCTGCGAAACGTGATGTATCAGATCGCGGAGCTGCGAACCGACATCTTAGGAGAGACAAAATAAGAAAGAGAGGTGCTTATCTATGTTAGAAGAAATCTTAGGAAAAGTTGACGGTGAACTGTTTGCGGTATGGTTCCTGATCGGAGCCGCGCTGGTATTCTGGATGCAGGCCGGATTCGCCATGGTGGAATCCGGATTCGCGAGAGCGAAAAACGCAGGTAACATCCTGATGAAGAACCTGATGGACTTCTGTATCGGATGTGTCGTATTTATTCTGATCGGCTTCGGGCTGCTGCTCGGTGAAGACCTGGTAGGTCTGATCGGAAAGCCCGGTTTCGATATCTTCACAAGCTACGAAAATTTTGACTGGTCGAACTTCATATTCAATCTGGTCTTCTGTGCAACCACCGCAACCATCGTGTCCGGTGCCATGGCAGAGCGGACGAAGTTCCTCAGTTATTGTGTATATTCGGCAATCATTTCCGCACTGATCTACCCCATCGAGGCACACTGGATCTGGGGCGGCGGCTGGCTGGCTCAGTTGGGCTTCCACGATTTCGCAGGTTCCTGTGCGATCCACATGGTCGGCGGTATCGCAGCATTTGTAGGTGCTAAGATGGTTGGTCCCCGTATCGGCAAGTTCGAGCGGGACGAGAACGGCAAGGTAATCAAGGTAAATGCATTCCCGGGTCATAACCTGGTAATCGGTGCTCTGGGCGTCTTCATCCTCTGGCTTGGCTGGTACGGATTCAACGGCGCAGCCTGTACATCAGTTGATCAGCTGGCAAGCGTATTTGTAACCACGACAATCGCTCCTTCGGTAGCAACGGTTGTATGCATGATCTTCACATGGCTCCGTTACGGCAAACCTGATGTTTCCATGTGTCTCAATGCATCTCTGGCAGGTTTGGTAGCCATCACGGCTCCCTGCGATGTAACGGATGCCCTGGGCGCAAGCGTGATCGGCGCGGTAGCCGGTGTGCTGGTAATCTTCGGCGTATGGCTTCTGGATTACAAGCTTCATATCGATGATCCGGTTGGTGCATGTGCAGTACACATGATGAACGGTATCTGGGGAACCATCGCAGTTGGTCTTTTCGCAACCACAACGGCTCCCGGAAATACAGAGCTGCGCGGCCTCTTCTACGGCGGCGGCTTCAAGCTCCTGGGTATCCAGCTGACAGGCTTTGCAGCAGTGGCTGCATGGGCAGCGATCTGCATGATCATCGTATTCCTGATCATAAAGAAGATCTTCGGCCTCCGGGTTTCCGAAGAGGAAGAACTGGAAGGTCTGGACCTTACCGAGCATGGTCTTGTATCCGCATACTCAGGCTTCAGTATCGTGGATATGTCCAGTGCCATGATGAGTGAAAATGAAAACACGAACCTGGGTGAGTCGGATTACGACAAGGCCAGTGAAGCTAAGAGGAACGCAGCAGTACCGGTGGAAAATGTATCGGCAGCCATGTCGGGTATGATCCCTGACACAGGTATCAACAAGGTAGTCATCATTACAAAGCTGTCGCGGTACGACAAGATCAAGAGAGCCCTGAACCAGTTGGGTGTAACCGGTATCACGGTAACACAGGTCAGCGGCTGCGGTATCCAGAAGGGTGCCGGTGAGATGTACCGTGGAGTTGAGATGGATATGACCTTACTTCCGAAGATCAAACTGGAAGTAGTCGTCAGCGGAATCCCGGTTGACAGTGTGATTGAGACCGCAAAGAAAACCCTGTACACCGGCAAGATCGGTGACGGCAAGATCTTCGTATATCCGGTAAGCCGGGTAGTAAAGATCCGTACAGGTGAAGAAAACTACGATGCATTACAGGACGTAGAGTAAGAGATCCTTCGCACTTCGTGCTCAGGATGACATGCAGAAGAAAAGGCTGATCGATCGGTGATCGCTGCCTTTCCTGCATGTCATTCTGGTGAGCGAGGTGAGAAAGAATCCTTTGACATTTAAGAATTGATTAGGAGGAGAAGAAAATGGAAAAAGTGAATGTACCTGAGTTGTTTGGTTCCCTGGTATTTGATGACCGCGAGATGCGCGCGCGCCTTTCGAAGGAGGTATATGCTTCCCTTCGCAAGACCATCGATGAGAACGTTCGTCTGGACGAGAAGGTGGCAGAGGCAGTGGCAGAGGAAATGAAGGAGTGGGCAGTGGAGCATGGCGCTACACATTTTACCCACTGGTTCCAGCCGCTGACAGGCGTGACTGCAGAGAAGCATGACAGCTTTATCGAGCCCACAAAGGACGGCGGCGTACTGATGGAGTTCTCCGGCAAAGAGCTGATCAAGGGCGAGCCGGATGCATCATCCTTCCCGTCCGGCGGACTTCGCGCAACCTTTGAGGCCAGAGGCTATACCGCATGGGATCCCACATCCTATGCATTTATCAAGGACCATACACTTTGCATTCCCACAGCATTCTGCTCCTATTCGGGCGAGGCGCTGGACAAGAAGACACCGCTGCTTCGTTCCATGCAGGCCATCAACCGTGAGGCACTTCGTGTTCTCCGGCTTTTCGGAAATGAGGATGTAAAGCATGTCTCCACAAGTGTCGGACCGGAGCAGGAGTATTTCCTGATCGATGCCGAAATGTACCAGAAGCGCCCGGACCTCGTATATACGGGCAGGACGCTGTTCGGAGCGAAACCGCCCAAGGGACAGGAGCTCGATGACCATTACTTCGGTGTGATCAAGCCCAGGGTAAATGCTTTCATGGAGGACCTGAACGAGGAACTCTGGAAACTCGGGATCTTAGCCAAGACGGAGCA
>JAFRWY010000079.1 GCA_017437905.1 Eubacterium sp.
CCACATAGAGATCTCCCTTGGCAACAAGGCTCATGTCGAAGAAACCGTGCTTCGCGAAGCTCTTCAGCATGTGATCGAAGAAACCGATCCCGGTATCAACGGTGGAAACACCTGTTCCGTCCAGATTAAATGCCAGGGAAATGTCGGTCTCGCTTGTGGTACGTGAGATGGAACTCTTTCTTTCTTCCATATTCGTCCTCCTGTATTCTGAGAGACTGATGGGACATAAATTCAAGTCTCGCCGCGGGAACCGGTGCGAGATCCGGGTCAGTTATACTGACATATATGCCCGTCTGAATTCTTACGGTTAGTCATCAAAGCGGACTTTGATCGAATTGGCGTGGGCCGTTAAGCCCTCCGATTCCGCAAAGATCTCAATGTTCGTGTGAACCGCTTCCAATGCCTCGCGGGAATAACTGATGATGCTGGATTTCTTCACAAAGTCATCCACACCCAGCGGGGAGAAGAAACGTGCGGTTCCGTTGGTGGGAAGCACGTGGTTCGGTCCTGCGAAATAGTCACCCAGAGGCTCGGAGGAATATTCTCCGAGGAACATGGCACCTGCATTCCGGATCTTCGTCATGGTCTGGAAGGGATCCTTCGTCAGGATCTCCAGGTGCTCGGGTGCAATGGTATTTGCAGTCTCGATGGCGTCCTCCATGGTCTCCGCCACAAGGATATATCCGAAGTTATCCAGGGATTTCCGTATGATCTCCTTACGGCTCAGTTCCTCCGTAAACCGGTCGGTCCATTCGGACACTTCCTCCGCAAGCTTCTCGCTTGTGGTAACCAGGATCGCGGAGGCCAGTTCATCGTGCTCCGCCTGGGACAGCAGGTCCGCGGCCACATACTTCGGTGTGGCTGTTTCATCCGCCAGGACCAGGATCTCACTGGGGCCGGCGATGGAGTCGATGCTGACATGTCCGAAAACAACGCGCTTTGCGATTGCCACGAAGATATTTCCGGGGCCGACGATCTTATCCACCTTCGGAATGGTTGCCGTACCGTAGGCAAGGGCTGCTATAGCCTGGGCGCCGCCGCATTTATAGATCTCCGTAACACCGGCTTCCTTTGCGGCCACCAGTGTATTCGGATAGACCTTCCCCTCCGCGTTGCAGGGAGTTGTCATGACAATATGCGGAACTCCGGCAACTCTGGCCGGAACCACGTTCATCAGAACGGTGGAAGGATAGGCTGCCTTTCCTCCCGGAACATAGACACCGGCATATTCCACGGGAGCGATCTTCTGTCCCAGGATCGTTCCGTCCGGTTTGGTGGTGATCCAGCTGTTCCGTTTCTGCAGTTCGTGATACTCTTCGATATTCCTGATGGCCTTCCGGATCACGGAGAGCAGCTCCTGATCCACGGCTCCATAGGCCTCCTCAATCTCAGCCTCCGTCACGCGCATGGACTCCGGAGTCAGGGATGCCTTGTCGAATTTTGCGGTATATTCGAGAAGCGCCTCATCGCCGCGCTTATGCACGTCGGCTACAATCTCCTTCACGGTTGCTTCGTAGGGGCCGTAGTCGTCCGGGCTTCTCTTGATCAGATCCGACAGAAGATTCTGACGGGTCTCGGGTGTCAGTTTTATGATCCTCATGGGGATATCCTCCGATTTTCTGGTGATTTTGATGCTGCTTACCGGTTATCAGGCGAGTTGTTGGGATTCGTTTGCAGCCCCGGTCAATCATTCTCCGCATGCAGGGCTTCCGCCACATCCGTCAGGAATTTCCGGATCCGTGCATGTTCCATTTTCAGGCTCACCTGGTTTACAACGATTCGGGCGGACAGCTGGCAGACCTCTTCCAGAACGGCAAGTCCGTTCTCCTTCAGTGTGGAGCCCGTCTCAACGATATCCACGATCACATCCGCCAGTCCTACGATAGGCGCCAGTTCCACGGAGCCGTTCAGCTTGATCACTTCCACGCTCTGGTTCTTCTTATTCCGGAAATAATTCTGCGCGATGTTGGGATACTTGGAAGCCACACGGATGATCTCATTCCGCTTCAGAAGTTCCCTGGCACTCTCCGGTCCGCAGACACACATCCGGCAGGCACCGTAGCCAAGGTCCATCACTTCATAAAGGTTGCGGTTTTCCTCCAGCAGCGTGTCTTTACCCACAACGCCGATGTCTGCAACACCATACTCCACATAGGTGGGAACATCGCTTGGCTTTGCTAGGAAGAACCTGAGCCCCAGCTCTTCATTTGTGAAGATCAGTTTCCGGGTGCCCGGTTCCTTCATTTCCTCACAGGTGATTCCGATCTTCTCGAAAAGAGCCATGGATTTTTTTGCAAGTCTGCCCTTCGCAAGAGCAAATGTCAGATAACGCACTTAAAAATCCTCCTCTTTGATGTCACTGTAATTCATTTCCTTCTCCTGTTTTTTCAGCCGGTCACATACCAGAACCCGGTCGCTGGAAAGAAAGAAATAAACGGTCTTAACACGGTTCCTGTCCGCATAGGTAAGATATTCGGTCAGGGCATGCCGCGTGGACTTCCGGATCAGTTCCGTCTTCACGCCGGCGGTGCGAAGACGCTTGCCGAGCATAACGGCTGACTCCTGATTCTCCACCGGATAGATCACAAGTGTCCGGTCTATGGGGCTGTCCGGCAGGATCTGCTGACGGGAAAGTGCGGTCATCAGTTCGTCCAGATCGATGGCGAAACCGATGGAGGGTGCATCCTTACCGAACTGCTGGAGCAGCGCGTTATATCTCCCGCCCTTTGCGATGGCGGCACCGGTTCCGTAGGTATAACCGCTGAAGACGATGCCGGTATAGTAATCATTTGCATTCAGCATACCGAGATCGATGCCGATATAGTTCTCATATCCGTAATAGCTGACAGCCGCGTACACCTTACGCAGGCGTTCGATCGCCTCCAGTGCACGGCGGTTATCCGTAAAGTTCTCGGCCAGATCCAGCGCTTCCTGATTACCGAAGAGCCGGTCAAATCTGCGGAGCGCATTCGCTGTCCGTTCCGGAATGTCCAGATGCTCCACATATTCCGAAAGCCCGAAGAAATTCCGGATCTGGATGAAATCCCGGATGGTCTCTTCCTCTTCCTTCGAAGCTCCGGCCTCTTCCATAAGTCCCCTGAAATACTCCACCTGTCCGATCGTCACCTGGAATTCGGTCAGTCCCGAAGATTTCAGTGCATCGATCACACAGGAGATCATTTCCGCATCTGCAGCGGAGGAGTCGTCATTGATCAGCTCACAGCCGATCTGCATGGACTCATTTCTCTTGCCCTGATGCTGGAGTACATTCCGGTATGTGGTTCCCTCGTAGCAAAGACGGATCGGAAGTTCCTCATCCACATAATACTTTGCCACACATCTGGCCACGCTGGGAGTAAAATCCGGCCGGAGCACCAGCGTGTTGTTGTTCCGGTCGAAGAATTTGTACATCTCATTAGAGTGGGCGGAACCTTTTTCCATATTAAAGATATTGAAATACTCGAAACTCGGGGTTTCGATATCGTGGTAGCTGTAGAGATGCAGAACATGATGGATGTTCCGGAGCAGCTGATTCCTCTGCCGGCACTCGTCCCCGTAAATGTCCCGCACGCCCTCCGGCGTATGTAATAAGGTTTCCTTCATTCCAATCCCCTCCTGCATAGATATCTATATGATAATGCAAAACCCGTCTTCTTTCAAGCAATTTCTTCATGAATCAAAGATACCCCAAACAGTGACCGGTCCAACAAGAAACAGGGCATCCGAAAATGCCCTGTCCGCGTTTAATTCTGATTTACAACATATCCCTTCTTATCAAAGGTGTATTTCTTTCCGTCGATCACGAGTGTGGTATTATGAGCGAACCAGCCGGATTCGTCTTCAAAATACTTCCCCTTCTCGTCTTCCTTGAATTCCCCCTTATATTCATAGGTCTGCTTTCCGCTCTTATCCAGCCAATAGCCTTCGACCCATTCCTCCGCAACCATGGTACCGTCCGCACGGAAATAAAAATAAACATCATTCACAAGCTTCCATCCGGTCTTCATGGCCCCGTTCTCACCGAAGAAGTACGTCTTTCCGTCCACCTCCGCAAGACCGGTATTCAGGATTCCCCGTTCATCGGAATGGTATTTGCTTCCTTCCACCGTGAACCATCCGGTCTTCAGGGAACCGTCGGTGTCAAAATAATACCAGACGCCGGAATTCTCCATCCAGCCGATCATAGGTGTACCGTCTTCCTTATAGAAATAGGTCTTACCCTCCGCTTCGACCCATTCTTCCTTCTTCGCCTCGGTCACAACCTCTGTTGTGGCTTCCTGGGTCGTAGCCTCTGTGGGCGCCTGGGTAGCAGCCTGGGTTGTTGCCGCTGTGGATGCAGAGGCGGTCTTCTTTCCTTCCTCCTTATCACCGGAATTCCGGAGCACGATGAACAGGACAACTCCGATAACCAGAAGCGCTGCTATGGCGATCACCACCGGCTTTTTGCTCTTCGGTTCCTTCAGATCTTCCAATGTAAGATCTGGCGGTATCACCGGAGCCACGGGACGAACAAAGGGTGCTTCCTCATCCTTCTTCGGTTCCGGAGCGGGGGCGGTTCTTTCCGGTGTCATCGTTCCGGTTTCGGCCTTCCGGCCCGTACTTTGTCCTTCCTTTTTCTCCTGAGCCTCCTCCATGGCCAGCCGCTCTTTTTCAATTTCTGCCTGCTGCTCTTCGTAGCCTTCCTCTCCCGGCTGCTTCAGGACAACGGTCGCCTCCCAGGAATCCTCGGTTTCTTCGACAGCACGTTCGGATGTAAGCACCTCGGTTTCCGTATATGTCACCTGTTTCGTCCTATTCTTCTTATTTTCCGAAAATGGAGCCGGCTCCGACGTGATATCCATCAGATCGATGCTCTTCTCCCCGCGTTTTCTGCGTCCAACGCCCTCCAGGAACTCGTCCGGATGCATCTGTTCCGCTCTGGAACTTCCGCAAAAAAGACACACGCTTTCTCTATCCGAATTCTCGTTTTTACAATTCGAACATATCCACATAGTAACCAAACTCCCCTTAATAAATCTATATATAGTAATATAGCATAACTGTAATACGCCCGCAATAATGGAAAAATTTTCGCTTTTCAGAACATTTGTTTGCATTTTATATGTAAGTATGATATCATGATGGACAGAAGAAGAACGTATGTACCAAGGAGGATACTATGGCAATTACTGATAAGCCGGTTCTGTCCGCGAAGCAGAAAGAGATCATGGAGTATATCAAACAGTGCATCCTGTCAAAGGGATATCCGCCGTCGGTAAGGGAGATCTGTGATGCAGTCAACTTAAGCTCCACCTCTTCCGTGCATTCCCAGCTGAATACACTTGAGAAGAAGGGCTATATCCGCAGGGATCCCACGAAGCCGCGTACTCTTGAGATCGTAGACGATGATGATTTCAATCTGTCCCGGAGAGAAGTCGTGAACATTCCTCTCGTCGGTCAGGTTGCTGCCGGTCAGCCGCTCCTTGCTGTGGAGAATATCGAGAATTATATCCCCCTCCTTCCGGAGTATCTTCCGAAGGGCGAATGCTTCATGCTCCGTGTCAAGGGTGACAGTATGATCAATGTAGGGATCTTCGACCGGGATCTGCTGATCGTTGAGCAGACCGCAGTTGCAAGAAACGGTGATATCGTGGTGGCATTGATCGATGATTCCGCAACCGTAAAGACCTTCTATAAGGAGTTAAATCAGATCCGTCTCCAGCCGGAAAATGATACCATGGATCCGATCATCGTTCCGGACTGCCAGATCCTCGGCCGGGTTGTGGGTGTCTTCCGTATCCTTCGCTAAACGAAGGAATAATCCGGTACAGATTGCCGGCGCCGAAATATACATAAGCTAATGAAAAGGTTCCCGTCCACGGCAAAGAACTGCCGCATACGGGAACCTTTTTCATTGTGACTGCCGGACTGATCAGCCCAGCACCAGATCCATGTAGACCGCATGCTTCTCTTCGTTGCAGGTCACAAACCGGTACCGCACCTGATCCCCCTCATTGTACCTGAGGGACATGTGAGAATAGGGATATGCGATCTTGGCCGCCAGATCACAGAACAGCTTGTCCGCCGCATCGATGGAGAACTTCTTCAGATGCACATCAACCACATACTTGTTGTAATTGATGTTGATGCAGTATTTCACCACTTCCTTCCGGTCGGACAGGAAGAGATCCATTTTCTGGGAGAACCGTTCATCGATCTCCAGACGGACCTTAGCCAGATATTCATTCATTACACGAAACATCGTCGAATCTCCTTTTCTTTCGTATCGGTACAGGTAAGGAGCTAATATACCTTCTTATCCGGGATCCGCTCATGGATCTCTCGGAATTTGTCAAAATTCGAGATAAACAGCCGTACCACTCCCGGATCAAACTGGCTTCCGCTGTTCTTTATGATCTCCTCATACGCTTCCTCAACGGACCAGCCCTTCTTATAGGATCTGGCAGTGGTCAGAGCGTCAAATACATCGCATACCGAGATCATCCGGGAGATATAGGCGATCTCCTTTCCCTTCATTCCCAGATATCCCTTTCCGTCCCAGCGTTCATGATGCTCTTTTGCCAGTGTGGCAGCGATCTGCATGATCTCTCCGGGGCAGTCCTTCAGCAGTGCCTCTCCGTAGAGCACATGGCTCTTCATGACCAGGTACTCTTCCTCCGTCAGCTTGGAAGGCTTGTCCAGGATCTCTTCCGGGATCATCAGTTTTCCGATATCGTGCATCATGGCTCCGGCCGCAAGCTTCTCACAGTACTCCCGGTCGAATCCGGAGGCCAGACCCAGAACCTTCATATATTCAGCCACACGGCGGATATGTTCTCCGGTCTCCTTGGATTTGTTTTCACTGATCTCGGAAAATGCATAGATCAGGTAGTTTTCGTTTTCACGCATGGTTTCCGCAGTATCGATGTATTTGTCGATCATCTGGGAATTACGGTCAACGATAAAGAATGCCACAAAGGCCATGGTGGTCTCGATCAGGATGAGCGGAATGATCATTTCCGCAAACCGGTTATCGTACTCAAAGAACATGGGATTCAGTACGATCTTCGGTATCTCGATCTGCACTACGGCAGAGGCGAGGATCCCGGCATTCATAAGCAGGGATGCGTACAGCACAAAGGTCCGGTTATAATACAGCGAGGATAACAGAAGTGGAAAAAGGATAAATGGATATCCGGTATAATTCAACTCCGTTATAAGGATCGCCGATACGATGACCGTACACCAGATCATCACGTGCTGGGTCAGGCGCTTTCCCTCCAGCTTGAATACACTGATCATTACCGCAGGGATCAGCGCAAAGATCACGGCTGCGCCGAAGCTCACCGAAAGGATCCACATATTGTAATCCTTCAGGATCAGCAGATAGGCATAAAAAAGCACCAGGAAATAAACAACCACGCGAAGACACCGGGCAGATACCCGGTTGATGTCGGCTGTATTCCTGCTGCGCAAGTATTTCTTGTCCATCCCCTGTTATAACCCCAAACGATTCATGCTAATCCCATGGGTATTATACCATTTTTAGGATGCCCGGGTCAAAGGTATTTTGCCACGGTTCGAAGATACTTATGATCACAGGAACTTAATATACCGTCCGCGTTACATCTCTCCAGGTATGCTCCAGATCATAGAATTCCCGCATCTCCCGAAGGAAGATGTGTACCACCAGATCGCCGTAATCCAGAAGGATCCAGCCTCCGTCCGAGCTTCCTTCCCGGTCACGAAGCGGATAGCCTGCCCGGCCCAGGGCTTCCTCCACCCCGTCCAGAAGAGCATCCAGCTGGGAGCGGCTGCTTCCGCTGACGATCAGAAAGTCATCCGCGATAACGGATCGTTCTCCGATATGCAGCTGTACGATGGATTCTCCCTTTTTATCCTGCATGGCTGCAACCGCCAGCTGCAGCATACTTTTCTTCTCTTCCATTCTGTCTTCCTTTTCCGAACCCGGATAATCTTCATAATATCCCGGACTAACTACGTCCCGGTACGGTCTTGAACCGGACATTATGCCGATAAAACCGGTGAATCTATTTTGTGTAATAATCGTAAGTCTTTTCCGTCATATCATCGATGGCTACGCCCTTTACCGCCAGGTATTCCAGGGTTCTCCGGAGAATGTGTACCACACATTTATCCAGATCGGTCATGGCTTCCTTCCGGATCTCCGGCAGTTCCCGGATCATCTTCCGGTTGGGCTCGATAAAGTCCGCAACGAAAATGATCTTCTCCAGCAGCGTCATGTCCGGTTTTCCTGTGGTATGATAGGTAATGGCGGAAAGGATCTCCGGATCGACGATCCCGAAGCGTTTATGCGCATAATATGCTCCCAGTTTCCCATGCAGAAGGTCCGGATTCTTCCGTTCCGAATCATTGATCGGAAGATTATGCTTCTCCGCCTTCTTCAGTTTCTCAGAATCGCTCATGTATTTCGCATTGTCATGCAGCAGCCCTGCCAGCCGGCACCGTTCCACGTCCTCTCCGTAGATAAATGCCATGCATGCAGCGGTGTATTCCACACCGATGGAATGGACATACCGCTTCGGCGGAAGCTTCTTCTTCAGAAAAATGAGCATTTCCTCTCGTTCCATCATAATCGTCTCCTTATACAAGTCCTCTGGATTTCGTATACAGCCGGTTTCTTTGGATATAACGTTCTACCGCATCGGGAACCATTCCGGAAACGGGTTTGCCCTCTGCCGCATGGTTCCGGATCGTGGTGGACGAGATATCACAGGGCTTCATGCGAAGCAGACGGAACCTTGAACCGGGGAAGTCGGTTTCATATTTCCCGATCAGTTCTTTCGCCCGTTCCGTATCCACATCATCCCTTACGGCAGCCGCAAAGGTTGCCAGGTGAAGCAGTTTCTCCGGCTCCCTCCATGAGGAAAGATATTCCAGGGAATCCCCTCCCAGGATAAAGATCAGTTCCGAATCCGGATAACGCTTCTTCAGCCGTTCCAGGGTCAGATAGGTATAATTCTGACTGGGACGGGCTCGGAGCTCCATATCCGAAAACCGCATATAGTCATAGTCTGCGATCGCCAGGGACAGCATGGCCACACGGTCATATACCTCGGAACCCGCCTTGTCTTTCTTATAGTATCTTAGCTTCGTCGGCATAAAGATCACTTCGTCCACATGGAGCTGGCGATATGCAGCCTTGGCAACGGCCAGATGCCCGTTATGGATCGGATCGAAGGTTCCGCCGAAGATGGCGATCTTCCCTGTTCCGGTTCCGTTTTTATCCAATGTTCCGGGGACTTCAGTCTTCATTTTTCTTACTTGCTTTTTGACGGGGGAATTCAATTTTGCTCTTCTCCTGATTCTGTCTGAAAAGGACGATCTTCCGTCCGATCACCTGTACCACCTCACTGTGAGTCCGTTCCGCAAGGGTTGCAGCCAGTGCGTTCGGATCATCGGTACAGTTTTTCAGTACATTGATCTTGATCAGTTCTCTTTTGGTGATCGCCTCATCCACAGCCTGGGTGAATTCCGGTGTCAGGCTGGATTTTCCGAGGGACAGGATCGGGTCCAGCTGCATGGCCAGGCCCTTTAAATATGCACGTTCTTTCGTAGTCATTGTATCATCCTCTTCATTTATAAGACTCTTCAGACGCAACGCAGAGTAAATCCTTATTGCGGGAAGGATCTTTATTCATGGTAATAGTCAAATTCATGTCCGTAAACCCGGACTGTTTCTCCGTCCTGAATGCCCAGATCCTCAAGCTGCTGAAGGATTCCGTTCTCCTTCATGAACTTCTGGAAGAACAGGAAGCCCTTCTCATCCTCCAGATTCGTATAGCCCAGCATACGCTCGATCTTCGGACCTTCCACGATATAAAGGCCTTCTTCCTCGTCACTCTTCTCCACGGTGAAGGACAGCTGTTCCGTCTCACGGAAGGAATCGGGATCGATCTCCTGCTGGAAGATAATCTTCTCCTTCGGAAGCTCCTTCAGCAGGTCTGAAATGGTATAGAGAAGCTCCTTTACGCCTTCTTTTGTAGCGGCGGAGATGGGAAGGATCTTTACCATCCGGTCTGCATAGGCTTCTTCCAGGAACTGCATGGTGATGGCCCGTTCCTCCTCATCCAGAAGATCCAGCTTGTTGCAGGCCAGGATCATGGGACGGGATGCCAGCTCCGCGTTGTACTTCTCCAGTTCCTCATTGATCTGGCGTACATCCTCCACCGGATCACGGCCTTCCACGCCTGCAGCGTCCACCACATGAACCAGTACCCGGGTCCGCTCGATGTGTCGGAGAAAATCAAAGCCAAGTCCTACGCCTTCGGATGCTCCCTCGATGATACCGGGGATATCCGCCATGACAAAACCGGGGGCATCCGGCAGATCCACCACTCCGAGGTTCGGGGAAAGTGTCGTAAAATGATACTCCGCGATCTTCGGTCTGGCATTTGTTGTTACGGAAAGAAGTGTGGATTTACCGGCACTCGGGAAGCCCACAAGACCCACATCCGCGATCATCTTCATCTCCAGCTGCAGATATTTCTCAATGGCCGGCTGTCCGGGTTGGGCATACTTCGGTGCCTGCATTACGCTTGTTACATAATGCTGGTTTCCCTTACCGCCCCGGCCCCCCTTGAAGAGAACCACGGGTTCGGTCCGGTCGGCCATATCCAGGATCACTTTGCCGGTCTCAAAATCACGGATCACGGTTCCGGGGGGTACTTTTAATACCACATCCTTCCCGTTGGCTCCGTGACAGTTTCTCTTTCGGCCTTCTTCGCCGTCCTCTGCCTTGTATTTTCGTATATTCCGGAAATCCGTCAGGGTATTCAGTCCCTGATCCACTACGAAGACAACATTTCCTCCGTCACCGCCGTCACCGCCATCAGGTCCTCCGTTCGGGACATACAACTCCCTGCGGAAAGATACATGACCGTCTCCGCCTTTGCCGGAACGTACAAAGATTTTCGCTCTGTCTGCAAACATATCTACTCCTGATCAATGAGATTCTTCGTCACTTCGTGTCACGGAATGACATAACGATTCTTCGACACATAGCTCAGAATTACAAAAAAGAGAGCTCTGTGTTACCACAAAGCTCCCTCTCGACTCGTCTTAAGCAACCGGATGTACAGAAACCTGCTTTCTGTCTCTTCCCAGTCTCTCAAACCGAACAACTCCATCTGTCAATGCGAAAAGTGTGTCGTCTCCGCCACGTCCAACATTGAGTCCCGGATGAATCTTTGTTCCACGCTGTCTGTATAAAATGTTTCCTGCTTTAACAAACTGTCCGTCTGCTCTCTTTGCTCCAAGGCGCTTAGCTTCGGAATCACGACCGTTCTTCGTGGAACCGACACCCTTTTTGTGAGCGAAGAGCTGTAAATTCATCTTCAGCACGTTAGGATACCTCCTTAATTAATATTCGAATATACTCATCTCCGTACTCTTTATAGATATCACAAAGGCCTATCCTGAGAGACTTGATGAGTGTGTTGCCTGCATCACTGACCGGACCTGTGATCTTCGCCTTCAGCAGCCCGTCGGCATTCTCAGCAATAAGATGATCCGATGTCAACGCTTCGATGGAATTGACGGTATTGATGGCCAATGCCGATACTGCGCTGCAAAGGATATCCTCCCCCGGCTCAGCATATTCCGCATGTCCGGTGATGGCGAATCCGAAATAGGTTTTGTCCCGATGCAGATAGAATCTTGCCCTGATCATAACTGACCTCTCGGCTTAAGCGTTAATGGAATCGATCTTCACTTCCGTGTACGGCTGTCTGTGACCGTTCTTCTTATGATATCCGCTCTTACGCTTATATCTGTAAACAACGACCTTCTTAGCCCTGGCATTCTTTACTACAGTAGCCTTAACAGCTGCGTTCTTAACAGCGTCGCCAAAGAGAAGCTCTGTGTCATTCTGAACTGCGATCACATCATCAAATGTAACCTCTGCGCCGTCTTCTGCGCCGAGTTTTTCAACTCGAATGATATCTCCTTCGGCCACCTTGTACTGCTTTCCGCCTGTTGCAATGATTGCGTACATATGGTTTCCCTCCGATCATTAAAACTCGCCAACTTCGGTGGTACATTGCTGTACACTTGCGAAGAACTCCCTTTCGGGCGCACTTCTACCCCATTGAGCGGCATCTGCTATAATATAGCATTCGTGCCCATCCATGTCAATCATTATTTTCATGAAATGACACTTCCGTGCTTTTTTCCAATGTATACTCCTTCTTCAGGTAAATTTCTGTTCAAACTGCTCTGAAAGGGGCGGGGATTTCTTCTGTCTTGTAACCTCTACGATCCCGAGCTTTGTGATATCCACAACCGTCACACGGCAGGGATCGTTTTTCGTATACTCGCGTAATGCATGCAGCAGCTGTCGTTCATGCTCCGACTGCTTCATACTGATGAAATCGATCATGATCATTCCGGAAATATTCCGAAGCCGGAGCAGTCTGCCTATCTCTGCAGCAGCTTCCAGGTTCTGGACGAATGCGCCTTCTTCATGTCCTTTCCCCCGGATGTTCTTGCCGGAATTCACATCGATCACGGTCATGGCTTCCGTGGGTTCTATATATAGATAGCCTCCGTTTTTCAGGAATACCTTCCGGGACATCGCCTTCTCCAGGGAAATGGGAATATTGAAAATCACCAGGGGGCTGCCGTTTTGTTCCGTCATGGAATGAAGTGTATATCCGGCTTCTCCGGCACCGGGATCCTCCCATGGAAGATCCGTATGTACGGTAACCGCCTCATAAAGCCCCTGCCGCACAAGACCTGCCGCATACTCCTCCGGTGTTTTGCCTGCAAGGTACACCCACTTATGCTCCGGAACGGTCCCGGCTGACCGGATCAGTTCTTTTAGTTCACATAATAATTTTATGGTAACTTCTCGTATGTAGGTATCATCGGAACCCTCAGCTGCAGTCCGTGCGATCACTCCGAATTCGTCATCCGTATATTCCAGGAGCAGTTTTTTCAGTTCCTCCTGTCGCCCGGGATTTTTAATCTTTTTTGAAATTCCGACATTTCCGCTCCGGTTAACGATCACCACATCTCCGGTAAGGGAAATATCCGCCGTTGCCGCCACCTGCTTTTTCTTCTGGGCTTCCGACTCAATCTGAACCAGAAGTACATCCCCTGCTGCGATCTCATCATTGGTTTTCCTTTGCTTCCGGAGGATGATATGCCGTCCCGCGTTCTCCTTCAACTGATAAAAGATCGGCATCCCATCCGGCCCTGCCAGAAAAGCCGCTCCGATGGTCGGAACGATCTTCTCCACCACGGCGGTACAGATACTGCCGACCATTTCCGTATCACAAAAGAAATGGGCTTCCGTCAGATTATTATCCTCAAACAGGAAGCCCATCTTTGCATTATTGTAGTTTGTAACAACAATGTCCGCTTTCACAAAATCTCCTTTGCTTTTCTGATTATTTCATGAAAAAGATCTTGCCGCAGTTGTTGCAGAAATACGGTGTTCCCTCTTCCTGCTTCACACCTTCCATCTGTTCAGCGGTCGCGGGGCTGACATCTCTTGCTTCGCATGAGGGGCACTCGCGGATTCCGCTGTTGTTGTTCTTTTTTAAGAAATCAAACAGGCCCATGTTAGCACCTCCTATCTGTAAAACTTTTTATTTCTTAATATGATTATAGACAATTTTGACAATTATTGCAACGGATTTTGTAAAATTCGTCATCCGGAAACATAATTTTTTGACATTTCAGGCAACACATCATTCGAAGGGTCTTGCCACTCCGTAGATGGTTGTGTGCGGATTACTTCTGACTCCGTACTTATCCGTAACTGCCGGCGGCCAGGATTCGATCACCTTCCCGTCTCCGAGATAGATCGCAACATGGATGATGATACTGCCGTTCGGATTCCGGTAAAAGATCAGATCGCCCCTTCGCATCTCGGATGCGGAGACATGCTTCATGTTCACTTTATGATAAAGTGTTCTGGAATCGTACTCATTTTCCGGAAGTGCATGATGCTTGGGTGTCGCAGGCGCCGGATCAAAGCCTGCCGCATAAAGGCACTGCATGGCAAGCCCGCTGCAGTCCGCATACTGTCCGGGTTTCTGGGAACAGCAGATCTTGTACGTGGTTCCTGCATTTTTATAATCGTAGGCCCTCTTGATCATGGCCTCGATCCGTTCATCGGTGGAGTTGAACTGCCCGGCGTACATGGGACTCACATAATATCCGGGGATGGATACCAGCGATACCGGTTTTGTAGTGTCCTGATCCATCCGGCCGTCCTTTGCAAAATGATAAGAATGTCCGTCCCGAACCAGCCAGCCGTTCATAGCCAGGGTACCGGAATCCTGAATGTAATACTTCTCTCCTCCGTCCTCGACCCAGCCGGTCCGAAGTGTTCCGTCTTCCCCGAGATAATACCATTCACCGTTATATTTCTTCCATCCTGTGAGCATGGTTCCGTTGGAGCGGAAGAAATAATAGTCTCCCCGGAACAGAAGCCATCCGGTCTTCATGGCTCCCGTGGCCCGGAAATAATACCAGGATCCGTCGAACTGAAGCCATCCGGTCTTCATGATGCCGGTGGCACAGAAGAAATACTGCACCCCGTCGATCTTCTCCCATCCGGTGCGCATGACACCGTTTTCATCAAGGTAATACCATTTTCCCGCGTCCTTCAGCCAGCCGGACTGACGGTAACCGTTCTGATCAAAATGATACCATTTTCCGTTGATCTTCTCCCAGGTGTTCTCCGGCCAGGTTTCTCCGTCGGCATGGCAGTACCATACGCCCCGTTTATTTGTATGCCAGCCGACCTTCGTTAACTGTTCGATCGCCGACAGGATGTCAGCTGCCATCTGATCCACTATGTCCTGTTCTTCTATGGTCTTCCCGTATTCAACAGCGGAAACCGCCGCTTCCACCGCAGCCCTGCTGTCATCGGAGTAGGAACTGAGATTCCTTGGTACCTTTGCGATGGCCCTGTCAACCTCCGAATAATCCGCAGCCCCTGCCAGAACCTCTTCTACCGTATCTTCTCCTGCTTCAGCGGCATAAGACGTGCCAACAGAAGGTGCAAAGGTAAGAACCATACCTGCAGCCAGTATCAGACTTCCGAGTCTTAACGTTCTTCTTGTCATATTCGTCCCCCCTTATAACAAACCTTCACATAATACTGACAAACTGCCATCCAGGTTTCTTCGCATCCCCGCGATGCGTTTATCTCATTTCTTCGGACAGTATGTCAGGAAAAATCCCTGCTTCCTGCTTCGATCAGCGGAACAAACCGCCCTTCTCCGGCTTCTCCCTCCGAAAACTCCGGTCCGTCCATATAGGTTTCCAGCCGGAGGATATCATAATGAAACCGGTCATATGTAATGCCTTTTCGGTTGCAGAGTTCGGCCAGGATCTGCTCCGGCCGGAGATTTACCTTACTTCCCGCGGCAAGGAGCATATACAGCATGGAAGCAGCCTCACGATATTCCAGCCTATGGATCATGGGACGGA
>JAFRWY010000080.1 GCA_017437905.1 Eubacterium sp.
AAAATCTACAACCAGCTACATCTCGACTCATTTTTCAAAAAAGCGACTGCCGATTCAAAGATTGAGTTCGATGCGAATCTGATCAATCGGTTTCTGACGTATGACAGAATCCTGAATCCCGGTTCTAAACGTCATTCCTGTATGAATACGGATTGGTACTATGAAAGACCCGAGTTCACACATAAGCAGGTTTTGAAAATGATGGATGTTCTGGAAAAAAACTACGATCAGTACATTTCACATTTGTTTACGAATAGCAACAACATCGTCAAACGAAATACTTCTGTTTGTTATTATGACTGCTCCAATTTTTACACGGAGATTGAATCTGAGGATCTGGACTACGTTGACGAAGTTACCGGTGAATATATTCGCGGCCTCAGGAAATACGGTGTATCAAAGGAACATCGAAACACTCCGATTGTTGAAATGGGCCTTTTTATGGATTCAGACGGTATTCCTCTCTCCATGTGCATTGAACCTGGTTCCACAAACGAGCAAACTACTGCTATCCCGTCTGAAACAGAACTGCTGAAAATGATTGATGGGAAACGGATCGTATACGTAGCTGACGCAGGACTTGGATCATTTCATATCCGCAACTTCAATGCGATGGGCGGGAGAGCCTTCGTGGTCACGCAGTCCATAAAGAAGATGTCTGATGTGATGAAACAAGCCGTTTTCAACGACTATGATTACAGGCGTGTTTCAAATAATGCCTCTGCATCGCTGGAATATTTACACACCTTTGACCGACACGATGAGAATAACCTGGAGCTGTACAAGGATCGAATCTACAAAGTGATTGATGCCGACCGTGCGATAGATCTTGGATTGACCGAAGTAAAATACTTCAAGAACGGGAAATCAAAGATCGTTAAGTCGAAGGGATTATTAAAACAGCGGATTATAATCACATTTTCAAGGAAAGACATGGAGTATCAAAGATATATCCGTAATCGTCAGATTGAACGCGCACGTGAAATGATTGAAAATCTGGATCCGGAAACATATAAGAAGGGGCCCCATGACATAACACGTTTTATCAAAAGGACCTCCGCCACGAAAGAAGGAGAAAAAGCAGATGATTATTACGCGCTGGATATGGAACGGATTCAAGAGGAAGAGAAATATGACGGTTTCTATGCGATAGCAACAAACCTTGATGAACCGGTTCAGAAGATTTTAGAAATCTGTGCAAATCGATATAAGATTGAGGACTGCTTCCGAGTGATGAAAACAAATCTCGACGCCCGCCCAATCTACCATCAGAAAAGGAATCGGATCAAAGCGCATTTCATGATCTGTTACACCGCCCTGCTAATCTATCGTTTACTTGAAGCCAAATTGGACCGAAACAAGACACACGTTACGACAGATGACCTGATCAACACCCTCAAGACCATGGAAGTGGTAAATGTGGATGAAATGTACTATATGTCCACCTACACCGGCTCGAAGGCTCTCAGCGCCCTATGCGGGGCGATGGACCTGGATTTGGAGAAGAAACGCTACCAGCCCAAAGAGCTGAACCGTAAGTGCAAAAAAATATGAGGTCATAGCACTCCATACAACAAAATCTGAGAAAGCCAAAGTGGCACGAAGCCTTATTCTATATAGGCTCGTGCCACTTCGCACGTTTCGCCGGTGGCGAAAACGGGATTATATCATAGATCGGGAGGGTTTTCATCAAATTTCTTACAGGCGCGCTCTCCGGATTTTGGCCGGGTTGTGGGCAGCGCCAGGCTTCACTTTGGTTGCGAATGACGCGCTCTCCGGACGCTTCGCGTCCGTCGATGTCGCGTTTACTATTGCCCAGCGGGGCCGTATTTGTTTTTGGAGGAGAGAACCCGATGGGTTCTCTCCTCCAAAAACAAATGGACCCGCCGGGCAATCAACGGGTCCAAAAGGTATGAAAAAATGTGGGGGAAGGTATAGATTCCTTCAATTGGAACATCTTTAAGATAACACGAAAGTATGAAGAAGTTTGGTATAAAATGTGAAGAAATCGTGAAAACACGGGGTTTTGCTTTACATAACGTCTTCTTTTGTGTCCTATACCATTCCCGATTTAAAAAACGGGAAATTTTTAGTTCTCAACGTAGGTAAAGAATTCATTTCCGGCGCTTCCCACGTCTCTCCGGAAGCTGTTCCGGTCCACGCGGACTTCGGAGTCCCGGATCGGGTCATAGTAACGGATCGCGTCCGAATTGAAGCTGACCACCAGGACATAACGGCCGCCGATCTTCGTGGCAAAGGGTACTCCGTCTCCCAGGAAGAGGATCGCCGTATCCAGGTCCGCTCCGGTGAGATTCAGCCCCCGGACCGTATTCTTATCCAGCGCTACGAAGGCCTGTTCCCAACTGCCGCCGGAGGTCTTCAGTGCCTTGCCCGCATCCTCGTAGGAAACCGTGGTTCCGGCCATCTGCAGGCACATTACAAGGCATGAGGTAAAACCGTTATCGCCCTCCTCTGCCCTGCAGTATTCCACCTTATCCGCCACCGTAAGATACGGCGCGCCTGTCTTTCTCCGGTACAGGGTGCTGCCATCCGCCAGCACCACATAACCGCGGTTTGTCACCGCGGATGCCACCAGTGTTCCGATCCATTCGGAGGTTCCGATCAGTTCGCCTGCCCGGAAAAGGTATCCCATGGTTTGGTCCGTCTCTCCCCGAACCCGGATCTGATATCCCGGCTCCGTGCCTTCCTTTGCGATCAGGATCTCCGGAATCGAGGTCATGTACAGATTCGAAGGCAGGACGATCTTGTAGCCGTCCACGCCCGGGTCTTTCAACAGCACCGTGCTTCCTTCCGAATCCTCCAGCTTATAGGTGATATAATCCGGAGCTGCTTCCGAAAAGCCGCCTTCCGGCGTTGTATTCAGCCGTTTCAGATAGATCGTATTATTCAGGAAACGGACTTCCGAAAGCACCATGCCGGAGGTACCGTAATCCTTGATCTGCTTTCCGTCCTTCCGGACAATCCGGATCCCGCTGTAGAGGAACACGGGCTGTCCGTCCGCCGCAAGTGTGATATGTTCCGGCGTGGCATAGCCATACACGAAATCCTCGCCGATAAACTTAAGGCCCTGCAGCATTTTTCCGTTTTCCGACAGTGTCTTCTGCCGGTTCTCCGCCAGATCCCAGAGAGACAGCTTCTTTGCTCCGCCGGACTCCGACGGATCTTCCGGAAATGCGATCACGCTCCCGCTTCTGGACACCAGCAGCGAAGCTGCGGAAAGGCCGCTCTTTACGGACTCTTCCGTTCCGTCCGACAGCTGCAGTCTGCGCAGGGAATGATCCAGCAGATAATAAAGTGTGTCCGTATCCGAATCCAGATAGAGCAGCTTCCCCACCTCAGTCCGCATGCTTTCGCAGGACAGATTTGTGGACACAAATGCCCTCTCCCGGATCGTACGTTTTTTCACGTCCAGTTCCTGGACCAGAATTCCGTTCTCCCCTTCATGGGTCCCGCTGCTGATCCTTCCGTAGATGGCGAAGTACACCTTCTCCTCATTTACCGAAAGGATCGCATAGGATTCCTTATCTTCAAAAAGCGTCCGGTCCGCCTCTCCGCCGTAGATCCTGGCCAGCGTGGACGCCGCGTAGTCATAGTACCACACACTTCCGGAAAGCGCGAAGACCATGTGATGGCTGTCGTCACTGGTCCGGAATACCACCGGGCGGTCTTCCGTTCCGAACCGGACACCGTTGACGGTCCGGTCAAACTGCTGACTGGTGAACACCCGGTTCATCCTGCGGAAATAATCCGTGACACGGGCACCCGCCAGTTCCGGCACGTATTCCATCACGAAATATTCCTCCACCTTGTAGGTGCGGATCTCCTGGGTATCCTCCTCCACGGTGTTCACCGTATAACGCTGCACCACGGTTCCGCCTTCCGGATACAACTCGGTAAGCAGGGTCTCGGTATCGCCCACCGCTTCCGGTTTAAGGCCGCCCCAGGTCAGGGTTTCATAATCCGAATAAAGGGACACGAAGCCCAGATCTCCTGCATCGTACTCCTCCGGAACATCCGTGGGCATGTAGGAACGGATCCTCTCCTTCGTCTCTTCCTTTGCACCATCCAGAAGCAGCTTCCGGAATGCTTCCGCCCCTTCCAGATAAGCATCCACATATGCATGATCCATCCGGATCACACGGGTGTAGAACCGAAGGGTATCCTCCCCTTTGGGAACCATTACCACAAAGGTATACGCCTGGTCCCGGACCATGTCCATACGCAAGCTTACCGTACAGTAAGCGCGCCCGTCCCGGCCCTCGGACACCAGTGCATTTCCCTCCTCGATCAGGGTCTCGCCTGTAGAAGAACGCAGCTGATAGGAGACCTCTCCGAGAGAGCTCCCCTTTCGATCCAGAGAAAAATGTACCTCCTTATCGTCACCCACCGGAAGGACGCTGTCCCGGATCAGGGACGGGTCCATTTCCTGCTTATAGGCCGGCAGGGGCGTAAGCGTTTTTTCCCCATAGCACGCATAAACAACCGGAAGCGTTGCACCGTCCAGTTCGACATAGGAACGGTCACTCCCCCGGTTGCTTATGGCGTTCACGATCACGGCGGTTCCCGCAAAAACCGTTATAAAGAGAACCGCCCTGAACAGAATTTTCAACAATGTGTTCTTCCACATTACCCGTAGTATCCTTTAATCTCCGAAGCAGATGCCCAGGGTCTTTGCCTCCTGGATCGCCTGGTTATCCACTTCTACGTATTTCAGCTTGCCGGCGGTATCCTCCAGCGGGATCGCGGTCACCTGATTGTTCAGCATAACGACCAGCTTACCGAAATCCTTGTCACGGATCAGCTCAGCAGCCTTCGCACCGAAACGGCTGGAGATAAAGCGGTCGTACGCATCCGGACTTCCGCCGCGCTGTGTGTGTCCCGGGATGGCAACACGCACGTCCGCACTGAACTTCGCACGGATCTGATTAGCGATCTCATAACCGATGGACGGATGCTGAAGGGCAGCGATTGCTTCCTTCTTCTCCTTCTTCGGCAGCTTTGCAACTTCCTTCGGGATGGCACCCTCAGCCACGCAGATGATGGTGAAGCGCTTGCCCTGCTTGGTCCGCTTGTCGATTGCCTTGTAAACCTTCTTCATATCGTACGGAACCTCGGGAAGGAGGATAACATCCGCACCGCCTGCGATACCTGCATAAAGAGTGATCCAGCCGACCTTGTGGCCCATGATCTCAACAACAAATACACGGCTGTGAGACTCGGCCGTTGTATAAATGCAGTCAATGGCGTGGGTAGCCACATCCACCGCACTCTGGAAACCGAAGGTAACATCGGTTCCCCAGATATCATTATCGATGGTCTTCGGAAGTCCGACCACATTAAGACCGTTCTGAGACAGCAGATGCGCCGTCTTCTGGGAACCGTTTCCGCCCAGAACCACCAGGCAGTCCAACTCCAGCTTCTTGTAGTTCTTGATCATGGCAGGGATCTTCTCCACACCGTCATCCGTCGGTGTCTCCATCATTTTGAACGGCATGCGGGAGGTTCCGAGGATCGTACCACCCTTGTTCAGAAGTCCGGTAAAGTCCATGGGCTTCATCTTCTGATAATTGCCGTAGATCAGGCCCTTGTAACCGTCCTTAAAACCGTAGATCTCCACTTCACCGATACCGAAGAGATTCTCAAGTCCCTTTGCCACACCTCGCATGGTCGCATTGAGCGCCTGGCAGTCGCCGCCGCTGGTCAGCATACCGATTTTCTTCATGTTGTAACCCTCCTCTTTTTCCTGTTTTTGATTTGTGAACGAACCGGACGGTTCCCCGCACCGCAGGCCCTCTCCGGTTCCCGAAGGAAGCCCGGAACCCTGCTGCCGGCACCTGGTCCGTTACAGCTCCACACGCCCTTCCAACGCACGGAGCAGCGTCATTTCATCCGTACACTCCAGATCCCCTCCCACGGGAACTCCGCTGGCGATCCGGCTGCATTTGATGCCTGCCGGCTTCACCATCCTGGAGATATACATGGCAGTTGCCTCGCCTTCCACACTGGAATTCGTCGCTATAATGAGCTCATCACAGTCCTCATGCAGCCGCAGCAGCAGCTCCTTCAGACGAATATCCTGCGGACCGAGACCCGCTGCCGGATTGATGGTGCCGTGAAGCACATGATAGACACCCTCGTATTTCCCGGTTTTTTCATAGGCCGCCAGATCTCTGGGGGTCTCCACCACCATGATCAGTCTGTGATTCCTGGTCTTGGATGCACAGATCGGACAGATCTCCTGATCCGTCATGGTGCAGCAGACCTTACAGTATCTGGTATTCTGCTTTGCCAGACGGATCGCCTCGGAGAGCGCCTCCACACGATCCTCCGACATGCCTATGATATAAAACGCCAGCCGCTGGGCTCCCTTGGGGCCGATCCCCGGCAGCCTTGAAAGTTCCTCGATCAGGCGGTTTACTTCTCCTCCATAAATATCCATTTAGAACGGAAGACCTCCTCCGCCGGTGATCTTGCCCATCTCAGTCTGCTCATCCTCGGTCTGGAGCCGGAGAACTTCATTGATCGCTGCAAGCACCAGATCCTCCAGCATTTCAATATCCTCGGGATCAACGACCTCGGGAGATATCTTCACTTCCGTGATCTCCTTCTTGCCGTTCATCTTTACCTTAACGACACCGCCGCCGGCCGTACCTTCGTACTCCTTCTCCTCCAGCGCCGCCTTCGTCTCTTCCATCTGCTTCTGCATGCGCTGTGCCTGCTTCATCAGGTTGTTCATGTTGCCGGGCATCATACCCATGCCGCCGAAGCCGCCTCTCTTTGCCATTGTTCTTCCTCCTAAATGTCCTCTATAGTATCAAAATGGATCTTTGACAGATCCAGTACAGACTCTCTCCGGGTGATCTTCTCCTGCCGGGCCAACTGGAACCGGATCCTGCAGCCCGTTGCTTCCGCAACGATCCTTCCCAGTTCCTCCATGTTCTCCGGTTTCGTGAAATAATCATCTGCCAGACCACCCACATCCTCGCCGGTCAGAACCAGGTTCATCTTCGGTTCTTCCCCCTGCCTTGCTTCCGCCGGAACCACTGCGATCCGCTTCATATAGTTTTTCGCCACCGGACTCAGCCTCGGAAGGATCTCCGATCTCCAGCTCTCTGCGATCCGGATCAGATCCTCCGCATCCGCCGCCGGGTATTCCTTACGCAGCATTTCCCTGCACTCTTCGGGCTTCGTCTCCGGGATCTCCTCCGGTTCCGCAGGCTTCCCTTCGGAAATGACCGACGCAGCCACCGGACCCGCCGGACGCTGCTCCAGCTCCATCACCCGTTCCGAAAGCCGGATGGCTTCCGCCTCCGCCTTCTCCGCCCGCTGCTCCAGGCGTTCCATCCGCCCGAGCATGCCGGAGAGATCCACATCCGTCTCGGGACGCATCAGCCGGATCATGCCCATTTCCAGAGTGACCCTCCGGTTGGAGGATCCCCGGATCGCCATGGACATCTCCTGCATCACATGCAGCTGCCGCTGCAGCGTATCATGGCTGAACCGCTTCCCCAGCTCCGTCAGAAGCTGCACCTTCTCTTCCGTAAGATCCAACTGGCTGCCGAGACCCGGCGACAAGGCCAGGAAGAGCAGGTTTCTGAGAAACCATACATAATCATCCACGAACCGTGTCAGGTCCGTTCCTTTCCATACCACCTCATGGATCAGTTCCATCACCGCCACGGGATCGTCCTCACCGATCTTCTCCGTCAGCCGTTCGAAGACCTCCGTATCCACGGCACCGATGGTTCCCAGCACCCGGTCCAGCGTCAGCTCCTCCCCCAGATGGTAGGAGACGCATTCATCCAGGATGGACAGGGCATCACGCATGGAGCCGTCCGCCGCACGGGCGATATACTCCAGTGCCTCCCTTGTGGCGGGAACATTTTCCCTCTGCAGAAGGTCCTCCATCCGGTCCGCTATGGTGGTATATTCGATCCTTCGGAAATCATATCTCTGGCACCGGGAGCGGATGGTCACGGGAACCTTGTGGGATTCCGTGGTGGCCAGAATGAAGATCACATAGGAAGGCGGTTCCTCCAGGGTCTTCAGCATGGCATTGAACGCACCGGCCGAGAGCATATGCACCTCGTCGATGATATATACCATGTATTTCCCGTCAGTCGGTGCATACTGGACGCCTTCATTGATCTGGCGGATATTGTCCACGCCGTTGTTGGACGCCGCATCGATCTCGATCACGTTCATGGCATTGCCTGCCGCGATCCGTCTGCAGCTTTCACACTCCCCGCAGGGACTTCCGTCCACGGGATGCTGGCAGTTCACGGCCCTGGCCATCAGCTTCGCCACCGAGGTCTTTCCGGTTCCGCGGGTTCCGCAGAAAAGATATGCGTGCCCGATCCGGTCATGCTTTACCTGATTCTTTAAAGTTGTAACGATCGGTTCCTGCCCCTTCACCTCCTCGAAGGTGTCCGGCCGGAACTTCCGGTACAACGCTACATAAGCCATATCCTGTTCCTTTCCGGAGGGGCGCCTGTCCGAGGCGCACACCCACTCTGAATTATAACCGAATCGGACTTTTTACGCAACGAAAAAAGAGAGCTAATCCTTTTTCAGGATCTGCCCTCTTTTTTGCACTCACCTTATTTAACGGTAAGTTTTCTTTTTCACAACTCTCTCTTGTTGTTTGGTTCTCCGGAAACCTTCGTGGCTTTGCATTTCGGACTGCAGAACCGGTTTTCTTTGAACCTTATAAGCTTATTATACACATATTTATTCAAAAGTCAAGCATTTTGTTAAAAATTTGTTTACAGTTTGTTCAAAAATGAAAATCGCAGATTTTATGTTAATCGTTAAACCCCGATACATAGAAGGAGCACCTGCGGATCCGCAGATGCTCCAAAACATTATGTTAACCACAATTATTCCACATTTTTCAGCGCCTCATCCATGGGAATTCTCTTGATTCTCCAAAAATCCAGAAGCATGACCACAAGATAGGCTCCGAAGGTGATCCCGATGATCCAGAGGTAATCCGTTGCACCGAAATGTACCGGAAGCCAGCCGTCCATCTTGCTCATATATGCCACCCAGATGGCTCCGAGAGCCCATACCCCCGCAAAGGCGGTGATCACGGCCGAGAGCAGCACGAACCAGGTGGTACTGAGCAGATACAGCGAGGCGATCTCCTTATTCTCATATCCCAGGATCTTCACCATGGAGATGGGATTCTCATTCCGCTCGATGATCACCTTCGTCAGCATGTAGATCAGGATCATGGCCAGGAAGAAGCAGACCACCTGGAAGATCTTCATATAATCTCCCATGGAATGATTCAGCTGCCTGGATATCTTTAAGACATCCTCCTCCGTGATGGAGGCAGCGATATTCTTCTTCTCGATATCCGTGATCTCCTCATCCGAGAGATATCCGTTAAATGAACCTTCCTTATATCCGAAGGTCCGGTTGAAATGTTCCTGTGGCATAACCACGATCAGTCCGCCGGTGTAGTCCAGTATACCTGCAACCTTAAAGGAGAAGCTATCCTCTTCAAAGGGTTTCTTCAGGACAACGGTGTCGCCGGTCTTCAGCTTAAACTTATCCCTGTAGGCAGATGATACATATACCTCATCCTCAGCCAGCCCTGACGGAACGGAAAGATATCTGCTTTCCTCCACCACGCCGTAAACGGTGATGGACTCCCCGACACGGGGACCGTCCGTGGTCTTCAGCTCCGTCATACTGAACTGTTCGGCACCCTCGGTCTTCGTGGTCACTGCATTTCCGTCCTCATCCTCCGTCGACTTCAGGACGTACTGGTTCTTCACGAACATCTCATCCACAACCGAATCCGTATAGCTGTTCAGCGTGGACGGAAGTCCGAAGGAAAAGGCCAGCATGACCATGACAAAGGCCAGTCCGAAGAACAGCACCAGATAATTGGGGATGTTCTGAAGCATTACCCGGATACGGAATCTGTGGAAGAAGGGGAAATGCGGCAGCTTCACCGCTTTTTTCCGCTTCCGGCTCCGAAGATCATGCCGGAGGAACCGAAGGGGTGAAAACCGCATGCTTCTGCGGATCAGTACCCAGGTAACCAGGATCATGATCGCAACGGGGATCAGGGTGGTCCGGATAAAAGCCTCCGGATTCCAGATGGTCACATAGGTCGGAAGGCTGTAGCTGTTATAGTACATCCGCATGACCACAAGCTTAAATGCCGTGTAGCCCAGCACATTTCCGACGATGGACGAGATCAGGGTTACCACCACCGGAAGGGAGACATAGTGCCGCACCAGCTCTCCCTTGGTATAGCCCGATGCCCGAAGGGTTCCGATGGCCGAGGCCTCCTTTGTGATGGTACTGGTAATGGTTACGCCGAAGATGAAGGCGATCATTGCGATAAAAATATACAGGATGATACCGACCAGAGTTTCATCTCCGCTGATATCCTCTCTGGCAAACTTTACAGCCATGTTTCCGTACCGGGGCACGAAATCCTTCAGCTCATTGTCACCGACAACACTCTGGCTGATCACGGCCTGCAGGTAGTTATCCGAAAGCTTCTTCTCCTGCTCCTGCTTTGCATCATCGGAAGCCCCGGGGTCGATGGCCTTATCTCCGAGAGCCGCACGGTCATAATCCCATGCATAATTGTAATGGATGCTTACATCAAATGTATCAAAGGCTTCCGGAGTTACCAGCGCCACATCAAAGGTGATGGCATCAAACATGGAATCCGTATTCTTCTCATACAGAGTGGAATAGTTCACCATGGCGATCAGGCCGGTCACCTTCATGTCCCTGCCCTGAACCCGGATGGTGTCTCCGACCCGGATCCCGTTGTTATCCGCATGCATACGGTCGATGGCGATCTCGGAATCATTCACCGGGGCCTCGCCCTCCAGGAAGCAGGAATGATTCACCTCATCCGTGGTTTTGTAAAGACGGACCTTTCCGTCCTTTCCTCCGTCACGGTCGTGATCCTCCTCCACGTCCTTATAAAAGTTTTCATAGAGTTTCACCGGAACCGCAAAGAAGTTCTCCTCTGCCTTCTTTTCCTCCGCCGATTCCTTCTCTTCCTGCTTATCCTTTTCCTCTTTTATCTTCCTGTCGATCTCTTCGTATGCCGTTTTTCTTGCGTCCTCCACGGCATTCTTATACTCCTCCGAATCCAGAACCATCTTCAGAGCCTCTTCATAGGATACCTGCGGAATCTGCTTTGCCTGGGCTTCCGCCTGTTCACGGCTCATCTTCTCAATTTCCGCATCCGCTTCCTTCCGGGCCTTTTCCGTGGCATACGCCCAGACATCCGCCTTCTCTCCGCTTTCCAGCTTTGCAAGAAGCTCCTCATCCGCCTTCCCGTTCAGTTCAAAATGTCCGTATTCCAGGTTATATTTTGTAACGGAATCATCGATCGCCTTCAGCATACTGGAGTTCGCCACATACATACCGGATACAAATCCGATGGTGATCGCCAGCAGCAGGAAGATCACAAGATATTTCCGCCATTCTCCGATCAGTTCCTTCGGAACCCTTTTCTGAAGAGGATTCCGCATCTTCTTCTTATTCATCAGACCATCCCTTTCAATCTATCGTAAACTACCAGTCAAGCTCTGTGGCCGAAACCTTATTCTCATTGATGTTATTGTGCCGTACCACCCCGTCACGAAGCTTGATCACGTGATCGGCCATATGGCGGATCGCTTCATTGTGCGTAACCATGATGATAGTGTTGCCGTATTTCCGGTTCACATCCTCGATCAGCTTCAGGATCTCCTTGCTGGTATTGTAATCCAGCGCACCGGTGGGTTCATCACAGAGCAGGATGTCCGGATTCTTCACGATGGCACGTCCGATGGATACTCTCTGCTGCTGACCGCCGGACAGCTGGTTCGGAAGCTTGTGGCGGTGCTCATACAGTCCCAGGGTCTTCAGCAGTTCATCAATTTCCAGCGGGTTATCGGAAAGATAAGCCCCCACCTCCACATTTTCCTTTACGTTCAGATTCGGGATCAGGTTGTACATCTGGAAGACATACCCGAGATGCTTCCTGCGGTACCGCGTCAGCCCCTTCTCTCCCATATCCTCCAGCTTGTCGCCGTTGATGGAGATATATCCGCTGTCGGGATTATCGATCCCGCCGATGATATTAAGAAGTGTCGACTTGCCGGAACCGGACGGTCCCAGCAGAACGCAAAACTCGCCCTTAGCCACTGAGAAATTCATCCCTCTCAGCACTTCCTGGCGAGTATCCCCTGAACCAAACCCTTTTTTCAGATCCACAATTTCCAAAAACAGTCTTTCTTCCTCTGACATGACAGCCTCCTCAAATCTATGTATGTTCGTCGTAAAATGTACTTCTTCCGCAGGTGATCCTGCGCATTCCGGTGTAGTATGGCGCAAGGTTCCGACACGCTATCAATAAGGGTGTTAGTTTACACAAACTCTTGTTATACTTATAAAATTCCCTTATTTTATGCGTGTTTTCCGGCCTCATGCCCCTGAACATATGCACACTCGTTCATATATGCAAGCATTATAATACACGATAGCTGTTCATTTGTCAACACAGTTTTCTTCGACATTATTTATTTTTTTCGTTCATCAAATGAACGATTAAATGTGAAGATATCATGTTCTTTCCCCTAATCCGTGATACGCCATTGCATCACATGCGGAATTTGGGTATAATCTTCTTCTGTAAGGAACTCAGCAACATGTGCATTCGGGAGGTTGGAAATGCCGGAAGAAAAAAAGCGGCCGGGCAGGAGCATGGCCGACAGGATCAAGGAGCGGGAAAATGACCGTGAAGAAGATGATTACTCCGATCTGGAGGAAGGTCAGCTTGCTCCGATCGTAACCAAAGCTGTAAAGACACCCATGTCAACCTATGGGGTCGGCCCTCTGTTCGGGCTGATCGCCATCGCACTCACCATCGCAGGTATCGTATTCCGTGACAAATGGATTTTCAAGTCCGGCATTCCGGACAATCAGGTCCTGAAATACGGATATCTCGGGTTTGGAGTTGTCCTCATTCTGGCGGGGCTGGTGCTCTACTGGAAAGCCGTGTTCGGCATCCGGATCGATGACTACATCGGTTCCGGAAAGCTCTGCACCGACGGGATCTACGCCTGGACAAGGAATCCGATCTACGCCGGGATCCTCTTCGTCTGCACGGGAGCCCTCTTTATCTCCGGAAATGTGTATATGTATGCGATCCCGATCCTTCTCTGGATCCTGCTTACGGTCCTTCTGAAGAAGACCGAGGAACCGGATATGTTCCAGCGGTTCGGACAGGAATACGGCGATTATTATGCAAATGTGAACCGGGTGCTGCCGAAGCCGCCCCACAAGTAGGCCTCTACCGCCGATCGGGCCGTATGGCACTTTACGAACCATAACGTAAGGCGGCAAATCGTACGATGGCAAACAATCGTAATAAAAACAGATCATAAAAAAAACAAGGATGAAACCTGTTGCAGAGCATACGGTTTCATCCTTGTTTTCATTTATTGCCTGACCGGCTTCAAGTCCTGCTCACAGGACCCGGCGTAAGATCCGCTCCGGCTTTTAACCGACAGGATTCCGCTCCAGCGTTTTTCCGTCCAGTACCGCCTGCAGCAGGGTTCCTTCCGCATCATACACCAGTTTCAGTGAGAAGAAGGGACGGTCCTCCTCCAACAGCCGGAAGAAGATCCTGTCTCCCTCCCAGAGGTCCAGATCATAGACCGCCTTCTTATCGATCCATTCCAGAGTCCCTTCGTCGCATTCCTTCAGGTCTCCGGTATAACCGGTGGCCGTGTAGAGCGCCATATACTCCAGACACTCCGTTCCGCAGACGAAGGTCACAAGTCCCCGGAACCGGTAGTCCGTCAGGGTAAGTCCGGTCTCTTCCGAAACTTCACGGAGCAGACACTCCTCCGGACTCTCTGTTCCTTCGAAATGTCCGCCGATCCCGATCCATTTATCCTTATTGATGTCCTTCTCCTTCTTCACCCGGTGAAGCATGAGATACTTTCCTTCCTGCTCGATATAGCAGAGTGTTGTAAGCTCCGGTGTCATAGATCTCCTCCTCACAGCCCGTCATGTCGTTCTGTCGCGTCCCCCGGTTTTCAGAACCTGGGGACTTCATCATTTTGTCCGTAGTTGGGCATTTCCGGCTGACCGGGTGCGGGAACCTCTGTACTTGCCGCCATCGCAGCCTCACGCTTCATCTTCGCCTCATCGATGATCACAAGATCCGGATCCTCTTCCTCCTTCACGATCTGGATATCCTCTTCACGCATATCCTTCTCACGGTTCAGTGCATCATAGATACAGGGAACCACTACCAGGGTCAGCAGCGTACCATAGACCAGACCGCCCACGGTTACGATGGCCATGGGCTGTGCCATCTCGGAACCACGTCCGATACCCATAGCCATGGTGGACATGGAAATGATGGTGGTCAGCGCCGTCATAAGCACCGGACGGAGTCGCGTCTGGGCGGACTCCACGATAGCATCCTTCTTTGCCATACCGGACCGGCGTAACTGATTTACATAATCAACAAGCACGATACCGTTATTTACGATGATACCCGACAGCATGACGAAACCGATCAGGGAGATGACGCTCACCTCACTGCCTGTAAAGTACAGGGACAGGAAACCGCCCGTAAACGCCAGCGGGATGGTAAACATGATGATGAACGGAGACAGCAGACTCTGGAACTGTGCCACCATGATCAGGTAGATCAGAACGACTGCCAAAATGAGCATCAGAACCAGCTGGCTCATGGCCTCGTTGATGGCTTCATTTTCACCTGCGATCTTGATGGAGTAGCCCTCCGGTACCTTGATCTGATTTACGGCCTTCTCCACATCATTTCCCACCAGGCCCACATTGTAGCCTTCCTTGATGTCCGCCTTCACCTGGATGTAACGGGTCTGCGCTTCGCGGTTGATAGCCGCCATCTCTTCCCGCTCTCCGATGGACACGATATCCGTCAGCTTCACTTCCGTCTCATCGCCGGTCTTCTGATCCTTATACGTAAATGTCATCTTCGACAGATCTTCCCTTGTCATGGAAGCCTGCTCCGCGGAGTTGACATAGACATCATAATCCTTGGTTGCCGTAGAAAGCTTCATGGAAGAAGAGGTCTCCGCGGTCTTCTTATAAACCAGCTGGAATACCTGCGCCACGGTCATGCCGTACTTAGCAGCCTTCTCCTTATCCACGGCGATATAAACCTCCTTCTCCATGTTCCGGAGGCCGTTGTTCACCTTTTCGACGCCTTCCACGTTTTCAAGAGCACCGCCCACCTCACGGGCCAGATCCTGCAGCACGTCCAGTTCACGTCCGCGCACCTGGATCGTAACGCCGGAGCCGTAGAGCATGCTCATATCCATCATGGAAGTCTTGATCTTCACATCACAGTCCAGATCCTTCGATGCGTTGCTGATGATCTCCTCGATCTCCTCGTTCGAAATGGTGGACTGCTGATCCAGCAGCACGTACATGGTGATGGAGGTTCCGTTTCCTCCGCTGCCGGAGCCGGTCAGACTGCCGCTGCTGCCGCCCATTCCTCCCATGCTGGCAAGCATGGTTCCGGAACCTGCCATAGCACCGATGGTCTCGATATCATCCACGTCCTTCAGGTTCTCCATCAGCTGATCCGCATAGCCCGTCATTTCCTCGAATTCACGGGACTGCTCCTCCGGTACGGAGAGAGTGACGGTCACCTGTGTGGAGGTCATTTCCGGCATAAATGCGGTACCCTTGCTGAGTGCAAGGAACACGCTGAGAACCAGCAGACCGATAGCCGCCAGAAATACAAGAATTTTCAGCTTCATGGCCTTCCGGAGGAACTTTCCGTACACATTCAGGAACCGGTCATACAGCCCGTGCCGGATCTCCTTCGGCTTCCGCAGCATACCCTGTGCCATGGCCGGCACCAGTGTCAGCGCGATCACGAGGGATGCACCCAGCGTATAGAGAATGGTAAGTCCCATATCCACAAAGAGCTGCCGCGTGATACCCTCCGTAAAAACGATGGGCGCAAATACGCAGACCGTGGTCAGCGTGGAAGATGTGATGGCGCCCGCCACCTGGCTTGCGCCGTTGACGCAGGCCTGCTTTGCGGGCATTCCTTCCTTGTGGAGTCGGAAGATATTTTCAATTACTACGATGGAGTTATCCACCAGCATACCGATACCCAGTGCAAGACCGGACATGGAGATAATATTCAGCGAGATACTTGAGAAGTACATCAGCACTACCGCGAAGACCACGGAAAGCGGGATCGCGCAGGCGATGATCAGTGTCGGGCGGAAATCCCGAAGGAAGATCAGCAGCACGGCGATGGCAAGCAGCGCACCGAGACCCATGTTCTTCAGGATAGAGCTTACGATGATGTCGATATAGACACCCTGATCCATCATGGTCGAGAAATGGATCGACTCCTCTTCCGTCTTCTCCAGGCTCCGGAATTTTGCCAGGATCTTGTCCGTCACGTCAGCGGTGGCATATCCCGTCTGCTTCTCAAAGGTAAGAAGCAGGCCCGGCTTTCCGTCCACCCGGGCATAGGAGCTGTTGGAATTGTCCACAAGCTCCACGTCCGCGATATCCGTGAGATATACCTTGCCGATGCTGTCCATACCCAGGTCGATCAGTACAAGATTGGACAGATCATCCACGGTCTTGATGGACTCACCGACCTTGATCAGGTATTTATCCTCTTCCTCATTGATATAGCCTGCCGGCATATCGAAGTTCTGTGCCACCAGCAGCTGCCGGATCACATCCGCGGAAAGCACGGAATTGATGTCCGCCTTCGCCTCCGCATCTGCCTTGGTGGTATCGATGGTCTTCTGTGCATTCTCCAGCGCTGCTGCACCCGTGATGAGCTGGGTGGAGGCGTCACTGATCTTCAGGGATCCTAAGATCTCGTTCTTGTTCAGGGCGGTCAGCGCCTGGTCGATGGTGGCCTTGCCGGCCTCCACCTGCTTCTGCGCCTCCTGAATGGTGGCGATCCCGACTGCCACCTGGGATTTATTCTGTTCCAGCGCCTCGATGGCTGCGGGAATATCATCCACACTCTCCAGCTTTACGCCGTACTGCGAAAAGGTCTGTCCCAGAGTTCCGATCTGGGCATTGAGGGTATCCAGCTGTGTCTGAAGTGCCACCCGCTGTGCCTCAGCCTCTGCGATCTTGGTGGCAAGCTCGGTCATCTGCGCGTTGTAGGTCTCCCGGTCCATGCCAGTGGCGGCCTGCAGTTCTTCATCCGAAAGCATGGCGAGGGGAGCCAGGGATTCCTGTACGCCCTTCATTTCCACGATGCCCGCATCCAGCTGCTGGATGCCGTCCTTCAGCTGCTTTGCCCCGTCCGCCGTCTGGGTCAGCATCTGGATCGCATTATCCAGAGACTGCTGGGTGGATTGCAGTTCCACCAGCTGGCGGTTCATTTCCGCCTCGGAGGTATAGAGCTGGATCTTCCTGGTATTCAGTTCCGTCTCACCGGCACTCACCTGGTCTGCAAGGGTCTGCTTTCCGCTTTCCAGCTCGGCCTTGCCGCTCTCGATCTCGTCCTTCCCCTTCTGGATCTCATCCTCCGCATCCTTAAACTGGTTGCGGATCTCTCCGAGCACCTTATCATTCAGCCGGTCGATCTTATCCTGATTCAGGGTTACCTGGATCGTCTCTTCGATCCCGCCGGATGCGGTAACCGAAGCAACGCCCTCGATACTTTCCAGCTGGGGGATGATGCTGGTCTCCACATAGGTGGTGATCTCGGCAGGATTCATATTCTCCACACCGACCGCTCCTACCATGATGGGGAGCATATCCGGGTTGATCTGCATGACGATGGGGGCTCCGATGGTATCCCCGAATCCCGCCGTCACCTGATCCAGCTTCTGTTGCAGCTCGATCATGGTGGAATCCATGTTCGCGGTCTGTTCATACTCCAGAATGACCATGGAGACACTGTTCCTGGAAATGGACTGCAGCGTCTTCAGGTTTGAGGTAGTGGCAAGCGACGCCTCCAGTTTGGCCGTAACATCCGCCTCCACTTCCTCGGGAGATGCCCCGATATCCGTGGTGATGACGATCACATACGGGAAGCTCATGTTCGGCAGCAGATCCGCCGTCATTTTCGTATAGGCCACATAACCGAGCACCAGGATCAGAACGACCCCGACCAGAACGGTATACGGACGTTTTACGCTGAATTTCGAAAGCATACTATGTTCCTCTCTCTGTCTGTAACACGTTTTTCCTGAATCACGGGAGAACTCCCGTAAAAAATCCATGTTACGATAGTACAAAAATATGTATCGTATGTCAAATGAACTATCCTTTACAAAAGGCACCGCAGCATCCGGTGCCGTCACACGAAAAGGACTGCACGTGTTCCGTACAGTCCTTCTCAACATTACTGTCTTTCGTAATAAGCCTTTCCGCCGCTGGGATAGAAGAAGGTCCGGATGTAGCCGTCCGTGGATACGATCACAAATGCATTGTCCGCCTCCCGGTAATACACATCGTCTCCGTCTTCTTTTTCGATCTTATGCAGACTCGATGGATCCTTCACCACTTCATTGGCGGCAAGAAGATAGTCCTCGGGGGTAGCAAACCCCATCTCCTTCCCGTGCTTCTCAAAATGCTGGTCCCTCTGGGCTTTGGTACGGAACCAGTAGGTGATCTCCGGCTTCTTCGCCTCGGAGGCGGTATGTGAATCTGCTTCCGTTGTCTTTGCCTCAGCCTCCTCCGTGGTAACGGCTGTGGCTTCTTCCGTGGTAACGGCTGTTACCGCTTCGGTAGTACCGGCTTCCGTGGCGGCGGTTACCGCCTCGGTTGTGACGCCTTCCGACGCTGCTTCGGACGTACCTCCCGTCACCGCTTCCGTCTTCTCTTCCTGTCCCGCCGTGGTTCCTCCGGATACGGTGGTTCCGTTCTCCGTAGTGCCTTCCTCTTCATTCATGCCCCGGGTCAGAAGGAACAGAAGTCCCATCAGCACCACCATGGCACCGCACAGGATCAGCATGATCATCAGCAGACGGTTCGGGTTTTGATTCGGTTTCATAGGTTCTATATCCTCCTACAGATTCTTCCCCATCTGCACACAGTCAAAGGGTTCTCTCCGCACCGGATGCTTGGCAAGGAGCACATACCCCCGCTTCTCATAGAAGCCCTCCAGCACCGTTCTTGCTTCGATCATCACCCGCTTATACCCCATTTCCTTCGCCCACGCCTCCGCCTCGGCAAGCAGACGTGTCGCCAGTCCTCTACGTTCATAATCCGGAAGCACCACCACGCGTCCCAGTTCGATATATCCTTCATCACATTTGAACATCCGGCAGGTCGCCACCGGAAAACCCGCATCCATAAGGAGAACATAACAGGTTTCATCCGTATCATGCTCATCAAATTCCGTGGGGAGGTCGATTCCGTAGCGCTGGCTGTTTGCCTGGATCCGGACGTAATAGGCTCCGGCCTTCTGCCAAAGCTCCGTGGCCCGGACACACACAAGCGCGGAGGAAGGATTCCTCTCTTCCTCCGTTGCGTCCCGGACCGACTTCAGCGCGTCCGGTTCGCATGCACCGATCTCGAAGAAATTCTTCCTGGCTTCCGCGAGGCTCATCTGATTTGCTCCGAAGGCAATCTTCGGTGCCTCCTTCGCTTTCGGATCATCCTCCCAGAAGCAGACCGGGCATACCTCATAATGGCCGGGTTTTTCTTCCAGCGTAAAATACCCGCAGCAGGGGCATTTATACTTCATACCTCTCACTCCTTCACGGCAGATCCTCTGCCGTCCCCCCCTTCTTTCCGGTCTGTCACCGCGTCACTCCTCCGGTTCATCCACCGGATAGCCGTTCAGCAGAACACGGTTTCTTCCGTAATGGAAGGCCTGATTCTTCTTCGGAGCCTTTGTAACCGCTCCCTTCTCCGTACTGATATCCACACTGACATCCGCATTGGCCACATGCAGCTCGGTCTCCTCCGACATACCGCCGTAGCAGTACGCCTCCAGACCGGAGCCGGTGTAACGGTAGGAACCGTTTGTGATCTTCAGCTCGGATCTTCCGTAGAGGCTGCCGATGCCCGAGGTCAGATCTCCGTTTACATTCAGGACCAGACCCATGTCATGGACATCCACCTTCGCCTCGTCACCATCGATCGTACCAACCGCCGTGATCTTCTTTCCGGCAATGTTGCATTTTGCCAGAGAACTCCAGATCTTCACATCGGCGTTCCGATGCACGCTTCCGATGCAGACGCCGCTGTCCACGGCCAGATCCACCGTAGCCTCGCAGTCATGGATCTCCAGAGACGAATCTCCGTCCACAGCTCCGATTCCGACGGTTTCATCACCGTTCAGATAAATATCGTATTTTCCGCGATGGATCGCGATCCGTCCCCCCAGGCCGGAGCCGATGCCCACCACATGCTTTCCGTTCAGATCCAGCCGTACGTCTCCGTCCTGATAGAAGGAGATATCGCCGTGTCTGCAATCCGGCAGATTGCCGATACCGTAACCGCCGGTGCCGTCGATCTTGATGGTCAGGCTTCCCTGTCCCTCCAGACTGAGGGACGAGGACTCCGGAACCAGGATACCGCCGTCCATCAGACGGTTCAGACCCATGAGACGCAGGGTCAGATTTACATTTTCTCCCATACGGATACAGGGCCGCTTCTTCATGCTGGTCAGAACCACATTCTCCAGCGTGATACGTCCGTCGTATCCCTCCAGGATCTCGATATTCAGTGCATGGGACAGACCCGGCATACCCACGATGGTGATGTCCCGGAAGGTCGCATCCTTATCTCCGATCACGATGGTGGTCTTATGATCCCGCACCAGATTGCTGACGGAGACCCTGTTCACCCGGCCGGCTATGAATTCCTTCTCACCGGTTCCTTCCACCATCTCACGGTAATAGCGGGCGATCTCGTCCTTGATGGCCGCATCGATGGAGGTCTTAAGCTCCGCCGACGGCCGGGCTGTATAGTAACCCTGGATCAGGTCCGCACCGAGGCGGATCACCTCATGCAGTTCCTCCGAGGTCTCAACACCCTCGGCCAGTGCCAGGATATTATTGCTGTGACAGAATTCGATGGCATCTCTTACGAAATGCTGCTTCTGCGTACTGTTCTGAATTTCCGAAAGCAGGGAACGGTCGATCTTCACCACATCCGGCATATACCGGAGCAGATTACTGATATTGGAATAACCGGTTCCGTAATCATCAACCGCAATACCTGCCCCCAGAAGACGCAGTTCCCTCTTCAGGTGCGTGATATCCGACTCGGAGATCTCCGACTGCTCCGTCAGTTCCACCACCACGGTGCCCGGATTCTCGCTGATCAGCGAACGGACGCGTTCTTTTGCATCCTCCGGGATCGGGCACCCCGGAATACTGTTGATGAAAAGCCTTCTTCCGTCAAAGGTTTCCTGATTCTTCTGCAGGATCTCCAGCACGTTCAGGAAGGTATCCTTCTCGATATCACTCAGCCGGTCCATCGCCGTTGCATGACGGATGATCTCCAGAGGCGAAACCTTCCGCTCCGTAGCGGAACGCATCAGTGCCTCATAGGAGTAGATCTCTCCGTCCTTCACCCGGACGATGGGCTGGAAATGATACGTAAAGAGGTTCTCATCCAGGATATGCTCCACTTCCCGGCGATCCAGCATTTCCTCCTCAGTCAGTCCATCCTCGATCACCGCAGCACCGGAAGCTGCGGATGCACTCTGGAACTTCTGGCGTTCCAGACCTGCCACACGGATCTCCAGCACCTGCATGATCTGCTTTCTCCGAAGCTCCTCCAGCCCCCGGGCCAGAGACCGGATCCACAGCCGGTACACTTCATCATAGCTTCGGGGCTGATTGCCGAAGCTAACTACGGCATAACCGAAACAGATATCTTCTACATAGACCGGCGTGAAGATGTAACCCTTCGGCTCACTCCGGTCCACATCCGGAAGTACTTTCTCACTCTGGAAGATATTCTTCGTTCCCGCCCATCCATGAGTGGCATCCGCCGCCTCGTAATGGATGGCATGCAGCATAACATCCGAATATCCGATCTTCGGAAATTCTCTGGTAAGCATCTCCTCCGGCTTCAGCCAAAGGTCATTCAGACAAAGGTCAAACCGCTCCAGATCATAGATCTGATAGAGATTCTCATAGACATGTCCGAGAAAATCATCCAGATTATCACACCTGAGCATATCATCCAGAAGATTGTTATGGATCGAATAATACCCCTCATCCGAGGTACGTGTTGTCCAACTGGTTCTTTTCTTTCCCATAAGGACAGGGACTTCATCATGACATCCGCAGCTCTCCCCGAGGAACAGCTCCGGACGATAATCCGGCATGGAGGTGGGTAGACCCGCCAGCATCTGTTCGATGGTACGTACCGAGAATACACCGTAGTATTCCGCCGGTACCTGTGCAGATGTCAGGGATTTCGGACTGAAAAGGCCCTCCTCGGTGGCACCGTAACCGGCCAGAAGGATATCCTCCGGTATCCGTATCCCGTTCTTCTCCAGGGTTTCAGCCACACCGATGGCCATCTGATCATTGGCACAGACGATAGCCTGCGGACGTTTTCCTTTCTCCCTAAGCAGCATCTCACCTGCCCAGGCGCCGCTGGTATACCAGAAGTCACCATACAGGATCCGGTCCTCATTCACCTCGATCCCGTGATCCTGCATCGCCGCACGGTAGGCCGCTGCCCGCCGCATGGAATGCCTGTGATGCTTCCGTCCGGTCAGAAATGCGATATCCCGCACCCCGTGTTCATCGATCAGATGGGATACCAGCTGATAGATTCCCTGATAACCGTCCGTCCAATAGTTCTTAAAATATTTGCTGTCCGCATCGATACAGATCACCGGTCCCTGGAACACCTCATGGATATGCTCCTGAAGCTTCTGTTCCACGCCGGGTGTCTGGATCGTATCCGAAAGAAGGATAGCCGCGTCAAAAGAATCCCACTGGATCAGATTGTAGATATTCGTATCCCCGATCTCGCGTTCCTTGTTGTTCTGGTATTTGATGTACATGGAGAAAACACATACTTCAAAACCATCGGCAAACGCCTGACGCATCACACCTTTTATATAATTCTGCTGGTAACCCTCATCCGCCTGTCCGAGCAGGAGAGCGATCTTCCCTTTTACCATCGCTGTTTCCCCGTATGTAAATATCATGATCTGTTTTTTTGCCCGCGTTCTGTTGTCACGCCGAAAAAACAATACAAAACACCATCTTGTATTGTATCACGAATCTTCTCCATACTCCAACTTTTTTTATCGAAATACCGGATATTCTTTAGGAAACGGTTATTCCTGCGTCTCCCACTTCATGCCCTTCGCCAGTGTAAATGCCTTTGTCTCCTCCATCGGCATGGGTTTCCCGAAGTAATACCCCTGTGCCTTCTCACAGCCGATCTTCTTCAGGAATTCATAATGTTCCTCTGTCTCCACGCCCTCACAGAGCGGCTGGAGTCCCAGTCCCCGCGCGCCCTCGATGATATAGGTCATCAGCGGTGCCGCCTTCGGATTCCGGTCATAGCTCCGGAGGAATACCATATCCAGCTTCAGCACGTCGAAGGAATACTCCGTCAGCGTATTCAGCGAGGAGTATCCGCTTCCGAAATCATCCAGCCAGATCTGGTAGCCCAGCGCGCGCATCTTGTCGCACTCTTCCCTGATATGTCCGAAGTTATCATTCAGGACACTTTCCGTGATCTCCAGATCCAGCATGTTCCGCGGAACGTCGTACTTCTCCCGCGTCTTCTCCACCAGTCCGAAAATGTCGCAGAGTTCAAAGTCCAGACGGGAGAAATTGATGGAAGCCGGAACGATCACATCTCCGTTCTCTATCACCCGGTGATAATCCCTGCAAACCTGTTCCACCACGCAGGCATCGACCTTGTGGATCAGATGGAACTGCTCCAGTGTCTCGATAAAATCCGCCGGAGAAAGCACTCCCACCTGCGGATCCACCCAGCGTACCAGTGCCTCGTAGCCGCAGATCTCTCCGGTCTTCACACGGACCACAGGCTGGTAGTATACCCGGATATATCCCTTCTCGATGGCCTCATCCACATGATCCACCACATACTGCTGCTTCCTCAGCCGGTCCCGCAGCATTTCATCATAAATGCAGTAATACACATCATGTCGGTTCTTGATGCTGTTGCAGGCCAGACGTGCATGGTCGCAGGCAAGACCCACTTCCGTCATCCGGTCTGCCATATAATAGATGCCCGCCTTCACACGGACCCTCTTCACCGTATCCTCCGACTGCAGGATCCGCCGGATGACCGTTTCTACCTTTTTCACTACGGATTCTTTGTTCCCCGTGGAGCAGACCACAAAATGATCGTCCGAGAATCTGGAAGCGATCCCGTCTGCAAATTCCTCCCGGATGGTCTTCGCCAGATCGCAGAGCAGCTCGTCTCCCAGCTGAAAGCCGTTTCTCTCGTTGAACAGCTTGAAGTTCGGAATGTCGAAATGCACGATGGAGATCAGCTTCCGCCGGTTCTCCGGCGAAGACATCAGCCGCTGCATGCTCTGGTAGAAGAAGGCCATGTTGAAGAGTCCCGTCAGGGGATCCGTCTCCTGATTCTGGGACAGGATCTCCGCCTCCGCGAAGGAATTCCGGTTACGGTTCAGGTATTCGTTCTGATCCACGTCCACGATGAATACATAGAAGAAGCTCTTCCCGTTCCGTCCGTGGAGAAGATGTCCGAAATCCTCGATATAACGCACATCTCCCTGTTTCGTCAGAATCCGGTAGCGTACATAATCATGCCGCTTCTCACCAAACATGGTCTGGGCCTGGATCTGATTCTCAATCTTATGCAGATCCTCAGGATGAACCATCCCCCGGAAGGAATTCCCGGTCAGTTCCCGGAACTCCTCCAGAGTTTCGCACCCGTACATACGGATCACATTTTCCTCCGCGAAAAGGATCTGCTCCTTCTCATTGTTCTCATAAATGAAGAAGCCTCCCGGAAGACCGGTGGGGATATGTCCCGCCAGATATTTCTTCAGCTCGGCCTTCAGAAACAGATACCGCCGGAACTTCTCTTCCTTCGCGAAATGCTCCTCCCTGGACTGCACAGTGTACTCGTCATAGTGAAGCTTCTCTCCTGCGAACTGCTCGCTGGTCAGGTCGAATTCCGCATCCCCCACCACATTGAAGCAGTGGTAGCTTCCTCCCGGACGAAGGATCCCGCGGACTTCTCCGCCGAAGATGTCCTGGGCCAGAAATGCCGTAATGCTGCACTGTCCCAGGGTCTGGTTCGCCATGCTCCACCCGGCACGAAGCCTGGGTGCACAGGTGTATTCACACCAGATATGATGCAGTGCATCATAAAGATCCTGCGGTGTTTCGATTCCCGGATATTCCTTCGAAACCACACGCACCGACGTACGCTCCCAACCATAAAACCGATAACCCATCTTCCGTCTCCTTCCGTCCATGTCACTGTTACGGATTCACACATACACCGTCCGCATCAAATTCGTAGGTTACTTCTCCCGGCAGCCGGACGGTTCCGGAGGTCACCATGGCGCCGTCCGTCCCCAGATAATACCATTTGCCGCTGGACTTCTTCCAGCCGGTCTGCATGATCCCGTCCTTGTTGAAGAAGTACCATTTTTCTCCGATTTTCTTCCAGCCGGTCTCGATATACCCGGACTTTGCGAAATGATACCAGTCCCCGTCGATCTTCAGCCACTGGTCCGAAGCATACCAGCCGAGACTGTCTTCGTACCACCAGCCGGTACGGTTATGCCTCCAGCGGCCCTTGCCCTTATACTTCTGGGCACCGTTCTTTCCCAGCCACCAGCCGTCGCGCCATTCATTTTTCGCCATATATCCGTCCTTGTTGAAATAGTACCAGGTACCCTTCCACTTTACCCATTCGGAGGCCGCATAGCTTCCGTCCGCGTACTCCAGCCACCAGCCCCTGCTGTTATGCTTCCAGACTGCGGTATCCTCCCGCCGGGGAATATCTCCCGGATACTCATCCACGGACATGGCGGTTGCCCGGAAGAAGGTATATCCCGGATCCAGCGATGTGCTTCCGATCGCATACAGCCATCCGCGGTAGGTGGCCGCTACGGAAACCTTCACCTTTGCATCCGACATCCGTTTCGGATATGCCTTGAATTTCTTCTCTCCGTTTTTCAGCAGAAATGTGTCCGAAAGTACCTGATCCGAAGGCGAACTCTTCGATGACGGTCCCACAAGAAGGATTCCCTCCTTCGACGGAACCAGGGTTCCCTTCCGTGTCGCTGCATTCTCTTCCGGGTCACCGTTCTGGAAGGTCACGATCGAAGGAAGTGCATCGGAAAGATCCGTGTAGGTCCCCGTCTCAGGCCGGATGACTCCGAAGCTGTAGTTCAAGGCATCATATACATAGATCTCCCCATCCATCGCCGCAACCGACGGAGCGACATAACCATCGGGCATTTCCACCACCATATCCGTGGCACCCGCCTCCGGGTCGTATACGGATACAGACCAATAGCCCACCACATAAAGTGTTCCGTCGCAGTTCACGATACTGCTGTAGATGCTCACTCCGTCCACGGAGCATTTTCTCCAGCGGGATGTTGCAGGATCATAGCAATAGATCCGTTCCTTCGCGTTGTTGTTATAAGAACCGACCTCCCCATATGAATAATCCACGGATGCTCCGGCAACGTAAAGCTTTCCGCCGCTGATCGCAGCAGATACATCGGCCAGAGCCTCCGGAAGCTCCGGTGCGTCCGACCAGGTCTTCGATGCAATATCATACACACGCATGGTCTTGATGAAGGGCTGCCGTTCCACCATGGTCATGGTGGGAAGATAATACAGACGATCCTCCAGTCCCACCAGTTTACCCGTTGCATCGTAATCCCCGGGCGCCTCCATCTGATACAGATCTCCCAGTTCCGTATCCAGTGGCAGTACCGTCTCATAGACCGCCGCAGTGGGCTTCGTCATCAGTGTCCGGGAACCGCTCCTGCCATCCGGATTTTCCACCATTACCTGGACAATTCCTGCGTCCGATCCGTCAAATGCAACCTTGATCGTTTTGTCCGACCATGTAAGTCCGGCCTGTTCCTTATCCTTCGAGGAATCATAGAGCGTAATGCCGTTTTGTCCCACCAGACGCTGTATGATCCGGATCCGTCCCACGGAGTCCCCGAAATGATATCCGCCCAGTGTAATGAGGCCTTCCTCATAAACAGCCTCCGTGATCACGGGAGCCTTGCCGACGTAGGATCCGCCCAGATCCAGCATACCTCCTGATTTCGTGACACCCTTCATGGATGTCACCGAACGAATGGATGCCTTCACTTCGGAAGCCAGCTCCTCACCGGAGAGATTCCTGTCTTTCGCTGCAAAAAGAGCCACAGCGCCGGCAACCAGCGGCGTTGCCATGGAGGTTCCGTTTAAGTAAGTATACGGTACCCGCTTTGTTCCGACTCCGACAGAATCCAGATACAGTATATCCGAAGACGTGTTCTCCGAAGAGAATACTGCGATCACATCCAGATCCTTCCGATCTGCATTTTCCCCAAGCTCCGCTCCGGTGACACACCAGTTGGTGCCCCGGCACCGGGCGACATTCTCTCCGTCGATTTTCTGATATTTCCCGTCAGTATCCTTCTCGAACAGGAGGACTGAGGTTGCAGCATTCGGTGTATAGAAGGAAAAGCCCACATAGAGCGGTGACCCTGCGCTCTCCACATCACCGAAGTGAAGCTGTACGTAACGCTCCGTATCTTCCCCTCCTTCCATGGAGAAGGGGATCTCCCCTGCGAAACTTCCCATGAAATGCGGTGCATCCGCACCCGTTCTCGTCACTTCTCCGTCAATCCACGGAACAAACCCATTCTCTGCGTCCAGGCTGACCCGCCGGATCGAAACATCCGAAGACGCTTCCTCAAAGCCCTCATATCTTACATTTGCCGTCGGAACCGCATCTGCGATATATGAGGAATTTGCCCGCATGACCGTAGACAGGATGTCAACACCGGGAGCCCCCAGATCCACAACCGAAGAACCGTAATTGGAGAAGGATGCCCTCTTCTCATCCACATCCGTGGCCGCCACAACGATCACATAGGGATTATCGCCCAGAATCCCCGACATTTCCGTAATGGTCCCCAGATCCTTATTTGCATTTCCCGCCGCAAAGACGGAAACCACGCCATACTGCTCACCCAGCTCACGGACCGCAGCGTCCAGTGCCACACTGTGCTGGAGAAGCCCGAAAGAGTTGCTTGTCACACGGATCGGGATCCCGTACTCATTTGCTTTTTTCACAAAAGCAAATGCGCGAAGGGCGTTGATCAGCGAGGTATTTCCGTCATTTGTATGATTCTGGATCGAGACGATGCGTACATTCGACGCCACACCGCTTACGCCATGTCCGTCCCATGCCGCACCCAGGATTCCGGCACAATGCACACCGTGATTGGCGTCTTTCCAGTATTCCATCTGCCCGTTCGTGCTCTGCCAGGTGGCATTGTAACCGTACTCGCCACAGCCGAGAGCCTTCTGTTCCTCCTCCGTGAACCGGTAAATGACCGGTGCAAGATCCTGATTCGTCGGATCGATCGGTGTATCGATCACTGCCACAATGATCGGATCCCCTTCCATATTGGAGCCGGTGGCACCGAAACCCGGTACATGTACGGAGGAGACTCCGGCCTGATCCTTCAGCGAAAATGCGACCTCATCCGTGCATGCCCACTGCAGTCCGGTAAGATCCGCGATCTCATCCGCCTCCGCCACGCCCGAGAGATCTCCGACGTTTTCGATGGCACTCTCCATCCCCGAACCGGTATCCGTAACCTCCACGATATAGTTTGGCTCCGCAAATACCACCCGTGGATCCTCTGCCAGGGTATACAGCAATTCCTCCGTGGACATACCCTCTTCCCGGATCATCTCGATCCGGACGGTATCCGACGGCTCCTCTGCCGTTTCCGAAGCTGCATCCTCTGGAGCCGTATCATACTGTTCCTCCACCGCCGCATCCACATGTTCCGCAGCGATCTCCATGATCTCCTCGGATCCTTCCGAAACCTCCGGTGTTCCTTTTTTTCCCTCTGAAACAGAAACGTCCGGATCGATCCCCACGATCACTACGCCTTCCTCGTACGGTCCGGCTTCAATCAGTGACGGGATCTCCCCGGCCCATGCAGCCATTTCCCCTGATTTATCTTCATTCACAGCTTCCGCCCGTGCTACCGGTGTCCCGCCGATCCCTCCGACAAGAACCGCCACAGCAAGCGCAGCTGCTACTTTTCTTCTGAAACTCATTCCCTCTGTCCTTTCAAAACGCAGGTTTCGCACCGACGGCCTCCGCCTGTCACGCGGAGGCCGTAAGCCCGTAATATTTTCCGATGATCAATAAAGCATCTTTACCTCAACACGGATGGGCGAATCCACGGAATCCCTGAAGATCTCGGCATCCGTCCTTTTTCCGACGATGCTTCCGTAATGTGTCGGGATGACAACCTTCGGGCGGATATGGTTCACAAGTCTTGCCGCCTCCCGTGCATCCATGGTATAAACCCCTCCGATGGGCACCAGTGCGATATCGCAGACCACATTCAGTGCCTCTGCGGTCTCGTCCGTGTCACCGGCGATATAGATCCGCTGTCCGCCGATCATAAGCACATAACCGACCCAGCCCGCCGACTTCGGATGGAAGGGCTTGCCGATATTATAGGCCGCAACCGTCTCGAACCGGAAATCATTGATCGTATATTCCTCACCCGGCTTCACGGTATGGATCTCCTGTACCATATGCTCCACCGTCTTTGCCTTGTCCGCCATGGTTTCCGGTACCACGAGCACCGTCTTCTCACAGGCAACCCGCATGATATCATCCGGGGAGAAATGATCCACATGATCATGCGTGATCAGGATCAGATCCGCATTCTTCGGTTCTCTCCGCATCTGGAAGGGATCGATATAAACCCTTCTGTCACCTTCGTATATCTTTATACTGTTCTGTGTATAAACCTCAATATCCCTGGTCATTTTTACCTCCTGCCTTTTCAAAATGACGTCCGCGGATCCGCGACAGCATGTTCCTCACCCTCAATACAGATATTATACTCTTTTTTTGTGACAAAAAAAAGAACAAGTGCACGAACTTTACGCCTTTTTCTCTCATCTTCTTTCTGTTATAATAGCAACGGAACACAACACCGCCTTCAAAGAGGAGAATGATCCATGAACGAATCCGATGAACGCTACAGCACGGCAGAGGACGCCATCTACGAATCCTTCTTTCTCCTGATGCAGGAGAAGGATCTTGATAAGATCACCGTATCCGATGTGATCAAGAAAGCCGGGATCGTCCGCAGTACATTTTACAATCATTATGAGAATATCCCCGCACTGCTTACCGCCGTGGAGGACCGCACCATACAGGATATCTTCCGGCTGATGGAGAGCTTCCATCCGAAGAACGACAAAGACATGTGCTTCTCCTACTTTCTGGCCATCTGCAATTATACCCGGAAGAACCGGTTCCTTGCACATCTTCTGAAGAGTCCGCGGGAGGACGCTTTTTTCGAAAAGGCGATCACCATGTTCCATAAATACGTTTCAAATGTAACCCAGACCCAGAAAGCGGCTCCCCGGAAGAAGACGGAATTCTCCTTCATGATCGCCAGCGCCATCGGCAGCACCATCGGCGTCCTGCATAAATGGACGGCGGAGAATTTCGAAACCCCGGCAGAGGAAGTAGCCGGGCTGATGTCGAAGGTTTTCCTGTCCGGGATACTGCCATATCTGTCGTAAGAGACAGGGCGGGAACCCGGAGTTTGAGCCGGGAATGAAATATCGAAAACAGCATGAACGGGGACAGGTGCAGACGCACCCGTCCCCGTTCGTACTGTGTCTATCCCTGATACTCCGCCCGACCCCCACCGTGACGGATCTTCTGCAGTTCCTTCGGATTCTACCGCAGCTTACCCTCTGCGGCTCCCCGCAGGTGTTATGCACCGGTCTCAGTCATCGATCTCTGCTTCGGGACGTTTGATCTTTCCGGTTGCATTTCTGTGGAACGGATTCTTCCGTACCACAAGACCTGTGATCTGGCGGTAGGAGGGCTGGGGACGATTGTATGCATCCAGCACTGCCTGCAGGCTGTTCTTTATCGTCTCCTCATCCAGGCTCTTCATCTTCACCACATCCTGATCCGGATAGATCCGTGCGGTAAGGCCGTTATTCTCACCGGTGACGATCACTTCGCCCACCAGCGGGTTCAGGCCCAGTTTATTCTCAATCTCCTCCGGGGAGACATTCTCACCGTTTGAGAGGATGATCAGGTTCTTCACACGTCCGTTGATGAACAGGAATCCGTCCTCATCCAGATATCCCTTGTCACCGGTATGGAGCCAGCCATCCGCCAGGGTCTCCTCTGTTTCCTTCGGCATCTTGTAGTATCCCTGCATGACACTGCTGCCCTGCACCTGGATCTCCCCGTCCACAAAACGGATCTTTACGTTCGGAAGGGGTTTGCCGATGGAACCGGCCTTATGCTCCGCCGGTGTGTTGGAACTGATGACCGGAGAGCACTCGGACATACCGTAGCCTTCCAGCACCTGCACGCCGTACTCTGCCAGCTTCTCTATATAGAACGGGTCGAGATGAGCACCACCCGTGAAAATGATCTTCAGGTTTCCGCCGAATACCTGTGCCGCAACCGCAGCCTTCGGAATCGCCGGATCGATAACGGAAAGACGCTTGTAGATGGTTTCGATCATGAGCGGAACCATCAGCATGACTTCCGGCTTGTAGATGCCCATGTTGCGGACCATGTGCATAAAGTTATCATTGATGCAGATCACTGCGCCGAGGGAGAATCCCTTCAGCCAGTCCATCACCAGACAGAAGGCATGATGTACCGGAAGTACGCTCATCAGAACGCAGCCCGGATCCGCCGAATAGTTCACGGATGCCACATTGTCTGCCAGGTTGGCCTGTGTGAGCATAACGCCCTTGGCCTTGCCTGTGGTTCCGGAGGTATAGATCAGTGTTGCGATCTCCGACTCCTTACGGCCCTCCACATCTTCGGTATCCACGCCGGCCGCCTTCAGATCCGCAAGTGTCACCGCCCCCTCTGCGGGGCCCTCCTGCAGCAGCCAGATCTTCCGGAGCATCGGACAGTTCTTTGCAAAGATCTCCGCGTAGGCTGCAAGCCGCGGTGTCAGGAACAGTGCTTCCGCATCGGCATCGGTCAGAAGTGCCGTCAGATCCTCTGCCGGAAGTCCCGCATCCAGCGGTACGGCGATGTTCTGGCCGGTGGTGATCCCGAGGTAAGCGGCGATCCAGCTGACGGACGCATTTCCGATCAGGGAAATGTGTGCCCCCTGAAACCCTTCAGCCTTAAGCCCTTTTCGTACCGCTGCGATGCTCTCGCCCAGCTCGCGGTAGCTGATCCCGATCACTTCCTTCTTCTCCAGCCTGCGTACTGCGGGAAGCTCCGCATACGACTTTTCTGCATGATCCCATATCTCACGAATTGTTTTCATTTCTCCCACCTTCTCTGTATATAAACGGATTGTTCCTGTTAAGCAGCCATCGGAATCACGCCCAGCGCATCGCCGATGGTAAGTACATTCTTCATTTCCTCCGGATCCAGCTCCAGATCAAATGCATCCTCCAGCTCACCAAGGAAGGACATAAAGTCCAGGGAACTGAATCCCAGATCCTCACGGAACCGCATATCATCTGTCATATCTTCAACCTTCACTTCGCAATACTGTGCAACGATATTCTTAAACTCCCTGGACTTATCCATCTTTCTAACTCCTTTTTCCTTAATTTGAAATGTATTTGACTATGTGAAATGCGCCGCCCTCCGGCCCGCATGTTAAACCCGTTTCATCAGTTCCCCGAGGGTAATGTCCGGATTCGAAATACCCGTGAAGAGGATCCGCATCATGTAGTAGTACATCAGCTCCATATCTTTCTCTGTCAGTTTCACTGTCTGATAATGATAGGAGAAGTTCATGCCGCCGCTCTCCGTATGAGAAACCGTAAGGTACATCTTCTTGGTGGCTGCACCGTTGGCAAACCATTTGTTGTGCATCTGAAGATCCTTGATGTAAGCATTATCCGCACGTACCGGAAGCGGCTGATAGGTCAGGTAACAGCTTTCGTAGGTGGTGTCGTCCGGTGTCTTGTACCGGCGCTTCATCTCCTGACGGATCAGTTCCGGATCGTAATTGCTGTGCATGTAGATCCGGTTCTGTACATTCTGGATCTCATAAGCTGCCGAGAGGAAGTCCATGTCTGCCGGAAGTACGGTACGGCAGGGGAACATGATCGTCCGGCTTCCGCCTGACGTCCACTCGTCATGAGTGCTCCGGCGGGAGATGAAGTTCTCCACCGTGATGTCCTCCTGTCCGTCGTTGACCTTGGACAGGTAGGTACGAATGCTGAGCAACAGGAGGTTCGTCATGGAGATCTGGTGGTTCAGGCAGAAGTCGATCAGGCCCCGTGTCGGTTCGGGCTCCAGTACATAATCCTTCACTGCCACGAACAGCTTCTCTCTCTCAATGTCCGCTGCACGAAGGTTCTTGTTCTTATGCTTCTTTCTTGCCTCCTCCAGAACCGAGGGTCCCTGGATATCGGAGTACAGGGGCTCGCCAAGAGCATCCAGCTGATCATCCCAGAACTTTTTATCCTTCGCAAAACGCTTTTCATTTTCGGCCTTCTGCAGATCCTTCGCCAGTACGGTTTCAAAATCCGCCAGATCCCCCGGGTACTCAGCCCCGAATGCGTAATGTGTGTAGAGCTTCATGAGATCATTGACCATGACCACCAGTCCGCAGGAATCGATGAGGCGGTGATCCATGTGAATGAAGAATCCGTTGTATCCCTCGGGAAGCTTCATCATGAAGATATCGCACATCGGCCGGTTGTCTCCGTCCATTGTCTCATAGGCCCACTGCTGCATCAGGTTGTCAGCCTCTTCCATGGTCATCCCCGACAGATCCTTCAGCGGAATGTCTCTTGTCTCCTTCTTCACAAGGTACTGCCGGATCACTCCGTCCTTGTCCGGCTTTGTGAAACGAAGCCGCAGGCATCCGTATCTCTGATACTCCAGCTGGATACATTTCTTCAGAATGTCGAAATCCAGGTTTGCCTTCAGGGATGCGATGATGCTGAGTCCGGACACCTGCTGTGTCTTATACTCGCGGATCCACTGGTAATGCATGTTCTGTGCTGCTGTGAGCTTGTACTCTTTTCTCATTGCGAAGGTTCCTCCTTTGCTTTTGCCTTGCTCTTCCTCTTGACAGGCGTGAATCTATCACATCTTTTTTTGATATGCAATACCCCTTCCGACTTAATGAACACATTTGAAAAAGTGACCACAACATATCAAACACAGTTGAAAAAAGTGTTTGATATTTCCCAAATCTCTTCGTATCCTCGCGGAGCATTTCTCTGAGGGGGGAGATTGCACTCCCACTGAGATAAAAAAACCGCCGGCAGTCATGCCGACGGTCAGATAACGGGATCGGACCTGTGTCAGCTGACGCTGACACAGATCCCGCGCCAAGTCTCGCGGGCGAGACTTGAAACAATATATTAAACTATCCGAAGTCAGGTTCAGTCGTATCTCCGGAAGAATTCCCGCACCTTCCTCATGTAAAGCTTCGGTGCCACGTAGGAAGAGCAAAGATGCCGCGCCCGGGGAACCAGCACCAGTTCCTTCGGCGACTGACAAAGCTCATAATTCCTCCGGGAGTTTTCCGGCCATACATAGGTATCCCTCTCTCCGTGGAAGAAAAGAACCGGCAGTTTGTTCTTCGCCAGCGCCCGGGTGGTGTCCGTCTGTCTCATGCCGAAATGTCCGAAGATCCGGCAGAAAAGATCCACACGGATCAGCAGAAGTCCGATCCGGTGAAGGTGGAACCATCCGGATGCGATGTCCCGGAGCTGCTGCTTCATGGAATGGAAACCGCAGTCCGCGATGACGCCGCGCACCTCCTCCGGCAGCTTATATCCGGCAGCAAGAAGGACTGTGGTAGCTCCCATGGACTGTCCGTAAAGATAGATCGGCAGCCCCTCCGGATTCCGCGAATGCAGTTTTTCGATCCAGGCCCGCACATCCTGCTTCTCCTTCGCACCGAAGGTGATATAGGAGCCCTCGCTCTCTCCGCAGCAGCGCTGATCGATAAAGAGCAGGCTGCAATGCTCCCCATACAGCAGCTTCGCGATATGCGCGATGCTTCCGAACCGGGTTCCCCGGTAGCCATGGCTGAGGAGCACGATACGCTTCGGATTCTCCGCCGGAAGGTAGGAGGCATGCAGCCTGAGACCGTCCCGGCTGCGGATATACCAATCCTCCATCTCCTTAGCCTCGCACCAGGCCTTGGAAGCATTGTATTCCTCTTCATATCCGTTTCTCGGATGATTGATCTGGGTATGCCGGAGCAGGAGCCATTTGTTCCGGTTGGGGTTTTCCGAAGTTTTCGTATTCTCCCGATCCTTATCCTTCCGTTTCTTTCCTGCATAGGTGATAAAATGGAAGAATGGCCAGCCCGTGGCCAGGTAGAATATCTCCGCCGCCAGAACTCCCACTGACAGTCCCAGGATCCATCCTGTTTTATTCGACTTTTCTCCCGTACACGGTTTTTGTTCTTTCGATCGTTTCATGTTATCCTTCAAAGACAGTGATCCCTCTCCTTACGGATCAGCGCGACACAGATACCTTCTCCGTGGAAGTATTAAATGTCGCGCGGTCGATCACCTTCCTCCTTACATTATCATAAACAACAAAGGTAAGTCCGGTCTTATTCTTGCTGTAATCCTTGCCGTCGATCACCAGGCTGTTGCCCGATCCCGCATAATATCCGGTTCCCGTCAGTTCATAAAATACGTTCTTCTCCCGGATGGAACCACTTAGTGCCACCTGTTTCTTCTCGTCATAGATCTCGGTGACACCCGTCTCCGCATCGATCACTGCCGCATAACTCCACTGCTTTTTTTCGGAAAGATCGGTCTTAATGCCGAGAGCCGCAAGATTCTCCTTCATTTCCTCCGTAAGGCAGGTGGATGTATCCTTTAGGGATGCAATAAATACGGTATACCGGTCATCCCTCAGTTCCTTCAGATACTGATTGAAATCTTTGATATGCACAAGCTCGCAGTCCTTGATCACCTGTGCATAATAATCCCTTGTCTTTTCATACTGCGCGTCCTGCACGGCCTGCACCTTATACTTTTTACGGAGCAATGTCCCAAGGTAGTCCGACACCCGAATGGCTCCCCATAGATTTGCATGGGATACCGTCTTCTCCCGCGGAAGTTCGGCACCCAGGGCGTCATACAGGGTCTTCTCGCAAAAATTATAATAATCCACTCCCCTGGACTCCGCATAGGAAGTAAGGGCGTTATTCTCCCTGTCACTCATGGCATTTCCGGGAAGGGAGATAAGGATCAGTGTGATCCCGTTCTCACGGCAGAGATCCACGGTCTTATCCAGATATTCCCTCATCACCGGCTGCAGATCCCTCGCATCTTTCCCTCCGCCGGGCACATAAGTGTCATAACTGTCATCCCCGTATTCCTCCAGCGGAGAGAAACCTTTTAGTTCCGCGGATGTGTACTCCTCCGGGATAAAGTCCTGCTCCGAAAGCTCCGTCCATCTTCCGTGATAGCGGATATTCGTTAAGTAGTAGCTCATTTCCGTCTGGGTGGGATCGATCCGGCACACTTCCCGGACCGCCTCCCGCTTCACTTCGGACCAGCGCATGGGATCCAGGCATTTTCTTTGCAGAGTCTCCCTTGTATTTATCGGATTCGCCGGATGTAATTCAAATACAAATCTCGTATCCAGCACCACCGCCTTCGGGGACTGGAGCCGGAGTGCCTCCTTCAGCCAATAATAGCTTAGGAATATGCTCTGCTGCTCGCTTCCCAGATTATAGCTCCGGATCCCGGAGGTGTTGTAGATCTCCTGAGGCGAAACCGCATTGACCATAACACTGGAGCCAAGGAAGATCACATCAACGGTATTTTCCTTCATTTCATAAAACTGCTCATAGGTCGATGTCGACGGCCAGTCGCTGTTCTCCAGTGTGTACTTCGGGCGGAGCACACGATTGATAACGTAAAGAGAGAAAGCGAGAATTGACAGGAACACCAGGCTTCTCAGCAGATTTGTCACATGCTTTTTCATATCAGAAGCCTCCGTAGATAAAGTCCTTCGCTTCGAAACCGAAGCCGTAGGTTCCGAAGATCCATATGGACCAGATTACTGTGAAATAAATGGTCCAGCGGATCAGTAAATTCTGCCGGTTGATCCATGCCCGGACCTTTACGCCCCGTTCCTGCAGCAGTTCCACAAGGATCAGGAACAGGATCGACACCAGGAGTACACCCCACTCCTTCTGACTGAGCCCCAATCGGTACAGGGATCCGTCGAAAAGGATCCACGGATTGAAATGGGTCACCATAGCCCGGAGCATGGATAGCCCCGCGCCAAGAGACCCTGCCCGGAAGAAGATCCATCCGATCATGCAGAGGAAAAATGTGACGATGACCTGTACCACCTTGCGGATCCGGGAACCCTCCGGCATGGAAACCGCTGCACACAGCCGTTCCTTCGGCTTTTGGGTCAGATCCCCTATGATCTGACATACCGCATGATACCAGCCCCAGACCAGGAATTTCCAGCCCTGTCCGTGCCAAAGTCCGCTTACCGTAAAGGTCGCCAGCAGGTTGAAACATTTCCGTGCCTTTCCTTTCCTGCTTCCTCCCAGCGGAAAATAGATATAATCCCTCAGCCATTCGCTGAGAGATATATGCCATCTCCGCCAGAAATCCCGGATAGAGGTTGCAAGCAGCGGGCGTGCGAAGTTATCCCTTACCTTGACGCCGAACAGTCTTGCAACACCCTGGGAGATTGTGACACAGGACAGAAAATCAGTATAAAGCTGAAGGGTATAAAGGATTCCCGCAAGCAGGATAAAGAAACCGGCATAGTTCTGATATCCGTCAAAGATTCGGTTGGCGATGACCGCTGCCTTGTCGGCGATCATCAGTTTCAGAAAGAGGCCCCAGAGGATCCCCTGGACACCGTTTATGATATTCTCCGTTTTATACCTGTGACCCGTGAAGAGGGCTTTCCCCAGCTGTCCGAACCGGGAGATCGGTCCCTGGATGATAATGGGGAAGAAAGAGATATAAAGTCCGAATTTCAGCGGATTCTTCTCCGGCTTTATCTTCCCCTTATGGATATCCACAAGGTAAGACACCATCTGCAGGGAATAGAAGGAAAGACCGATGGGGATGATCCAGTTGATCTCCTCCCGGTGCAGTACCGTAAGCGAAACAAAATCCCCCAGTTTCGACAAGATCAGCGGACCGGCAGAGATAACGATTCCCGCCCAAAGCAGAATACACCGGACCTCTATACTGCTCTCCTGCTTCTTTGCAAGCAGGAGACCCATCCCGTAGCACGCCAGCACAGCCAGCCCGAACACCAGCAGCTGCTTCCGGCTGCCGGAGATGGCATAGTAGAAAAGACCGCTCACCAAAAGAAGGATCAGCCATCTATGCTTCCTCGGGAAAATGTAATAGAAAATGACCGCCAGAAAAACCAGTGCAAAGTATTTGATCGATGTATAGCTCATCGGCGCTTTTATGCAATTATTAAAAAAACCGATTATATAATCCATCGTTCCTCTTTGCTCCCGATCCGTATCATACATCCCTCCGGTCAGAGGGCGCTTATGATCCCTTCTTATGATCTTCGCTTATGATCCTTCGTTACTTTCTTTCCGATTCTTTTATTCTCATACATGGTCTGATCCGCACGCCGGATCGTATCCTCTACCGACTGGTCGGTCTCCGGATCGTACACCGCAATACCCAGGGAGATATGGACCTCGTCCCATTCATTCTCCGCCAGAGCACAGAGTTCCTTCCGCCGACGGTAGAAGGACTTGACCAGTCCCTCCATGCTCCGGAAGTCCTCATCCTCCAGAACCACGGCGAATTCATCACCGCCGAGACGGAACACCGGACTGTGACGGAAAACATGACAGATCAGACGGCTGGCTCCCTTCAGGTAGACATCTCCCTTGTCATGCCCGTACACATCATTTACCTTCTTCAGGTTATCGCAATCCAGCATACCGATGGCGAAATCAAAATCGCCCGTTTTATCCAGACGCTTCTGAAGATTCTGTATATATTCATCAAATACTGATGATCACACAATCCGCCTTACCGGCTGCCACCCCGTCCAGACCTGCCGGCGTATCATCGAAATACTCGATCTTCCATCCAGGATAATGATCCTTCAGAAAGGTCTCATAATTCGTATTTCCCCGGTTGACCGCAACGGTCACTTCCTTCTTCTTCAGGAATTCCTTCTTCTCGTCCTCCCGTACCACCGCATCCATTTCCGTCGTCATCAGTGCCGGGGTCAGCGCAACCCCCACCTGCTCGGCGTCATAGGGTGTGAGATTCGAAGGGAACATACAGTCCACTTCGCCGGATTTTACCGCCTCAAGAGCTTCCGCCGATGTGGCATAGCAGACCGGTTCAAATGTGATCCCGGCATTTTCAATATTCGTGGCCGCATAGAACAGGGCATCCTTCAGGGCACCGGTCAGTTCTCCCGTGGAAGGATCCTTCGCGCAGAACGCCAGATAGTTATCCTGATATGCCACACGGATCTTGTTGTCATGTGCCTCCAGCCATTCCAGTTCTTCGGGTGAAAGATAATTGTTATTTCCCGAATTCCGGAGGTACTTGTCATAGAGCTGCTCATTATAATAGATATTCTCGTCCTGGATCCTGCTCATGGCCTCATCCAGCTGTTTTAACAGTTCCGGTTTTCCCTTATTGAAACCGAAATAATAATCCGAGGAGCCCACCTTCCAGACCGGTTTCGTATTCGTGGCGTCACCGAAGGAATCCAGCATGACATAGGCATCCATCTCTCCGTCCTGCAGCATCTGCAGGGCCTTCTCCTGATCCACGTTAAGCTCCGTCAGATCTACATCGATCCCGTGCATCTTCTCCCAGTCCAGGAAAAGATCCTTCATGATACTGTCACGGTCAACGCCGACCGTCTTCCCGATCAGCGTTCGCGGATCATCCGCATCGATCTCCTGATTCTTCGGAGATATAAAGACATAATAAGACTCCGTTCCCATGGCAAGTGACGAATACGCGATGGATCTGGCACGCTCTTCCGTATAGGATACGTCACTGAGCATGTCGATCTCGCCCTTCATCAGCATTTCCAGAAGCTCTGGCCAGGTTCCTTCCACATATTCATACTCCCAGCCGGTATAGGCAGCGACCTTCCGCTGGTATTCATATCCGTAACCGGAACGCCTGCCGGAGGCATCCATGTGATGGAACTTCGACTCATACCAGCCGACCCGGATCTTCGTCTTCTCCTTCGCAGCCGTGGTAAGAGCATTCTCCGTTGTCCCGGTGGTGGACCCGGTCTCTTCTGCGTTCGCATGGAATGACCTCACCAGTCCGCCAAACAGCAGCACGGCAACAAAGATGAGGTTCCAAAACCGCCTCCTTTGAAGGAACCAAATATTTTTTTCCCGTGATCACGTACGGAATGCATACCGTTTCCTCTCTTAACACTTCCGCAGTTCTAAACAGCCGTAACGTATATTATAACACAAATCAGGGCCTGTGATAGTTCTTTTTTATTGACTGTCTTCATTTCTTCGTTCCGATGCTAGAAGAATTCAGACAGCGGAATACCGTTCTGCTCCTTCATATCCTGATTGATCTTCTCTGTTTCCCGAATATACTCTTCCCTTGAAATCTGGATTGTTTCCAGCTTTTCGCCATTCTCATCGTAAGTTGTTTTATAAAACTCCGCAGTATCATCAATTTCATAATCCGGCGTTGTATTGTATGCTACATACGTCTGCATCCGGTCATTTTTCACCTTGCACAGAAGATCCGCGCCTCCATCATCGTATATATGAAAATCTCCGGAATTCTGTTCAACCATCCCCATCCCAGGATAAGGAATTGCAAATATTGTTTTATACGCCCCATTTTCTTCGGAATAAATTGCATTTATAAAGTCATTATCCCTGAAAATAAGCAATTCATCCATTCCGTCACCGGTGATATCCCGAAACTCATAGGAATCCCCATCGGAACTAAGCCCGCCATTCCAGATAGTGATATTCTGTCTCTCACACTCCTCTCTCAGTTCTGTAAGCCTTTCATACGCCTTTCCCGACTCTTCAGAACCACCATATGCGGTTTCTTCCAGTTCAGAATACTCATAGATAAGCTCCATCAGTTTCCGGTACCTTTCTTTGTTATCCGCTCCCCTGAACCTGTCCGGATCCACCCGGCGCAGTGCCTCCTCAACGGACAGCTTTGCATTTACCATGCAGTATTCACCCTGTGTATTTGCTGATGTTTTATTGTCACGTACCTTATAAATACTGTTCTTGCTGTCACATACAATCTTCTTTACCTCAGCCCCGGATAATCCCGGATCCGCTCCCCATACCAATGAACAAACTCCCGAAACGATCGGTGCTGACATGGATGTACCATCTTTATTCTGATACTTCTTATCTCCATACACGGTGCTCCAAATTCTCTGTCCGGGTGCACAGATATCAACAGCAGTCCCTGCATTTGACCATTCGGTCATTTCATAATACGACCCGGTGCCTTCGTTTTTCCGGGTACACTCCGATGCTCCGACAATTATAATACGGTCAAGAATATCATCCTTACCTAAGGTTCCTTCAAAGCAGTTTTCCCGCGTCACCGAAGAAAAGTAACCATTGTAACATGCGTCAATTCCTTTCCCGTTATTTGCGCCGTTTCCCGCAGACTGTACGATCAGGAAATCATATCCTCTTTCTCTCAGTTTCGCCAGTTGTCTTGATATACGTTTGGAGATTCCGTCATAATCAATGCGCCTTTTTTCAATATCTCCCTTACTGTCGGTTTCCGGTCCTCGAAACCCAAACGAACAGTTTATGATCTTCGCACCGTTTGTCACCAGATAACATACCCTGTTACCCATGGCAGTATTACTGTTGTTTACACCCGACACCGCATCTCCCAGGGCTTCATCACGGATTTCACTCGAAAAGCTTAAATACAGGATATCCGCATTCCCCGCCACTCCGCACATTCCGAACTCATTTTCATTTGCTGCGATGATTCCCGTAACATGCGTGGCGTGACAAGTTACTCCAGGGCTCTCATTTCCTTTAATCTCGGGTTCCGTCTGGCATACCACCCTTCCTTTCAGATCTTCATGCTCCTGATACATTCCATCATCCAGTACCCCCACCATTACCCGTGCCAGTTCATCCTTATACTCCCAGGCGCCCCTGGCTTCTATTGCTTCCATATACCAGTTATTTCCAGCCGGCTCCGTTTCATCCCATTCTTCCTTTTTACCGGAATCACTCCATGGATCTGTGGGCGTATACTCATCATCCACTGTCTCAAAGAAATACTCCGGTTCACAGAGTTCTACTCCTTTTTCTTTTTCGATTTCTGACGACAGCGTTTTCAGCGAAGACAGATTTCCTTTTTCCACGCGAAGATAGACCTCGTCTACCATATCATTCTGACCCGCGACCGATAGTCCATACTTTTTCATTATCGTCTTTTTTTCATCAACCGAAATGTCCCCGGAAAAGCAGACCACCAGGATATCATTTGCATATACAGCCTTTGTTGCCGCATCTTCCTCAATACTGTTATCCGTTAAATAAGGATCGGACTCCGGAATCTCATCCGGATGAAATTCAAATGCATCGATATCCGTATCCTCAGCCGTTCCGGTTGATTCAGTTGATTCGGTTGATTCGGTTGTGTTATCCGTATCGGTCTCCTCCGTTCCCGTTGTTGTAAAAAAACCCCTTTTCCGACCGTTTTTCTTCCCTTTTCCGGAAATAAGCAGCACACAAAGCAGGATCATTAATAACACCGAAAACACGGAAACCAGTATAATGATCAGTTCCTTTTTTTGTTTCTTCTGTTTTCCCCGCATATCGTTTTTCATATTTTCGATCACACCTCCCCTTCCGTTTTCATTTTGCGGTATTCATATCGTTATTGTAGCACATACTCCTTCCTGAAGAAACCTGAGAAATACCACCGGCTTGACATTTCCCCCATATAGTGTATAATCCCTCGATGATGAAGGTTCACATCGGATCATAAGGAGGGAAATGATCATGAAGAAGAAAATCACGCTTGTTCTTGCGGCTGTTTGTGTATGCGCGTCTCTTACCGCATGCGGCGGAAGCAGCGACAGCACGTCCGCTCCGGGGACAGAAGCAGCCCCTGCTACCGAGACAGTAACAGAAGCAGCAACCAGCGCTCCGGCATCGGGAATTACCATCGCTTCCACGGAAACCTGGGGAGACATTACAGTCGGGATTCCCGACGGATGGAAGTTCCGGAAGGGCGATGCATTTGATGAAAATGATACCCGCTACTGCTCGGTAAAGAAGTCCGACTTCTCCTACTTTGATATTAAGATGGAGACCGAGGATGTGATGAAGAAGCAGTACGAATACAACAAGAACACCTACACCAACGAGCAGATCGACGTGTCCGGCAAGGTGGGTGAGATCGACTGGACCGGCTTCCAGTACAGCGATGGCTGGGGCGGCTACGGATTCGAGCTGTATGCGACCGCAAGCGGAAAGCCCGTTCGCGTATCCGGCTGCGGCTTCAAGTTCGACAGTCCGGAAGCAAAGGCGGTTCTTGAGTCCCTTAAGATCAAATAACAGGCCATAGAGCATATACAGAAGGAAGGTACAAATGCCGTGTTTCCACAGGCAAATGTACCTTCCTTCTGTATACGTTGGTTCTTCGACAGCCGTTCGGCTAATGTACATAATAAAGTGTGCGTACGAAATAAAAAAGCCCTCTTTCCGAACCAGTCTCCTATTCCCCGGGTTCATGACAGACTCCGTATTCATCCACGATGTTGAGCCCGAATATGCAGTTTCTGGCCAGATGGCCGTCCTTACAGAAGTAGACCCTTGTCCCTTCAATCTCCTGCCAGCCGAGAGCCAGGCTCCCGGTCTCCGGATCAAAGTAAAATCTCTGCCAGTCCTCTTCGTACCACCCAAGTGTCATCTTCCTGTCCGGACCAAAATGAACCCGTACTCCTTCCAGCGTCTGCCAGCCCGGTTCTCCCCAGGGAAGATCTCCTTCCGCATCCGGCAGAGGGATCACGTACATATACGACGGCCCCTCCGAAGTCACACGGGTAAGATCGATGGACGTATTCATATGTACACCGCTGTGATAGGTTCCCGCCGCATGGTACATCTGATGCACCCCGTCCGCGTCCTTCCCGGCATAGATCCCGAAATGGCAGTCCCAGCCGTCGGAGGGCCAGAAGAAAAGGATATATCCCTCTCTCACCTTCCCGGTCCGTTCCGCTTCCGTAAGCGCCGCCTGCATGGCATCCGAATCCTTCGTTTCTCCGAGGAAATACACCTTTGTTCCTTCCGGAGCATCCGATCCCTCCGATGCCTTCTCAGGTTCCATATAGTAGTACCAGCCGGTTCCGTCGGTAAAGCTCCCGCCCCGCGACAGGGGGCGGTAGAATTCCTTCATCTTCGTCAGGGCATCCTCCGCGCCGCCCCCATTTGCATAATACAGCACGGAAGCCACGAAGCCGGTGCAGTTGTAGCCATAGCCGGTCCGTTCCCGTCCCACATACTGCCGGCCGCCGTAATTCACACAGGAGGCCGCATCCGCATGGGTAACACTGTATGCGGAGCTGTGATACTTCAGCCCCTCATCCCAGTTGGCCCGGAGGGTCTCCATCACCGACTGGCGCGTCACCAGATCCATGCCCAGCCTCTTCGTCAGGAACTCTCCTTCCGTAACATCCTCCGTGATCCGGCAGGTCCATTCCAGGATCCGTCCTTCCACTGTCCGATCCGGTACATTCCCCTTCACGGCTTCGTATGCATCCGAACTTCCGGCAGCCTCCGGCGAGAGCGCTCCTTCCGACATAAGAAGCGATACGGAAATGACAGCAAGCAGAAAATATATAATTTTCCTCTTCCGTTTTCCCATGCGTCTCCCTTCCGGCATATGGATATTGTTTCATCCGTCTGCCGCTCTACTCCGTCGCCTTCTTCAGGCCCTCTGCCACCAGGTGACAGCCCACCATGAGAAGGATCATGATGATGGCTGCGGGAAGCAGCTTATAGGGATGCAGCAAAGCATTCTGGAAGCCGTCGGAAAGCAGCGTTCCCAGGGAACAGGTGCCTGCGGGCATACCCAGGCCCACGAAGGAAAGGAATGCCTCCAGGAATACCGCTGCCGGGATACTGAGCATGATCTGCGTTACCAGCTTCCCCAGAATGTTGGGAACGATCTCACGGAAGATGATGTGTCCGTGACCTGCGCCCATGGTGCGGGCTGCCTGTACGTACTCCAGCTCCTTCACCTTCAGGACCTCGGCTCTTGCGATCAGGCTCATGCTGATCCATCCGGAGAGCATCAGCGCCAGGATGATGGAACCCATGCCGGGCTCCAGCACCAGCATCAGAAGCGTTACCACAACCAAAGTGGGGATACTTCCGATCACGTCGATCACCCGCTGCATGATGATATCCGTCATCCCGCCGAAGTACCCGGAGATGATCCCGTAATTCATGCCTATGATCAGATTGATCACCGTGGCCAGAAGGGCGATGATGAGGGAGATCCGAAGTCCCATAAAACACCGGGAGAACATATCTCTTCCCAGAGTATCCGTACCGAAGAGATAGTAGGTATCCGTAATCCCCAGGTCCTCATATTTGTTTATCTTTTCGCTTCCTGTGGTTTTCGCCATACTCTCGGAGCCGTCCAGGATCCCCATGGATGCAAGCCCCGGAACCCGAGGTGCCATATTGGCCCGGGAAAGGTCCTGCGCATCATAGGCGTGTCCGGAAAGATACGGTCCGATGATGGCAAGGAGGATCAGAAGCCCCAGGATCACAACACCGGCCACAGCTGACTTCTGCGCAAAGAAGCGCTTCAGTGTTTCATGCTTCACACCGCCGACAGCTTCCGCTGCAGTGCTGCTCCTTTGCTCCGCGGGAGCGAGGACGAAGTCCTCCTGCTGCGGAACATATTCAGTTATACTTTTTTCAACAACTGCTGTTTTTGCCATAGTCCTTCCACCCCCTTCCTATTCCGGTTTCCCACCGAGACGAACTCTCGGATCGATCACGCAGTACAAAATGTCCAGAATCAGCATCACCACGATATAGATGGCTGAGTAGACGAAGCTGAGCGCGATCACCACACTGTAGTCATTGGCGCTGATGGCGTTGGTCAGAAGTCCGCCGACGCCGGGGATCGAGAACATCTGCTCGATCACCAGGGAGCCGGTGAGAAGCCCCACCAGCAGGCCTGCCATCACGGTGATGACGGGCATCAGTGAGTTCTTCAGGATATACTTCAGGATGATGGTCCGGTTGGACAGCCCCTGGCACCGGGCCAGAAGCACGTAGTCGGACTTCATCACATCGCTTGCCTCCGCCTTGGCAAACCGCGCGATCACGGCCATAACTCCGAGGCTCATGGCCACCACCGGCATGACCGAGGAGGCTACCGGTGCCCGGAAGTCGTAGAGCAGCGGGAACAGCGCACTCTTATATCCGAGGAAATAAGAGAAGCACATGGCGAAGAGGTACGAGGGGATTGCGATCCCCAGCAGTGTCAGCAGGTTGTAGAAAAACTTTAAGATCCTGCTCTTAAAAAATGCAGTCAGGAAGCCCAGCAACAGGCCCGCCAGGGTTCCCAGAACCATGCTGAAGAAACCGATCTTCATGGTGATGGGGAACCGGTTTGCCAGAAGCTCCGTGATCGGAGTGTTGGGTGACAGGGAGTAGCTGACCCCAAGATCCCCCCTCAGCATATTTCCGAGATAGTTAAAGAACTGAATGATCACCGGCTTATCCAGTCCGTACTTTTCCTTCAACTGTGCCACCTGGTCCGGCGAAAGCTTCTCGTCATTGAACGGTGACCCGGGCATGAACTGTAGCAGAAGAAACAGGACGAGGAGGATCACAAAGAGGGTGATCACGGAAATAATCAGACGTTTCGCGATATATCTTCCCATCACTCCACCTCCTTAGAAAGACCTGTCAGGATGCAGCCGATTCCCGTGGGAGTGATCTGGAACCCCGTAATATTCTTTCGGATCAGATACGACCTCCCCCTGGTGTAGAGCGGGATCAGGGCCGCGTCGTCCATCAGCATGTCCTCAGCCTTATGCATCAGTTCATCCCGTTCGGACGAGTCCTGTACTCCTATGGTGTTCTGAATCTTCTCGTACAGTGCGTCATACTCCGGATTGTTATAGCTTTCCTTGCTCTCCGTGGAGATAAACAGCGCCAGGAAGGCTGTCGGATCCGCATAGTCAGCCACCCAGCCGGTGTAGAGCATGTCATATCCGCCCTTGATTCTGGTCGAATTGGCTTCCTTCGCTGTCAGGAGCTTAAGTTCTATGGTAAGCCCCGGAAGGTTCTTCTCCAGCTGGGACTTGATTGCCTCTATAAAGTTGTTGGCCCCGGATGCCGCAGAGAGGTTCAGGGTGATGCTCGAAACACCAAGGTCACTGAGGCCCTTCTGCCAGTATTCCCTGGCCTTTCCGGGGTCATAGGATGCCAGCTCCGCATATTGCTTCTCATCCCCGGAGAAATCACTTCCGTCCGACTGTCTGTAATACCCCGGAGGGCTTACACGCTCCAGCGGGGCGAACCCGGTCCGAAGAAGATTCTTTACGATATCCTCCCGGTCGATACTCTTCTGGATCGCCATGCGGATATTCTTGTTTGCAAGGGCAGTGCATGTCTTTACGTTCAGGTTCAGATAAAACATGGACGCGGTCCCGAAGTCTATCAGCTCCGGATCTCCCTCCGCCAGCTCTGCCAGCTCTCCGGACACCGTTACCATATCCATATAGCCCGCTTCATAGCTCATCAGCCCCTGCTGTGCATTTGCAACCACCTGCAGATTTATTCCTGTGACCGTGATATCCTCCGTGTCCACAAAGTATGGGTTCTTTGTGAAGTGGATCTGCATGGCCAGAGGCTCATACCGGTCCATGATGTAAGGTCCGCAGGAAAGTATGGTGGTATCGCTGTTTGCATAGTCATCCCCCACCGAATGATAGAAATCCTCATTGCAGGGGGTGAAGTTACATATGGTGACCAGGGCGGTGAAATAGGGACACGGAATCTCCAGCTCCACCACGAAGGTTCTGTCATCCGGTGCAGAGACCCCCAGTTCACTGACCGGCATCTGTCCCGAAGTCACCTCCAACGCGTTTTTGATGGTACAGCTGTCCGTCAGAAGATAGACCGAATTGCTTCCCACATCCGGGTCCGCCAGCCGCTGAAATCCAAAGACAAAATCCGCGGCGGTCAGCGGACGGCCGTCGCTCCATTTCAGCCCTTCCTTCAGATGGAAGGTGTAGGTCTTTCCGTCCTCCGAAACATCAAAGCTCTCGGCCAGAACCGGTATAAGCTCCCGCTCCGCATTGTATCCGTAGAGCCCTGCGGTGAAGAAGGAACCAACGAAGCCTGCGTTCGTATCTGCCATCAGCTGCGGATCTATGGTTACAGGAGCTGCTTCAATCGCGATACTCACCTCCTGCTCCTGGTCTGATGTCTTTTTACATCCTCCCAGCATCCCGATCAGAAGCAACACTGCAAGAAAGAGTGATATTCTTTTCTTCATGTCCGCTCCTTTCTAAGCCGGGTAAGGACATTCGGCTTATTCCCTGTGACCGGTGTTTCCTCAGCAGCTTCTGCTTCGGTTTCCCCGTCACTGTCATAGGCTTCTCCCGTGCCGTACGACGCCCCCCGGGGCGACCACATGGAGAGCTCCGCATCCGTGCACCGCACCCGGTGTGTCTCCGAAAGCTTGTGCCAGGTTCCCAGCGCATAGTCGATGCCGGAGGTTCCGTAATCGTAAGGGTCAACACGGTCCGGCTGGATCACCGGATTCATCCGCGGGATGGCTGCAAGCAGGCTTCTGGTATAGGGGTGCACCGGACTCATAAAGAGCTCCTCCGGTTCTCCCTCCTCCAGAAGGTAGCCCAGATGCAGCACTCCGATCCGGTCGGACAGGTACCGCACCATGGTAAGGTCATGGGAAATAAAGAGGAAGGACGTGCCTGTCTCCTCTTTGATATTCCGGAGCATATTCACGATCTGTGCCTGCACGGAGGCATCCAGGGCCGCGATACACTCATCTGCTATGATCAGCTTCGGGTTTACCACCAGCGCCCGGGCGATCCCGATCCGCTGCCGCTGCCCGCCGGAGAAGTCCTTCGGGTACCGGTTCCGGTACTCCACGGGGATTCCTACCTTCTTCAGGATCTCCGCCACGATCTCCTCCTGCTCGTCCCGGTTCTTCCCAAGCTTCTGGATCACAAGGGCTTCCCGGATGATCTCTCCCACCGTATGCTTCGGATTAAGAGAGGACATGGGATCCTGAAAAATCATCTGGATATCCTTCATCTTCGCGTTATATTCCTTCCGGTTTCTGATCCCGGTCAGCTCCTCCCCGTTGAAGGTGATGGAGCCGGAGGTTGCCCTGTTCAGTCCGATGATACATTTGCCTATGGTGGACTTTCCGCTGCCGGACTCCCCCACCAGGCCGTAGGTTTCCCCTGCCCGGATCTGAAATGTGATATGCTCGGATGCCTTGACCCGACGTCCCTTTGCATCGAAATACATGCAGAGATCGTCCACGGAGAGAAGCACCGAGCCGTCCTTCTTACGCCTTTCTTCCGACATACTCTCTGCCCTCCTGCTTCATGTGCTGGATCCGGTCTTTCAGTTCCTTCGGCATCTCGATCTTCGGTGCACGCTCGTCCGCCAGCCAGGACGCCACATAGTGGGTTCCGGACAGCTTGTAAAGCGGAGGCTCCGCCTTGAAATCGATGGCCAGTGCGTAAGGGTTTCTGGGTGCAAATGCGTCTCCCACGATCTCCTTCGCCAGATTCGGCGGCGTTCCCGGGATGGAGTACAGCTCCCCCTTCTCATCCGCGATCTCGGGGATGGCCGAGAGCAATCCCCAGGTGTAGGGGTGCCGCGGATCATAAAAGATATCGAATACGGTACCGTACTCAATGATCTTCCCCGCATACATGACGCCCACATAATCCGCGATTTTTGCAACCACCCCCAGGTTATGGGTGATGAAGATAACGGAGATGCCCCGGGACCGCTGGATCCGCTGGATCAGCTCCAGGATCCGGTTCTGGATGGTTACATCCAGTGCCGTGGTGGGCTCGTCGCAGATCAGGATCTCCGGATTGCAGGAAAGAGCGATGGCGATCACGATCCTCTGCCGCATACCGCCGGAGAGCTGGTGAGGATACTGTCCCATGGTCCGCTCGGGATCCGTGATCCCCACCTCCCGGAGCAGCTCCACTGACCGGGCATAGGCCTCCTTCCTCGATACGTCCTCATGATTCCGGATGGCCGTGATCAGCTGCGCGCCTATGGTCATGGTGGGATTCAGGGACGTCATGGGATCCTGAAAGATCATGGAAATCCGCGATCCGTTGATGTTCTTCTGCCTCCAGGAGAACTTCTTTTGCAAAAGATCCACCGGCTCCTCCGAGTCATCTTTGCCATAAAAAAGGATCTCCCCGGAGTTAATGACAGCATTCTCCGGGAGGATCCCCATAATTGATTTCACAGTAATACTCTTGCCACAGCCGGACTCCCCGACCAGGGCAAGCACTTCATTTTCCTTCAGCTGGAAGTCCACGCCGCGTATGGCGTGGACGTTCCCTGTTGCCATCCGGAAGGTAATATCCAGGTCATGGACCCCGATCACCTCTCTGGCCTTATCACTCATATGAACCCCCTACTCGTACAAACCTTAACCCCATGGGATCCTCCTCTACTTCGGATCCCTTCCGATAAACTCAAATCCCAGCATGGTGATGTCATCGAACTGCGGTGCATCCTGCACGAAGTCGTCGATCTCCCTGCGAACGTTCGCCAGCAGCTGATGCAGATCAGCTTCCGGATCCCGGTTCAGGGCCGCAAGCATACGATCCGTTCCGAAGAGCTTGTTCTCTGCATTCGTAGCCTCCGGAACACCGTCGGTGTAAACGAAGAACTTATCTCCCGGATGCAGCTCGAATTCATGCTGCCGGTAGGTCATTCCCTCCAGAGTTGCGATGGCCGGCGAGTGTCTGTAAACCACCAGCTCGTACTTGCCGTCTGCCCGCTTGATCACCGGATGCTCGTGTCCTGCATTTGCCGCGATACCCTTGCCGGTGTTGATGTCCAGAATCGCAAACCAGACGGTGACGAAGAGCTGTGCTTCATTTCCGTCACAGAGCTGATCATTTACATAGGCCAGGATCTCGGAGGGCGTACCGCCCATCTGCGCCCGGTTCTTGATGAGGGTCTTTGCGATCACCATGAAGAGCGCTGCCGGAACTCCCTTGCCGCTGACGTCTGCCATGACCAGTCCCAGATGTGAATCGTCGATCAGGAAGTAGTCGTAGAAGTCTCCTCCCACCTCCTTGGCAGGATCCATGGTTGCGTAGATATCGAACTCGTTGTAATCCGGAAATGCCGGGTAGATCCGCGGAAGCATGTCCGCCTGGATCTGGGTGGCGACATTTAACTCCGCTCCGATCCTCTCCTTCTCCGCAGTGACGCGGGTCAGGTTTTCGATATAATCCTTCAGCTCGCTGGCCATGGTGTTGAAGCTTTCCGCCAGGTCGCCAATCTCGTCGTTTGTGGTAGGAACAGCCCGGTGATCCAGGTTCCCTTCGGAGATCTGCTTCGCATCCTCACCCAGAGCAACGATGGGACTGGTCACGGACTCGGACAGCCGCTTCGATACAACCAGGATAGCCAGTGTCGCCAGAAGATAGATGGCTATGAACAAAAGGAACGTGATCTGGATGCTGGCATCCATGTCCGTCACGGGTTCCAGAACCACGGCTTCCGGGATGCGGATACAGAACTTCCAATCCGTACTCTTTACCGTGGAATAAGCGAAGTATACATCCGTCTCACTGATGGCAACATCCGTTGCTCCGGACATGATCCCGGAAATGATCTTGCTGTCGATCCCCTCCTGCTTCTCCAAAGCATTGGCGTCCACATTCGGAGAGATGACGGTACCCTTTTTATCCACCAGCATGGCGTAGTAGTTGGAATCCATATTCATGGAGATTGCATTCTGATACAGATCCTGGATAAGGATATCCATACCTACAACACCGGCGAAGGAGCCGTCTGCCTCATAGAAGGGAGCCACGCAGGTAATGGTAAGGCCCCGTCCGAAGGAGTCCAGATATACATCCGTGAACACCGTCTTCCCTGCCTCCTTCGCCAGCTGGTACCAGCTGGTTTCCCAGGCGTTAAAGTAGGGGTAGGGCACCTTGATGTCCGACTGGGTATCATAGGCCATGGTAAGCCCCCGCTCCGTGGCGATATAGGCACTGGTGATGATTCCCTCGTTCTCGATCATGATCGGATAGAAGATCATGCGGAGGTTTCCCAGCAGGGCACGCTCCTCCTTAATATCCTCCTCCTTAATATCCTCCGAGATCAGGGCAGACTGCATGGTAAGGATTCCCTTGTTATCCGCGGAAGTCGGCGGAGGCGTCATGTCCTTCACCATATCCGGGTGGGTATAAAGATCGTGGATGAAGTCTGCAAAGGTATCCACATTTTCCGAGTATCTTACCAGCCAGGAATCCACAAGATCCGAACGACCGGATACCGTATTTCTCAGGTTGTTCTCCATCTGCGAGACCAGTGCTTCCTTACTTCTCGCACGAAGATACATCATGGAGACCATGGCGGCCACGCCCATGACGAAAAGTGCGATCAGTGAGACCAGCAGGATCATAAGACGCATCTTCGACTTGATGGGTTTTCTTTTTCCTCTGTTCATTTATACTTCTTCCTCCGTAAGCTTCCGGATCAATTGCTTCGTGTTACAGGTCACGGCATCGCTTACCACTTCCGGATAGGCCGTCTTAAGTGCGGTCAGTTTCTCCAAGAGTTCCCGATTGTCAGCTCCCGAAAGAACCCACTCACAGTAGCTCACCTCTCCGCCTCCCGGAAGTCCGTACAGGAACCGCATCACATGACGTATCCCGGAGAACTTCTCCCGGATCTCCCGGATCTTCTCATCCGGAAACGGCCCGGATTTGAAATCCAGCACATGACATTTTCCCTCCATCGGGCGGAAATGCCGCTTTGCCGGCGGCAGCATCGTCTCAACCAGCGGTTCGAAGGGATTCCACCCCTCCATGATGGACACCGCCTGTGAAAGAAGGGAGAATCTCGGATTCACCTCCAGAATATACCATTTCCCGCTGCTGAAGATCAGATCCATCTCCGCAATCCCGGAAAGCCCGAGGACACGTCCGAGGCGCTTCAGTTCTTCCTTCAGTTCCTCCACATGATGGGCTGCGTCACATACGGGACCGTATTTTATGCTGTTGAAGGGATCCGTCACGCCGTCCTCTCCCGTAGAAAACAGGATGGGATCTGCCACATAATAGCCCTCCGGATCGCCGTACATCTCGATCCCGAAGCTCTCTCCCTCCAGCTTCTCCTCCACCATCACGTCACAGTCACCGTCGGCATCCAGCAGCTTTTGAAATGCCTCCTCCGGTGTTGCCGCGATCTTAAGCCCTACCGAGCCGCTGCCGGCCGCTTCCTTGATGATCACCGGGTATTTCAGCTGTTCCAGTCGGCTCCGGATATACTCCTGATAGACATTATTCCGGATCCGCTCGATCCGCCGGTCCGAGTAGAACATCCCGCTATGTACATAAACACCCTCGGCATACAGGAATCCATTTTCCTTTAAGACCTTCTGGAAGGTCATCTTCTCCAGACAGATCTCGGCGGATAATGCCGGATGTGCGATCACACGGACCCCCCGCTTCGCCAGCGCCTCTCCCACCAGGGCGTCCCGCACGGGATACCAGTCAAAGGTTACGTCCGGCAGACTGTAGGCGATGGCCACCTCCACCCCGTCTCCGGCGATCCGATCGGCAAATTCCTCTATCGATGCAGACGTCGGAAGGATATGATAGGGAACCCGCTCCGATGTTCCGCGCAGCTCGCCTCCGGCGATATCGATCATGTGGGTTGCGGATCCGGTACAGTAGACAGCGATACTGTCCTCACTCCGGCCCACTGCCAGCGCGTCCCATTCCCCGTTCTTCCCCGGGAACAGAAAATGTCTGGACGAAAAGGGCGATGCGGGATCGATCCCCCCGGTACTGTAAAATGCTATCTTCAACGTTAACTCCTCCCGATCAGTATCTGTGTATTATTCATACCCATAACGTAGTCATAGGATATTTTCGAAGCCATGTTTTTCAGCATGAGCATATTTTCGGGAATATCACCCTCCTTGTCCTTGGTGGGATCAAAGGGGGTTCCGATGCTTCGGAAATTAATCGCGATCTCCTTGTCCGTCAGGCGCAGGTTGATATCGATGTCTCCCTTATCCGTCCGATGCTGTCGGGTATAGACCGCCATTTCCTCGATCAGAAGACCGACACGGAAGGCCTGCTTCGGCGGAACACCCTTCTCCGTACAGAAATCGATCATCTGCTCACTGGCCTTGGAAATATCTTCCGATGCATCCGTGATGGTAAAGGTGTGCGTTCCCAGGCTACTGGTATCCTTCCGGATCAGTGAGATTCCCACGTAGGAATCCGGTTCCTTTCGTAAGATCCGGTAGTTCATGCAGAAAATGAGTGCCAGCATGATCAGAGCCGCCGCCGGATATGCGGCATATACTCCGTTCAGTTCCAGGAAGGAACATAGGACGATTCCCACCGGAAGGACCAGGAGTCCATCCATCAGACTGATCAGGAATGCATACTTTCTACGCTGTTCCACCTGGAAGAAACGCATAAACTGGATTGCGATCCCCCGTGGCAGATACGTCAGAGCAAAGATCCGGATCCCCGTATTTCCGATCCGTAGCACCTCCGGATCCGTGACACCGTACATGGCTGCCACCGCCTGGGGAACGATCTCAAAGAAAAGGATCAGTCCCACGGCGAAGACCACCTGCAGCCGCATGGATTTCCTTAACACAGAGCGTTCTCCCACATAATCCTGCTGACCGTACAGCATGGCCAGCAACGGCTGTGCCGTATCGGCGACACCCAGAAGAAAGATCGAAGCGATGGAAAACGTCTGCAGACAAAGGGAGAAGGCAACCACGCCGTCTCTTCCGCCGTAGAACCCTGCCATATTGTTGCTGAAGGCATATTTGATTGCGAAGCAGATCTGCAGCATCGCCGCCGGAAGTCCCTGGATCATGATCTTCAGGGACATGGGGATATCCTGTTTCGTGAGCTTTTTGCTGACCGGCTTCACTCCCCGGATCCGCATCAAAATGAGCATCACAAAGAACCCGATCACATAACCGGTGATCGTAGCATAACCGGCTCCCTCGATCCCCATACCGAACACCTTGATATACACGATATCCATCACCAGATTCGTTCCATTTGCCACCAGATTGAAAACCGAAGCGATCATCGGTGCCCCCGATGGCGGCAGGAAGGAAACAAAGGTAAGGCTCAGCATCAGCACCGGTGCAGTGAAGAGGAGCACCTGATAGTAGGTCTGAAATCCGGAGAGGAGACTCTCGTCCGGACAGAGCAGTTTCGTAAAGGGGGTGGACAGCAGCATTCCCAGAAACAGAAAAAGGAATCCCACGAGTCCGGACAGGATCATGGACAGCCGGAAGATCTTGCCTGCGGAATCCCGATCCCATTTCCCCAGAAAGATCGCATAAAGGATCGCCCCTCCGTTTCCGAAAAGGACATAGCCTGCGGCGATCAGAAGGATCACGGGGCAGCCCAGATTCGCCACCGCCAGCGCATCGCTTCCCAGAAGATTCGAGACAATCATACAGTCCACGAATTCGTTCAGCGCCAGCGCCAGCGTCGTCAGGATCGACGGCATCAGGTACTGTTTATATTTTTGCATGAGGATCCGGTTTGTATTCACGGTTCTGATCCCCCTGTGAGGTAGTCTTACGCCCTGAAATGACGGCAGGGCAATCCCATGGCTATTTTACCATGAATCCTCCGATATAAAAAGAAAAAATCCTTTCTTCTGCATAGACTTTTCAATAAATGTTTTCTAATCAGTAAAAATATGGTACAATTGCATAGTTGTTTGTATTGTTCATGCGAATGAGGGGGATTGGAATGGATCTTTTCGCAAAGTGCTACGAACCGTCGCGCGCCGATGCCGCAAGGGAAGCCGGCATCTATCCGTATTTTCACGCACTGGAGTCCAGACAGGACACTGAGGTGATCATGGAAGGGAAGCGCCGCATCATGCTCGGTTCAAATAACTACCTCGGTCTTACAACACACCCGGAGGTGATCGAGGCCGGACTGAAAGCCATAGAACAGTATGGCTCCGGATGCTCCGGATCCAGATTCCTGAACGGAACGCTGGAGCTGCACCTTCAGCTGGAGGAAGAACTGGCCCGTTTTCTCGGCAAGGAAGCCGTGCTGACATTTTCCACCGGCTACCAGTCAAATCTCGGAATCATCAGTGCCCTTGCGGAGCACGGCGATTATATCATCATGGACCGTGAGAATCACGCCAGCCTGTACGATGCATGTCGTCTTTCCTACGCAAAAATGGTACGTTTCAAACATAACGATATGGCGGATCTGGAGGAGAAGCTGCGTAACGTTCCCGAAAGTGCGGGCATCCTGATCGTGACCGACGGCGTCTTCTCCATGGACGGCGATATCGCAAACCTTCCGGAGATCTGCCGCCTGGCAAAGCAGTACGGCGCACGCGTCATGGTAGACGACGCCCACGGACTGGGCGTGATCGGAAAAGGCGGCCGCGGAACCGCCAGCTACTACGGACTGGAGGACGAGGTTGATATATACATGGGAACCTTCTCCAAGTCCCTGGCATCCCTCGGCGGTTACATGGCAACCTCCGCACGGGTGATCGACTACGTAAAGCACTGCTCAAGGCCCTTCATCTTCTCTGCATCCATCACACCGGCCAGTTGTGCTTCGGCCCTGGCAGCACTGAAGATTTTGGAAGCCCATCCGGAGCTTCCGGAAACCCTGCAGTCGCGGGCACTGTTCATGCGCAGGAAGCTAAATGAGGCGAAGATCCGCATACGTGAATCCAACGGCGAGCGGGTTCCGATCATACCAATCTATACCTATGAACTAGATCCGACGCTAGTGATCACGAAGGATCTCTATGATCGCGGTGTGTACGTGAATTCGTCCATCCCGCCGGCGGTTGCACCGGGCGAATGCCTGCTGCGTACCAGCCTGATGGCAACACATACCGAGGCTCTGATCGAAGAAGCCGTCGGTATCATCGCAGAAGTACTGCGCAGTCATCAGATCGGCGAATAAAATAATTCATCCAACCAAAGCGAAGGATCTCATCCCGCAGAAAAGCGATTGAGATCCTTCGTTTTGTTCAGACCTATGGGAAGTGTTTCGCCGGGATATCAAACTCCCCCCCGCAGGCGAAGGATCTGTCCCGCCTGCCGTCTTGCTTTCGCCTCCGTCGCCTCTCCCAGCATGAAGTAGACCATCAGCTGCCGCTCATTGTAGTCCCCCTGCACCAGACGGGCCCGGCAGAGATAATACAGTCCTATGATGGATGACACCTCATCCAGCTGGATACTTCCGAGAGAACGCTTCGCAAATGCAAGCGCATCGCCATATCCCTCCAAAACGAATTTGTTCAGATTTCCGAGGGTGCGGACACCGAAGAATTCCAGATTCCGGATATACTGCTCCGGTGATGTCTCGATGATCACGGAGCCGGAAATGGCTGCAATATCCTTAAGCAGACTCTGCATGGTCCGGCTGAGTTCCAGATATGCACGGAGCGATACAAGATCCAGAGGCATATCGTCTGCCATGTCATTTTCGATCTCGTGACGCACATGGATCTCATAATTCTGGATGGAAGAACGGATCCTCAGGAAGGATTCGTCCGCAATCTCCAGAAGTCCCGCCACCCGTGAGAACTCCCTTCGCACCTGCTTCGGAATGCCGAACTCCGTCTTGTAACCCAGGTCGTGTTCGATCTCCGCCCAGGTATGCTGCAGAACCGTCCGGATCTGGACCTCGAACTTCAGATCACAGAGTTCCTCCGGATAGCCCGATTCCCGCGGCAGCGAACAGATAAAATGCAGGGACAGATACCCGAAGGCCGTCGGATCCAGCAGTTCCCTTTTATCCACGGAATTCGCCGGATCGATCACGAAGAATTCCCGGATCAGATCCGCGATCTGATCCACCTGGTCACTGAAATAACAAATGATCCGTACGCCGAAGAGGTCCGTCATCTTTGCCGGTGAGGAATATTTATCGGGTTTTCGTTCCAGCTTCCCTGCCACGGATTCCCGCGTCTTGATCCGGTGTGCGATCTGCATGGCCCGGATCCCGGCCTCCTTCAGTTTCTCTTCCAAAGCCGCGATCACAAGAGGTTCCAGTTCCCTGTAATTCCCGATCACGTTATCATATTCCGCCAGCCGGAGTTCCATAAGATTGTCCATAGAATTCTTTCTCCACCCATGCTTACTCAGCGCCCCGGCGCGTCCGGAACGCCTGTACTGTTTTCCTCTCCCAGGATTTCCCGGATCCTCTGCATCCGCCCGTCCAGGATATGCCACACATCCTGAAGCGGCCAGGGAAGATCCAGAATGTATTCCCGGTCCGTCTCCGAAAGAAGCTCCAGTTTCTTTCGGAAAGCCGTCTCGTCCCTGTAGAGTTCGCGGCCGAAGTTACAGTGTACATATCCCTCAGCAGGCGCAGGTGTTTCCTCCACCACCCGTCGGAGCGATGTCCGTCCGAACTCGCCTTCATCCCTGACATAGGTCACCTTCTGCAGGGTCTCTCCCTCCGGCGGTGCAAGACGCACCCGGCCGGTGTTCAGGTAGTGCTTCCACACCATTTCCGCTACTGCTTCCTTCTTCGTCGGAAATGAGAGCTTCCCATAGATCTGTGTCACGGTCATCCCCTGATCCGCCATATGACGCACCGCGTCACCGCTTGCAAAATCATTTACAAAGCCCGCGAGGGCTGTATCAAATGCCGACCGTTCTCTCACTAAAAGTTCCTTCCGTTCCAGCCCCAGTCTCCGGTGGTCTGATACTCCACGTAGATATGGTCACCGGGGATTCCCAGCTCCTCTGCGTAGATCTCACAGATCCTGGCAGTCATTCTTTCAAATGCGGCGGAATTCGGGGAACCCAGCAGGTCCACCGAAACAAAGGCGCCCTTCTCCAGCTTCTCGCCTGCAAAGTAAAGGCAGTACTCATCCTCAAAGCCGATCATCACGTAGGCTTCCGGCTTTCCGATCAGCTGGCACGCCTGACCCAGCTTCGCCTTGATTGCATCCTTCTTCTCATCACTCATTTTCACTGTGATTTTGGAATTAATAAACGGCATGTTTGTATCCTCCTTTTTCTTAACTGAGTTTCCGTCGCGGGTAGATGATCTGCTTCGATGCATCCAGCACCACGTACTCAACCATAGCATCCTCCGTCAGGGTGATCTTCACGTGGATCGTCTGTGACCGGTACTGGTCCGGGATCCGGCACGTGCCGATCGGCTCGTCATACTCACGGTTCCTGTAATTCCCCGCGTAGAAGCAGACCACGTTATCATAGGAGATCGTAAGGTCCACCGTCTTCTGGGCGGGCAGGGGCGTATTTCGGAGGAAGACCTCCTTCAGATCCCCGCCGACACCGGAGCCGATGCTGATCCCTTCGATACAGCAGTCCACCGGGAAGCATTTCTTCATCGGTACGGTTTCCGCGGACTCCAGCTTCAGCAGGTGATAGAATGCACCCTTCGCCGTATCATTTTCGAAGATGACCGGTTCCTTTCCGAAGTATGTGATCAGTGTCTCCAGGAAGAATCCCCGCAGCGCATCCGTATTCTCGTCAAATGTGACATAGATCGCATCGCAGTTTGCCGCCATGGAGAGTCCCAGCCCGCTGTAGAGGGTCTTCACCTCCGACTTCAGCTTCTCCCGGAGCTTGTCCTGATCCTGCGGATTCTTATCATACTGGAGCACGGCAGCGCCTTTGGCCTCAAAGACCGCTCCGTCAGCATTGAAGATCAGGAACTCGGTATAATCCGAATGCACGTCACAGAGAAGCGCCTGCTTCGTACCGAGATCCGTCGACTGGAACAGCTGCATGGCCGAACCAAACGACCCCTTGATCATCCGCCGGATCGTAAGGCCACACTCTTCCCCCGCCTTCCGGATCCGCTCCCTCTCGGGAAATGTGCAGTAGGCCGGAACCACGCAGATGGCTTCCGAAACCGTTGCCCCGACGGTCAGTTCGATCATGTCCTTCACCATGCGGATCATTCCGTTCATCGCTCCTTCCACGCGGAAGAGATCCTTCGTCCGGAATCCGACGGTGTTTCGGAGAACCTCCGTCGTAACCTCATTTCCCTCCGGATATGCATATGAGATCATGTCCCCTGTCAGGTCAATTGCTACATACATAATAACACCTTCCTTTACCATTTGCCGACCGAACCGCGGCGCTATGCCACGGTAATCCCAGGGCCACAGGCACGTCTCTCCCATGGCAATCTGCTGCGATCCCGCAGCCATATGCCGGGACGATCCCGCAGCCAGATATCATTTTACCACAGAATGCCCTGCTGTACACTTTAATATTCCGGATGGTGATAGCGTATCCTTCCCTCCGTCCCCTTGCCGTACTCGGTGGCCAGGAAGGGGCAGCAGTTGATACAGCCCGAGCATTTGGTACATTTCTTCTTCGTCCAGACCGGCTTTCCGTTCTTCATCTCAATGGCGTGGTCCGGACATTTCCGCGCACACCTCCCGCAGCCGGTACACCGGTCGGTGACCCGGAACTTCCGTGTCCCGATTGCCCTGTGATACAGGAACCGCATGAGATACCCGATGAACCAAAGGGAAAAGCCGCGTCTCCGGATCCTTTTGCAACTGATCTCTTCCCAGATATTTCCGATCTTTACTTCGCTGTCGGAAAGCCGCTTCCCGATCTTCTCCTCCGGACCGATATCGTAATAGAATACCGCATCATCCGGCATGAGCAGCGGATAGACGCAGTGCAGCCGGATCCCGCGCTTCTTCAGTTCCCGGTTCAGCACGGCCCCCGCAAAACCGATCCCTCCGCCGCAGGTGATCACCGCATAGACATACCGCGCTCCCGACAGCTCCAGCTGCCGGACAAAGTCCATTACCACATCTCCCACGGTATACCAGTAAACAGGAAAAACGAAACCGACCTTTTCCCCTTTCCCGATCTCATACCGGAATTCCCGCTTATCCCTGGCATCTGCCATATCCACAAGCCGTTCACCGCTTTCCGCCAGTCTCCCGGCAGCAACCAGCGAATTTCCTGTGCCTGTAAAATAGAAAATCATAGAGCCCCCTTAATTTCCGACATATACCCCGTCAGCATCAAACCGGTACTCCGTACCGCCGATGACCCGGGTCCCGGTCACGATATACCCTTTCTCATCGAAGTAGTACCATTTTCCGTCGATCTTCTGCCACTGATTTTTGGCAAACCATTTTCCGTCGCCGTACCACCAGCCGTTGGAATTCTTTCTCCAGCGGCCCTTCTCCGGATAGTCATAGTTCCGGAAGCTGTCCTTCCCGTAATAGGTTCCGTTGACCCACTCATCCTGATAAGCGGTTTCTCCATAGGGTTCTGTCACATCCGCATCCATGGAAGCAAAGACATAAGATGACGCTTCACCGATGGTCTGACCCATCACGTAGAACTTCTCCCGGTAACCGACGGAAACATGGTTCACGGCCGGCCGGTAACTGATCACCTTCGGCAGCTTCTTCGAAGTTTTTCCGTCAAAGCCGATGAGCCAGGTATCCGTTTCCTCATAGTGTAATCCCCTCTTTCCGTTCACACTATCATTTGATCCTGATGGAACCGAAGATAGCTTCCGTCTCCGCTGTATATGTATCAAAAAAGCCTTCATAGCTGATCATATCAAATATATACAGTCTGCTTTCCACCTGGACAAAGATCATTTTGAACTGATATCTGTCCCCTTCTTCCCTGGCTTCGCCTAACATTTTAAATGCGGGGCAGCCGTCAACCTCCGTCATTTCCACCGAACTCAGGGCGTCTTCCAGCCCCGGTTCCTGCAGTTCATTCACGATGGTTGCTCTCGCCTGCGGATCCTGTATCGATGCCTGTCCGATCTCCTGCTTCTCCACCAGCAGAACGCCGAAGTCCGTGAAGAAAAGCGTATCTACGTCTTCATCCAGAGTACCGTCACCGACCCAACCCACCGGAATACCATACTCAACATTGTCAAGTTTCATCGTTACCAGTTCAACCTTTTTCTCTCCGGTGGAAGCTTCCGTAGAGCCTCCCTGCTCTGTCGCCGGCGCCTCCGTTGCGGTGGCCTGTTCCGTGGTCGGCGCTTCCGTTATAACCGGCTGTTCCGTAGTCGGCGCCTCCGTTACGGCAGGCTACTCTGTCGTTAACGCTTCCGTTGTTGCGGCAGGAACAGCCGTTGTTCCCTCCGTCGGGCTGCCGCTGTCTCCACATCCCGAGAGACATACAGCCAATACAATCGTTGCTGCCAGCGCTTCCATCTTCTTCATTTCATTTTTCTCACTTTCCTTAAACCTGAGATCCGGAACAATAGGGACAGGTACAGCCTGATCGTACCTGTCCCCCCTGTCCCGTCAGTTTACGCATTTCAGAGAATAAAGACTCCAGAAGTATTCTCCGTTCTCATATTTGTAGCTGAGAACGGCTTCGATCTTTGTATCTTTAAACTCGTCTCCGTACATGTCATAGTAACCGTACTCCGGAAGATCGTCCGTAAGAGTATAACTGAAATAGTAATATACGCCGTCCGTTTTGACCGTTCTGTCCTTCACATCATAAACCCACTCTCCGAAAATCGGATGACAGAAGTAGATATACCCGTCATAAATGTATTTCCAATCATTCTCCGAATTGAAATACTCATTCATGAGTTTCTTTACATCCTTCGCCGGAACATTCATGATCGTCCGGAGTCCCCATTCAAAGGTGGATTGCTTGATACGGCATGGAGTATTCGGTCCCGGTTCGCTGTAAACACCCCGCGGATCGATCTCAATATACTCCGGATTCAATATAGTGTCATTGAACATATAATAACCGGAAAGCAGGTTATAAAGCTTAACCGTATCAGCCTCTTTACAGTTATATTTACTCTCCGGATCAAAAACACAATCAAAATCATAGTCCTTCAACAAGACATAAAGCTCATCCTGTTTCGGCAGCGAGTTATAGGATACCGTCTTCTTCGCTCCGGTCTTCGGATTTGTCCCGGCATATACACCATTTTCATCCACATAATAGTTGCCGATCCACTGCTTCACAGCCACATAGCCGTTCTTATAGAAATAGTATTCCTTTCCGTCTATGGTAAGCCACTGATTCTTTGCATACCAGCCCTTCGCATCCCCGTACCACCAGCCGGTTTTATCCTTTCTCCAGGTTGCCTTATAAGAATACGTGCAGGTGCCGTCCTTGTTCAGCCAGTAACCCTGGCAGTACTCACCCGCTGCCATGGATCCGTCCTTCTTAAAGAAGTACCATTTCCCACCGATCTTTTTCCAGCCGGTCTGCATATAGCCACTCGCATTGAGGTAATACCACTTGCTTCCGGTCTTTACCCATTCATTCTTCGCGTAGGTGCCGTCCGAATAGGAATAATAATATCCCCCGCTGTCCTTCTTCCAGGTTCCGCTCTTCGCATCCGCATCAAAGCCCGTACCGAATGCGCCGGCTGTCAGAAGAAAGCATCCCACCATGAGTCTGCAAATGTGTTTCCTTATTTTCTTCATTCGTTCTTCCCCCTTTATTTTTACTGTTTTGATATTTCCCATTTTCAAATCCCGCTCACGAGATCCGGGTCAGCCTCAGCTGACAAAATACCCGTCAGATCACCTCACTGAAGTCCATATCCATGGCGATCTGAAGATCATAGCCGGGATAAGCCTCCTGTACCTTGGCACAGGCTTCGTTATAGGTTTTTCTGCGGTCTTCCGCATCAAAGCTGATGACGATATCGAAACGCATGTTCTTATTCTCCTGGTCCATGTAAAATCCATGCATCTGCAATACATGCGGGATCGAAGTCACCAGTGATGCCACCTTTTCGCGGGCTGCGATCGCATCCGGATCGCTGGTGTTGTACGAATACACGCCGATTGCCGTGAGCAGCACCTCATGCTTTTTATAAACCTCGATCTGCACCCTGCGGAGCAGCCGGTCCAGTTCATTTGCAGTAAATGTATCGGCCACTTCCACATGAACGGAGCCGTGATAGGAATCCGGCCCGTAGTTGTGCAGCACCAGATCGTAAGCCCCTCTGACCTCCGGAAAACTCCGGATCGTATCCTTGATCGCCAGGATAAGTTCCGTGTCCGCCCGCTCTCCCAGGATCTTCGACAGGGTATCCTTCAGCATTTCCAGGCCGGATTTTACGATCACAAGTCCGATCAGGGCACCGAGCCATGCTTCCAGCGATACACCGAATATCAGGAAGATGGCGGCAGCGACAAGAGTCGAGGCGGAAATGACGGAATCCAGAAGCGCATCCGCTCCGGAATTGATCAGCGAATCCGAATTCACCTTTTTCCCGACGCTCTTTACATATCTGCCGAGCACGATCTTCACCACCACCGCAACGCCGACGATCACCAGCGATGCCGTGCCGTAATCCGGCTCATCCGGCGTTATGATCTTTTTCACGGATTCCACAAATGCCGTGACACCTGCATAAAGCACCAAAAGAGATATGACCATGGCACTCAGGTATTCGATCCTTCCGTACCCGAAGGGATGCTTCCGGTCCGCCTCCTTCCGGGCGAGTTTTGTCCCGACAATGGTGATCACGGAGCTTGCCGCATCGGACAGATTGTTGACCGCATCCATGACGATCGCGATGGAATTCGAAGCTAAACCGACAACCGCTTTGAAGGCTGCCAGCGCCACATTTGCAAGGATCCCAATCACACTTGTTCGTATGATAATCCTCCCGCGTTTATCCAGTGTATCCATAAACCCTTTCAACTCCTCTGACGATTGTTAAACTATCCTATATTTTACCATATCGGCCGTCGAATGGGGACACATTTTTACTATTTTTCCTCCGCCCAGGGTTCCCAGACTTTTCTCGATCCGTCCGGTGTTCTTCAGGTCCCGATAGCAGCATAACGACTGAAGATCAAACTTCTCCTTCCGTCCTTCCCAGGTATTCATCCCTGAAGGGATATAATGCGCCGCTTCATCAAACTTCTCAAAATCAATATCAACCTTCCCGAGATTTACCGTATACATCCCGCAGCCGATATCAACACCCACCACATTCGGGACCGCCTTATCCACGATGGTCATGGTGGTTCCGATGGTGCATCCCTTTCCGGCATGCACGTCCGGCATGATCCGAACCTTCGATCCCTCTGTCATATCATAATCACACATCCGGCGGATCTGCTCCACCGCCTCGTCCTCAACAACCGTTGCGTAGCAGATCGCCGTACATTTTCTTCCGACAATCTCAAACATGATAAACCTCCCTTTTCCTTATCATATCCCATCATAACAGATAAAACGCCGGATGTAATTCAAAAGAAAAAAGCTGTGCGAAACCGGCTTCCCTCATGGAAATCCGTACTCACACAGCTCTTTTCGAAACTGCATTGTTTCTATTCGTACTACCGTTATTCACCTGATCCACTTGCAGGCCGGGGTCGGGACTCCATAGCCCCAGTCTTCATCTACCGCATCGGATACAAGTTCAAATCCGTTCTTTTTCAGGACAGCCGCGGACGCCTTATTCTCCACCATGGTACTGGCGGTGATGATCTCCATCCCCGCTTCACCGATGAGATAAGTCACAAGCAAAGAGAGGGTCTCCGCGGCTACCCCCTGTCCCCAAAAACGTTCCAACAGGCGACCTCCTACGCTGACCTTTCGCATCTCCTTGTTGTAGTCGTACATCTCCGCAAGTCCGGCAAATTCACCATCCACGTAGATTCCTAAGATCAGAGATTCCTTCAGACACTCGGTATAGAGGTTGTCAATCACATAAGACAAATCCTTATATTTTTTCTCGTAAAGAAATGTGGGCAGATATCGGTATACCGCTTCGCTTTCCACCAGTTCCTGAAGACCATCCTTATCTTCGTGCATCACCTGCTTCAGTGTCACTCTGTTTCCTTTTAGATGTGGGATCACACTGAAGAATTCCTTTTTTTCATTTTTCTCCTTCACGATAGAGATAACGACAAAGACCAGCAGGATAAAGGGATAGATCAAAAACGGGATCATGCTGAATGCGGCCAGTCCGGACAGATTTGCGGCCACTAAAAGCTGGGCGCCGTATGGGATAATGCCCTGAGTGATACAGGAGCAGGTATCCATAAGAGAAGCCACTTTCCTGGGTTCCACGCCGTATTCCCGGCTGATATCCTTGGCAATCGGCGCGGCAATGACGATGGCTACCGTGTTATTTGCCGTTGCCACATCCATAAACGCGGTAAGGAAAGCAATCCCGAACATACCGCCCCTCTTCGATCCCGCTTTCTTCCGGATCATGGCCAGCACGGCTTCGAAGCCTCCGTTCTCCTTGATCAGCGATGCGATGGAGGCCACAAGTATCGTCACGATCATGGTCTCAAAGATCCCGGAGATTCCACTTCCCATAGAAGCCAGAGTTGTGGAATACGTAAGAGTACCTGTGAAGCATCCTACGATAGTAAAGAGCGCACATCCGGCAAACAGAACGATAAATACATTGATTCCGATCACGGACAGGATCAGCACCGCAAAGTAAGGCAGAGCCTGCCAGATATTGTACGTGTAATCTCCGGCAGCAGTTCCGTCACTGACGATGGCATAGATGATCAGGATGATCAGCGTTATGGCCGCCGCCGGAAGCGCCACACGGATATTCGTCCGGAACTTGTCTTTCATTTCAACGCCCTGGGTTTTGGTCGCCGCTATGGTCGTATCGGAAATGAAGGAAAGATTGTCTCCGAACATGGATCCGCCCACGATGACGCCCACACAGAGTGCCTTGGACAGCCCGCCGTTATCCGCAACTGCCACGGCAATGGGTGCCAGCAGCGAAATCGCGCCCACGCTGGTCCCCATGGACATGGATATGATACAGGAAATAAGGAACAATCCGGGAACAGTAAACCGTCCGGGGATGATACTGAGTAAAAGATTTGCCGTGCTGTCAGCCCCACCCGCAGCACCGGCTATACCGCTGAACGCTCCGGCCAGGATAAAGATGAACAGCATAATCACGATATTGTCATCTCCTATCCCCTTGGCACAGACATGGATCTTTTCATCAAAGGTCAGGGATCTGTTCTGCAGAAAAGCCACAATAAGTGATATTGAAAATGCAAGAACAACAGAAACCACATAGAAGCCCATAACGCCTTCTGTCGGATTGATGTACTGAAAATAGATCCCGTTGCCGAGATACAGGATCAGGAAAAGGGCGATGGGGAATAATGCTTTTTTGTTTGGTTCTTTTTTGGTCATGGCAGGTCTCCTTGGCGGTCGCGTAGCATTTATCCCATTATAGCAGATTACACCTTATGGTGCTATTTTTTCATGGGCTACATTTTGTCGCATTATACTCCTCATCCAAAGCAAAGTATAAACGTCTCGATGTTCAAAATTCGTCCCATCATCCAAGCCTTCCATATGAATCTCTCTGTTGTTACCACACCCCTCAGTTTTAATTATTTTTTTGAACGAAAACCGGTACAAATTTGTCCGCGCGGTTTCATTATAGTATAATAAAAGGTAGGATGGTTTGCCCGGACGCAAATTAGTTTAAGACAAAGAGGAGGAAACCGGCATGGAAAAAGGGATGTTCCCCGTAGCGATCTACAAATTCATTAAAGAAAACTCAGACGAAGAAAAGAGCTTAACTCCAATGGATATCTATAAGTTTCTCAGGACTTATACCCCTGATATCCAGGAGGACAGCACCTGGAAAACCGTTTCCCGCAATCTTGAAAAGCTGGCAGATCAATTTACGGAGATCCGTATTGTTTACAAGAATGGATATGAGCACACCAAGAACGTCAGGTTTTCATTCCCGGATATCGAAAGCATCTACTTTGCTCAGAAGTTTACCACAAATGATGTCCGCATCATTTCTGATGTTATTATTTCTGATAACGTCTCACAAATTCCTTCATACAGTTTTCCTGATAAGGTAACGTCTTTTCAATCATATTCGCGTTGAAATGCAGCTTATTCCCATCCGCCAGTTTGATCGCGATCGTCTTTACACTCTTTCTGATCCCGTAATAGTTTTTCACCGAAATATCCGCTAATTCCTGATAGTAGTAGTAAAAAAATCCCTCGTAGCACGGACTCATTTTCTCCGGATTGAGCCGGAGTCCACCGCCCTTCAATGGCATGATCCCGACACCGTTTTCCGTGAGATTCAGCAGTGCAAAGAAGTAATCATAGATCTGTCCTACCCTCAGATCTCTTTCTCTTCCGATGATTCCTCCCACCACATATCCGATAGCCCCGAAGGCTCCTTCACCCATCATTGAACCTGTAAATGAAGCGCTTTTTGACTGGTCTACGATAGTTCCGAATATGCAGTTATCTCTGCCGATCCAGTTTACCTTTTGAAAAATCTCATACGCTCCCCGGTAGGTTCCGAAATTATCCACGTCATTCTTCCTCCGTCATTTTATCACCGTACTTCGAATGCATTCCGGTTATAGCTTAAGGTCAGGAAATGTGCCTTCCTGCTGGTGTAGGTTGCGATCAGGTTTGCAAGTACATAAGCGCGCAGGGACTGTACATTCTGATCTTCGTCCGTAAGATCCAGGGTCACGCCATCGTCCCTGGTGATCAGGTGGATAGTCTCCCCCGCTTCCACTGCACATTCCGCAAGCACCTTTCTTTCCGGATTCTTTTCATAGACCAGCATAAAGAATTCCTCGAAGAGCAGCATGGTCTCATTGATCTGCCGTTCGGAGCAGCCCTGCTCCTTCAGGGAGTCTCCGATCTGATTCCTTACGTGGATGACGGTTTCCGGTCTGACTTCAAAATCGTACAGCTTTCTGGACCGGTTCTTCTCCTTCTCCACGAGGAAGAGTGCATAATTCTCCCGGCCGTACCTGAGACTTACGTACAGGACCAGCAGCAGATACCCGGCCGGCTGGGCGATCATAAGTCCCACAAACATTCCGTAGACGCCGCCGATCCAGCCTCCCAGGATCGCGAAGGGGATGGCCGGAAGGATATCCCGCAGCGCGCAGACCAGACACCGAGAGGAATCCTGTTGATCAGGATGTAGTAGGAAGAATCAAGGTACATCCGGCATGGAAAAACAGGGTCACTGCCAGAAGGCGAAGGCCCCAGGCAGCCTGTTCCGCGATCCCCGGGTCCGTGATCCCCAGGGCACCGGTGATCGGTGTGGCAAGGGCGATCAGAAGAAGCGATAGGATCAGGCTCTCGATTCCGACACTCTTTCTGGCCAGTCTCCAGACCTCCCGTACTCCCGGATACGTCTCCTCTCCCAGATACATGCTCATGATCGGCGTGACAGCCTCCCCGATCCCGTCAAAGACAAGTTGTATTTCCCTGATCAGGGCCACGACAGAAACAAGGATAATACTCTCCACTCCGAAATAGCCGACCACATAGATATTGATCACTGCCGTAGCAAATGAGATAAAGAAATAGGCACTTGCATCCATAACGCTGTATGATACGATCTCTCCCAGAATTTTTAATGAGAAACCCAGTATCAGCCGGAGAGAATTCTTCTTCAGGAAGAAATGCAGGAACAGTACGAAGAATGAAGCCCCAAGACTGATAAAGGACGCCAGTCCCAGGCCGGACACTCCCATGGCGTGACAGAGCAGGACGCCCAGAAGTACGTTCCCTCCGCCGGATACGATATTTGCCGCCATGCTGATCATTTCGTCTCCGTCCGCGAAGATCATTCCCGTCAGCAGATAATTGGCCGGCATCAGAAGCACCACGAAACGGATCCAGACCAGGTACTCATGAGCCGCCGCAACTTCCCGTACCTATACCACAAATTCCTTTTGTCAGTGGTCGATGAGACAGAGCAGCGTTCCGCTGACTCCGAATACCCAGTGCACGATCCAGACCCCCAGGATATTCTGCTGTTTCTCATAAAGAATACCCTCAAGTCCCGCAAGGATCGCAGCACCGACCATGAACAGGAAGCCGAAATGGATATGCAGCGCTGCAAAGATCAGGGAGGACAGAATGATCGCCATCACCTGCGGGTGCCCGCTGCTTATGATGTTTCTGAGGTTTCCCTGCATGACGCTTCTTGCCACGAATTCCTGAACGCCTGCCGTCGCAATATATGCCAGCTGCCGGAAACCGAAGCGGCCGATATCAAAGAACGGTGCATCCGGCTCGAAACTGTCCGGCTTGATCAGACGTGCTCCTGCCTTCAGAAGCACCAGGAAGACAAATGCGCCCACAGCAACGATCAGCGCCACACGGATCGTCTTCCAGGGTTTTGCGGTTCCGATACCGAGATCCTTCCAGGTAAGACTGGTATGTCTCAGGATGTAGAACAGCATGACGATACCCAGAAGCTCCACGCCGTGTGTCATATAATCAGTGGAAAACGGACGTCCGATAAACTCCCAGAAGGCATAGACCAGCATCCAGCCGCAGAACGCAAAGAGAAATGCCGTAAATGTTTTGGAGGAATCATGTACGGAACCTTCTCTACCGTAGTCTTCTCCTTATGGTACAGCGCGTCGAAAATTGCTTCGTTGAAGCTGTCATTGTAATCATTTTCCGTGATCAGGGAAAACCGGGTACCATCCTCCCGATAACCCTCATTTACCTCGAACATCCGGGCTGCAGGACCGTTCACGTATACGATCCTTCCCTTTTTATCCAGCACAAGGACAGCCGAGCTCATGTCCCGGAGGACACGCTCGGAAAATGCATATTGATTCTGACTCTGATTCTCTTTCATTACTTCCCCCGAATCCGAAAAAACCGTAAATCAGCATACTTCAAATAAAGATCATTTGTCAATATCCGTGCCCCAGGCTGCGAACACCGATCCCCCAGACTCCCCCGGATCAGTGCAACGAAAAAAAAGGCGGAGCCTCCGTCTTTCGTGAAAAAGACGTAAACTCCGCTCCGTTCATTTCATATCTGAAATTATTTCTTGTTCATTTCATTGGAAACCTTTTCAAGCTGAGCCTTTAATTCATCGCCGAACTGGGCATCCGTCATATCTGCCGGCTTTGCATCCACTGCCTTCGAAATAAAACCGATGATACCAAGTGACTTAAATCCTTCTGCTCCGGTGGAGATCAGCGAAACCTCCGGACCCATCTGATCAGCGGTTTCCTTCAGCTTATTTGCAAAGGATCCCATACCGATCTGGGTAACGATTGCAAGAAAGATTCCGACGATACCACAAATGATGGCGCCCATCTTCTTCTGGCCTTCCTCTGCTTCCTTGTTCTTCTTAACTCTGAGCAGGATCGCAAGTCCTGCAAGGACAACGACGATACCTACACCGACCCATCCTGCAATGAAGGATCCGATCAACCCAATAATGATCGCGATTACACCAAGTGCTGTTGCCATAAATCTGCCTCCTTTAACTCATATCCTTTTTTATTTTTGTGGCCCAATCGTATCATACGGTTTGTCACAGAACTGTCACACGTTCCATCTCCACATTATATAGGAAATGCTTTACAATTTCAAATAAAATTCATCCTGAAACTGCCCGAAGGCAACTACAGATCGTTTGAAATAGTGAAGGTATCGTCCGTTTCCAGAAAATCCTTCTTCTCCCGTTCCTTCATAAGATCCATGGCAGATTCCTTTTTGAGTGACGGATCCACCGCTGTCTCTTCTGTTTTTTCTGCCGCCAGCTCTGTCTTTGCTTCCGCCTCCGCCTTCCGTGAGGTAAGTGCCTTCAGGATGTAAATGCCGATGATCAGTACTGCAGTTACGATAAATATTCCCAGGAGTCCGTTTCCCATGATCGGAAGGGAGTCCAGAAAAGCATCCGTATCTATCTTCATATTACTGCCCTCCTATCGTGCGATCAGGTTAAGGATCAGACCTCCGGCGATAACGGAAGCGATCTGGCCTGAAACATTGATTCCGATGGTATGCGTAAGAAGGAAGTTGGCGCTGTCCTCCTCAAGTCCGAGTTTATGAACCACTCTGGCAGACATGGGAAATGCGGAAATTCCCGCTGCACCGATCATCGGATTAATCTTCTTCTTTGAGAAGAGATTGATCAGCTTGGCGAAAAGAACGCCGCCGGCTGTATCAAAAATAAATGCCACAAGTCCGAGTCCCAGGATCAGCAGTGTCGTCGGATCCAGGAAAGCATCTGCCTGCATCTTCTCCGCAATGGTGATACCCAGGAAAAGGGTGATCAGGTTCGACAGAACCGACTGTGCCGTTTTGGACAGGGAATCCAGCACGCCGCATTCCCGGATCAGGTTACCGAACATCAGGAAACCGATCAGTGCCACTGCATTCGGAGCTACCAGACCGGTAAGAATGGTAACGAAGATCGGGAAGATGATCTTTGCGGTTTTCGATACATTTCCCGCCTTATATTCCATACGGATCCTTCGTTCTTTTTTGGTCGTAAGGAGTTTGATGACCGGCGGCTGTACGATGGGTACAAGCGCCATATAGGAATATGCTGCGACGATGATCGCTCCGATATATTTGGTTCCGAAATAGTTGGCCACGAAAATGGATGTGGGGCCATCGGCTGCACCGATGATGGCGATGGAGGCCGCATCCTTCAGTTCAAATCCGAACAGGGAAGCCATGCTGAGGGTAAAGAAGATTCCGAACTGGGCGGCCGCACCGAAGATCATCAGCTTCGGATTCGATAGCAGCGGTCCGAAATCGATCATGGCACCGATTCCGACAAAAAGCAGAAGCGGGAAAAGTTCGTTCGCGATCCCGTTATTGAAAAGGATCGAGATGGGACCTTCCTGAACAACTCCGTCCGTGGTCTGGGTGATCGCACCGGACAGGGGAAGGTTCACCAGGATCGCTCCGAAACCGATGGGCAAAAGAAGTGTCGGCTCCATCTTCTTCCTGATGGCGAGGTAGATCAGGATCCCCCCGATGATCCACATGACCACCTGTTTAATATTCAGATTCAGAACATTAGAAAACAGTGACTCCAATCCATCCATTGAGATAAACTCCTTTCGGGTATTCTACCGAAATACTACGATGCCATTATAGCACCGCTCTCCTTCCATCACAACACAAAGCCATTCATGATTTATAGTTTCCGCGCCGTAAACCGACTTATTTCCGTATTTTCCGGCACGGAAGTATGGCCCGGTTTGCTGTCCCGGAAACCTTCGCGGTCAGAGTATGTCACACCGGATCGTAAAACTTCCCCTGTCTACGTCCTGCCGTCATAAACCGCCAGGCCGCCTTACGCTTAGTCAGCCATTGGATATGCGCATCGTTTTTCGTGGTACCGAGTATCCGGTTTACAAGGAAACCCGCCACCACACCGGGACGGTCACCCAGAATATTATAGACCTGTTTCGTCTTTTCCGAAAGCTCTATATCCTCCTGTCCGCCCAGAGCATGGTTAGTGAAATCCGTGATCATGATCCCGGGAGACAGCCGTCCTATCTTAACCCTGCTGCCCCGTTCCTCCAGTTCCCGGGCAAATGCCCTTGTGAAGTAGGTCACCGCCCTTTTCCCGGTGCCGTACATACTGAGGCCCATGATGATGGCGTCATTGCTGCCGTGACCTTCCACATTGTAGATCATCCCGCCGTCCGGCTGCTGTTCCATCTGCAGCGCTGCCAGACGGGTACCGAGGATCGTGCCGCGAAGATCCACATTCAGGATCCGGTCGATCTCCTCCTCGGAAAGCTCCCACAGGGCTTTATCCGGCTGGTTCACTCCCGCATTGTTGATCCAGATATCCACATGCCCGAACCGCTCCACGGCCCGGTCCAGCAGTTTCTTAAGATCCCCGGACACGGAAATATCCCCCGCCACGCCGAGGACTCCCGCTTCACTTTCGATCCGTTCCAGTTTCTTCACTGTCACGGCGACCTGCTTTTCGTCCCTGCCGTTTACTACCACATGCAGTCCCTTCTTCCGGAACCGCCGGACCATTTCATATCCGAGGCCCTTTGTACTTCCGGTGATCACAACCACCCTGTCCGATGTATTCGCCATAAGTTTACCTCCCGGTCATATTTCTGTTTTTATATTGCTCAATCTTTCAGCTGAAAAGATCATTCATCGTGATCACCATCTGGATCAGGTTTGCGTATCCATTATTCACAAGGCCATAAGTAGTGATCAGTGAGTGAATGCATCGATCAGTTGATATACTGCATTCTTCTTTTTATTCTCAAAAGGACGGTAGCAACGGATAAAACCACAGCTTTCCAGTTCTTCCAGCCGACGTGTCAAGTCTCCGGAATTCGCAATTCCCGCGGTACGGATGATATCTTCTCTGGTCATTCCTGCTTTCACCGTTCCCAGCGCTTTTACAATCCGGATATAGATTTCAGGATTCAGGATAGTTCATCCAAAAATACTATTTTTTTCTCTTCGGTTGACCGGATGATCAGCCGTTTCAGCCCATCGAATGCCTGAATCCAATTTGAAGGATTTTTTTTATATGTTTCCCCCCGCAATTCAACCGCCGATATAAATCCATTCAATTGTTCCCTAAGACCGCTTCCATAGATTCCGGAGTGCTGAAAGGTAAAACGATTTCCATATACCTCCCGGATCAGATGCGTCTTCCCGACTCTCCTTCTTCCGTATACCGCAATAAAATGCGATCTATCGTCACAAACTGCGGCATCCATGATTTCAATTTCTTTGTTCCTTCCAACCAGCATGCGTTCTATTCCTCGCTTAATCCGCATATTTTCATATAGTTTAAGCGAAGTATATCACAAAAACACAACTCAGTTCATGATAAACGCAGTTATTTCAGGCGAAAAAATACCATCTTCTTCAGTTTCAGTCCGCCGTTCATGAATTTCAGCCTCATGAGTCCGCTGGAAGCGTCTAAGCGGATACTTTTCCGGATCGTAAGTTCCTCTCCTCCTCCGTGGAATGTGAAGGTTCCTTTGGGTACACTGTTGTAAAATACACCCACGGGCATCTGCGATAACTCCGACAGATCGGAGCTTCCGATCATATCGATCACATACTCACCGGGGAAAGGTACCGTGAAGCCAAAGAACACTGCTTCGCCTTTCCCGGTACTCACATTCGAAAGATCGATCTCTGTTCCGTCCTGTATCTCATAATACCGGATATCTCCGGGATCTATCACTTCCTCTTCCGAGGTATAATTCGTAACCTCCACCTTATAGGGTTCCCCGCAGATTCTCTTCATCGCATTGGTATTCATAAGAACACCGCATATATTCCCGGCGGCCCGCACCAGCTGTCCCCGTGTGATCAGTCCGCTTTCCAGTGCAGCGATCGTGTCATCCCCATGCGAATTGCTTTCCGAATCCGCACAGACCGCATAGAGATCGTTCTGCGCCAGAACAAGTCTGGAAAATGAGGTCTTATCTACCTTTCCGCCCACATCTCCGATATTGGCCCACCAGTCTGTCATTACGACGCCCCGGAAGCCCCATTCTTTTCTCAGGATACTCGTATTCAGATCGTAGCGGGAGCTGGTCCATATGCCGTTTACGGGCCCGTAGGTCGTCATTACCGCATCCGCACCGGCTTCCTTCACCGCGATCTCAAAGCCTTTCAGATAGATCTCTCTCAGAGCTCTTTCGGAAACCACATTTTCCTCTGTATGCCGGCAGGTCTCCTGATTATTGGCACAGAAATGCTTCAGCGTTCCCGAAACACCGCTTTTCTTCATCCCCCTGATCTCGGCAGCTGCCATCTTTCCGGTCAGCAGCGGATCCTCACTGAAGTATTCGAAATTCCTCCCGTTCAGAGGATAACGATGCATATTCATTCCCGGACCAAGAAGAAAATCCACATCATTTTTATTCATTTCCAGGCCCAGCATACCGTAAAGCCGCATGACCAGATCCGTGTTCCAGGTGCATGCCAGCAGCGTCCCGCTGGGAAGGCTGAAGGCTCTGGAGCCGGAGTCCAGCCGCATACCGCTGGGGCCGTCCGAACAGCAGCCTGCCGGGATCCCCAGGCTCCGGAGATAGTCACTCATGCCCCCGAATGCCGCAGCTGTACCGGGAGTTACCTTCTGGCTGCCCATCCCTTCAGCACGGATGATCACGGCAAGGTCCTCATCCGAAAGCTGGGCAAGGAAATCCTCCATCGCTGCTCTTCCGTCCCGGACATCCTTCAGTTTGATCCCCCGGTCACCGGTATAGGGAAGCGCCTCGGGCCTGTCGGCCGCAGCCTCTTCCGAATCCGTAAGAGGTGCCGTCGGTACCGGTTCCATACCAATCGTATAAGCCCCGTCCTTCTCTATCGGGCGGATCCTGTCAAAGCCTCGGGACGGTGCCATCCGGTGGCTTAGTTTCTCGATCAAAAGTGTTTTGTTCTGTGTAAATCCGCCTATGGTCTTTACATCCCGGACATTATCACCCACATGGAAGATATACCCTCCCTCTTCAAGAACATAACTGCTCTCATGGCCTGTAACCCCGGTTTCATCATAGGATGCAAATGTATATGGCGTAACTTCGACAGAAACGGTGCAGTCCTCCCCGGGCTTAAGAATATCCGTCTTCACAAAACCCACAAGACCGAGCGCCGGTTTCCCAAGCTTTCCCTGCGGCATGGATCCGTAAAACTGAACCACCTCTTTCCCGGCCAGTTTTCCGGTATTCTTCACATTTGCGGACAGGATCACTTTATCCGAAGCATCCTCAATCGTTTCCTTCTTATCGCCTGTCTCCGACTCGATCCTTACTTCTCCCGGCGTCAGAACAAAATCCGTATAGGAAAGCCCGAACCCGAAGGGATACATCACGGCCTCTTTATGAAAGGTTTCATAATAACGATAACCCACATAGATATCTTCCGCATAATAATTCCTTACTTTATCACCGAAGTGTCCGTAGGCCGAAGCATCCTCAATCCTACGGACGACGGAATCCGCCAGCCGCCCGCTGGGATTTACCCTGCCGAAAAGTACATCCACGCATCCGGCCGCACCGATCTCACCGCCCTGCCAGATATACAGGATCGCATCCGGAGATATGCCCTCTATTTCCTGCATATCAAGGATCGCGCTCACATTCATAACAAGCACCATCCTGTCAAAGGCCGCTCTTACTTTGATCAGAAGATCCGCTTCCTTTTCGGAAAGCCTGTATGCTCCCCTGTCGTCGATATAGTCCTGCTCTTCGCCTGCCGTCCGGCCGATGATCACAAGCGCCGTATCCGACTGTGTGCCTGCTTCATGAACAAGATCTGCCGAAATCGCCATTTCCTCCTGAGACCAGGGTTCATTTCCGAATCCGACCCCCGGATCAAAGGGATGCTCTTTCTCAAATTCCTCATAAACAGAAAGCAGTTCCCTGTTAAGGGAGATCTTTTCTTCTTTCAGGACATCAATGATGCTATGGACCACCGGAACATTTACCATGCCGCCGGAGCCCGTTCCGCTCTTGTAGTAGTTATTCTGCATGCGCCCGAACACCGCCAGTCTGCAGTCTTCGGATAAGGGCAGGATATGATCCTCATTTTTCAGAAGAACAATCCCTTCTCCGACCGTCTGTCTCGCCAGGTCTTCATATTCTTTCCAATCCAGATTCATAATTCTACCATCCCACTTTTCATGTGCCGAAAACCTGCATTTTATCAGTTCCCGGCATTCAGACATTCACCGTCTTCATGGCCTTTATCCTTTTAGTCTTTCCCGTTTCAACTCCGCGCAGGTGGTTCTTATGCCGCCGTGATCCTGCAGATAAAACTGTTTGTGAAGCCCTCTTCTTTCTCCGATGAATAAGTAAGATCTTTCGCTATCCCCTGCAGGACCTTATAGGACAGTGTGTTTTCCGTGTCCGCCGGATCGAAAGCGTCTCCGTTATACAGCACCTTGATCTCCGCCTGCGTCTCCACTTCGGAGTATCCGATGGAAATCAGGACCTCCGGATCCTTCAGAGCCGGAAGAAGTATCTGCTGCAGCAGTTCCTCGACGACCAGATGGATCCTTCGCTTGATCCTGGGCGGAACATCATTCTGGAAGCAGAACGTGTCTATCATTGCAGTTGCGCCCGGGAAATCAAATTCTCCGCCTTCCACGGCAAGTTCCAGCACCTTCTGCCTGCGGATGAACCGCCTGGTCAGTTCCTTCTCCGGATGATCGAAGATCTGCTCTGGTGTTCCGTCCTCATAGATCCCACCCTCATCCACATAAAATACGCGGTTACAGATGGCACGGGCAAAGTTCATTTCATGGGTCACGATCATCATGGTCTTCCCTGTTCCGGCAAGATCACGGATCACGGCCTGCACCTCTCCCACCATGGTGGGATCCAGCGCACTGGTAGGTTCATCCAGCAGGATCACATCCGGATCCATGGCCAGGGTTCTTGCAATGGCTACTCTCTGCTTCTGTCCTCCGGAAAGTTCATCCGGGTATTGGGACGCCTTGTCCGAGAGTCCGACTCTCTTCAGAAGCTCCATCCCCCTGTCATACGCCTCCTGCTTTGACCGTTTCAGAATATCGATCTGGGCAAGCATCAGATTCTCTATCACGGTCAGATGTCCGAACAGATTAAAGGACTGAAATACCATTCCCATGCGGCGCCGGGCCCGTGTCAGGTCGTACCCGCGGGCCGTGATATCCTCCCCATCCAGAAGGATCTGCCCTCCGGTGGGACGCTCCAGCATATTGATGCATCGGAGCAGTGTGGATTTGCCGGCCCCGGAGGGACCGATCACGGAGATCACATCTCCGTCATGGATCACCACATTTACATCTTTCAGAGGTTCTGTATTCTCATATTTTTTTGCCAAATGCTTCAGCTCGATCATTTCGTCTTCACCCCCTTCAGCATCGTACTCCTCTTCCGGTTTCTCGGATTGACGCAGCGTTCGATCCGGTTCACGATCCAGGTAAGAAAGGCTGCAAGGATGAAATATATGACTGCCACCGCGATCAGCGGGAAGAAAGCTTCGTAGGTACGGCTTCGGATGAGATCACCCGTTTTTGTCAGATCCTGTACCGCAACATATCCGACGATGGCCGTTGCCTTGATGAGTTCGGTGATGGATCTCTTGAAGCCCGGCATAAAATGCGGCAGTGTCTGGGGAAATACAACCCGGAAAAACGCTCTCCTGTCCGTGTAGCCAAGCGCATAGGCTGCTTCCGTCTGCCCCTTGTCGATGGCACCGACTGCCACCTTCAGCATACCAAAAACGCCGGCCCCGAATACAAGCGTAAATCCGACGATAGATATAGCGGTTCCGGAAATGGCCACGCCGCTGAAGATGATGTAATAAAGGATCATAAGAAGCACGACCACCGGCATTCCCTGAATAAGCCAGATGAAGAACCGGGTGATCAGATTTGCGGCCTTATTTCCCTTCCTGCAAAGCATGAATACGACAAAACCCAGTCCCGTACCGAAGAGGATCGAAAGGATCGTAATGAGCAGCGTGGTTCCGATTCCCTCCAGGAACAGCATCCAGCGGTCTTCACGGATGAAGGTCTTCTCGAAGCTGTCTGCGACAGAGGACCAGAAACCCGCACCGGACTCCTCCCCTGAATCTGTGGAACGGACCATGAGAGTAAATGCCGCCGGATAGTAGTCCACAAAATCCACGGATTCCCTTCGCTCATCGGTGGCTATGATGGAACCGATCCCAATATCGGCCTTATCTGCCTGCACGGAGGAAAGGATCGCGGAAAATTCCATTCCCGTGAATTCCACATGAACATCCAGCTCCTTCGCCAAAAGCAGGATCATTTCCACATCGAAGCCCTTCAGTTCTCCGCCTTCTCCGGCGTAGCTCATGGGCTCCAGGGTATCGCATGCAGCCACCTGCACCGTTCCGTTCGTTCCCGGCCAGTCCTGTTCCGGAAGGACCTTCCTGCTTTCATCGCTGCCTGTCCATTTCTTCCAGAGTTCTTCTATCGTTGCTTCCGGGATCCTATCATAGGCGGCCTGCCACTGATCCCGGAGCGGGCTGCCCTTTGCAAATGCAAATCCGAAGACCCCATCCTGCAGATGCTGCGGAAAAAGCACGAGTCCTTTATTTCTGTTCACTGCCAGGGTTATCACGGCATTATTTGAAAGCACCGCATCCGTCTTCCCGGATTTCAGTGCCAGTACCATATCCGGATTGTTGTTATATGTAGTAAACTTTGCCACCCCGGGAGCCTTACTTTTTACAAGTTCCTCAAAGGGTGCTCCCGTCAGCATTGATACGGTCTTCCCCTCCAGATCGGAAAAATCCTTTAATTCCGGAACCTCTGCCTCTTCCGGGCTTTCCACCATGGTTCCCGTATTCTGTCCTTTTTCCTCCAGCTGATCCATCGATGTGGTCTCACCGGCTGCTTTCTTTCCACAGCCTGTCAGTACACAGATCATCAGCAGCAGTATCCATATAAACTTTGTTTTTCGAAACACCCTGTCAGTCATCTTCCGCGTCGTCCTCCGGTCACTCATTTTCGTTCCATAATTCTTCCCTTATTTTATCATAATCGCTCTCTCTTTACACTCATCGATTTCAAAAACCGTCCGGACTACCGGTCATCATTTCCTTGCACACCGGAAGGCAGAAACCGGTATTTGCAGGTCAGCAGAATATTTTTCTCATCGTTAATGATCACGAGCAGACCCTTTAATCCCTGCATGAGAGCAGCATCCCCCGTGGTATTGGTATTCATCCTGTACTCTTCTCCCGTACCGGACGTAAAAGTAACATACTGATTGGACCTCAGCCCGTGGATCTCGTTGTGCACGTCGGTTATGATGACATCCTGTACCCTGTAATCGCACCGTCCGATCTTTTGAAGCTGACGTTTTACGATATGAAGGCTGATCACGGTAACGGGGATCAGAAGACCTCCGGCGGCAATCATTAAACCCGCCAGAACCGTTCCGATCCGCATCGGAACAAAGAGGCTCACCAGACCGACAATAAAAGAGCAGGAAAAAAGAAGCAGAAGAAACAAAAGGCTTCTGCACTCCTTTTTATAGAGATGGTGTTCAAGCTCAGCTATATATCTTTTTTCCTGTTCGTCTGCGTGACGAAAGAATTGTTCATCACTCATCTTACGCTCCGTCTTTTCCACGATTTTTAACTGTTATGCTCCCTTTTCGCACAGCTTCATTTCCACATACTAATATACCATATCTGACAAATCCGCATCAACTGCACCCGGAGCATTCATCGATCCGCGTTCCTGTATTATGCTTGACTATTATCATAAATGATAATATAATCAGAAATGATAAAGGAGGAATTCCCATGAATCTGATCCAGTTATTATCCAATCCCGTGAAGATGCGGACACTGCAGTTTTTGCTGGTCTCCGGGGAAGCAACTACAAAGCAGATAGCCGAAGCGCTTCCGGATATTCCGGTGCCCACGCTGTACCGTCATGTGAATCAACTGATCGATGCGGGAGTTCTGGAGATCCGGGAGGAACGAAAGGTCCGGGGAAGCTCGGAACGACTGCTGGGCGTGAATTCTTCGAAGTTCGAGGAGAGCGGGAACATTTCCGATATGGCCTATCAGTTTCTGATCATGATCTACAACCAGTTCTATCAGTATGATCAGAAGCCGGACAGGGATCCGGTACGGGACAAGCTGGCCCTGGGAACCATGGTCCTGAATCTTACGGATGAGGAAATGGATTCCCTTCTGGCGGAGCTGGGCCCGGTGATGGAGAAATATATAAAGCTGTCCATGGATGCGGACAGGGCCGGGGATCCCGGAAGAAAGAGAAGAAATTACTCCACGATCATTTCACCCACGGAGGATATGTAAATGCTGGTTATCGATCATCTGACGAAAATATACAAGGGAACAGAGAATGGCGTAAAGGACATCACCATCCATGCGGAGCCGGGAGACATCTATGCCTTTATCGGGCATAACGGTGCCGGAAAGACCACGCTGCTGAAGGCGGTGACCGGAATCCACCCTTACGACAGCGGAGATGTGAGGATCGACGGACTGCAGCTCCGGGAGGACCCGGACGAGGTAAAGCGAAGGATCGCCTATATACCGGACAATCCGGATATCTATGAGTTCCTTACGGGGATCCAGTATCTGCAGCTGATCGCGGATGTGTTCGGCGTGTCTGCTGCGGACCGGGAAGCCCGGATCGCAGACTATGCGGAGCGGTTCGAGATCACCGGATCCCTGGGGGATCTGATTTCCTCCTACTCCCATGGCATGAAGCAGAAGCTGGTGCTCATTTCCGCACTTCTGCATGCACCGAAGCTGTTGATCATGGACGAGCCCTTTGTAGGGCTGGATCCGAAGGCTGCCTTCGTTCTGAAGGAACTGATGAGGGAAATGACGGCCGGGGGCGGTGCCATTTTCTTCTCCACCCATGTACTGGAGGTGGCGGAAAAGCTCTGTAACAAGGTGGCCATCATCAAGGACGGAAGGCTGATCGCCAGCGGAAGGATGGATGAAGTGGTGAAGGAAGGGGCTTCCCTGGAGGATCTCTTCATGGAGACGGTCTGAGAAGCGCCGGAATGCCGCCTGCAAAACCCGTGCTCCGCAGAACTATGGCGGACCGGCTATGGGACAGGGCATAGAGAGGTGGATAGGATGAAAGAATTCAGGGCCATGGCCCGACTTGAACTGATCAATATTTTCGGGATCAATCAGATCCGTCATACGAAGAATCCCCGGGAGAAGAAGCGAAGGAACATGCTGGTCTTTACCATAGCGATCGTTGCCCTGCTGCTTCCCGGATATGCCACGGCAGGAGCTTATGCCATGTCCACCCTGGGATTTGCTGATAAAATCCCCATGCTGTACTTCCTTATGGCATTTTTCCTACTGCTGGGCCTGGGGATGATCAAATCCAGATCCCGGTTGTACCGGGAGAAGGATCTGGATATGATCTCTTCGCTTCCCGTGCGGGGGATCCATGTGATCAGAGCCCGGATCCTCCGGATGTATGTGGAGGGTGTGCTGATCACCCTGGGGATCCTGCTTCCTTCCATGGTGATATACGGGATCAAAACCGGGGCCGGTGCAGCCCTGTATCTCTGCATTCTTCCGGACGCCATCGTACTGGCGATCCTTCCCACGGCGATCTCCGCCTGGGTGGGGATCCTGATCGCGGCAGTGATTGCAAGAAGCCGTCACAAGGTGCTGGCGGAGATCCTGATCACTGTGGTACTTGCGCTTGGAATGTTCCTCTCCATGTCACTGCTCTCCACGAAGGGGACAGGTGATACAAATAGCTCCGTAGCCTCACAGAGTATGGAAGCGGGTAAGACAGAAGAAAAGATCGGGGCACCGAAGAGCGAGAAAGAGCTTTCGGAAGAGGAAATGAAAGCGCGGATGACGGAGACCATGAAGAGCGCCCTGGATACAGTGGAGGACGCATTTCCGCCGGTACGGACCATGGGCGAAGTGCTGGGCAAACCGGATTTCGCGGGGCTTCTCATCTACGCCGGTATCTCACTGGCAGTGATGCTCCTCACGACCCTTGTGATCGGAAGTCTCTTCTTCCGGATCTCAGCAAAAATGATCACGGTAACGAGGCATCGGGAATATCAGCCGGAGTCTCTTCGGAGCCGGTCGGTGATGACTGCCCTGGTGAAGAAGGAAGCTTCCCGATACTTCTCCACCGGGATCTATGTGTCGAATACCATTATCGGGCCGATCCTTGCAGTGGCATTTGCCATCGCCACCGCCTTCTTCGACCCGGAGAAGATCATCTCCGCTACGGAAACAAATAATCTGCCATTTGATATTCAGATTTCTGCTGCAATCCCCTATCTGCTGGGGATGTGCTTTGTCCTGATGAGCATTTCCTCCAGCTCTCTGTCCATGGAGGGGCGGAACTGGTGGATCCCCAAGAGCCTTCCCCTGTCCGCAAAGGAAGTGCTGGGAGCCAAAATGCTGTTCAACCTGATGGTGCTGGCTCCCTTCTATGCACTTGCGGAGATCATCCTGCTCTTTACGCTGAAACAGAGTCTTTTGGAGCGTCTCTGGCTGCTTCTCATTCCGGGCGCGGGGATCCTCTTCTCGGTTCTCCTGGGAATGGTCCTGAATCTGAAGTTCCCGAAGTTCCACTGGGATAACGCAACGGAGGTGGTTAAGCAGAGTGCGGCCTCCGGCCTCAGTATCCTGGGAGGCTTCGGACTTCTTCTGCCGGGGGTTGCGGCCATGGTAATCCCCGCAGCCTATCGCAACATACTGAATCCGGGGGTTCTGGTGATATTTTCGCTGGTCTGCCTGGGTCTTTACCGGAAGATCTGCAGGACCAGACTTGAAGAACTGGACGGCTGAAGGAGTTTTCAGGCGGGATCCTGACAGAGATCCCGTTCCATGTAGCCGCAGGTAAACGGAAAGAAATCAAACTTTTTCGTTACCGTGTGCGTGAACCCGTTCTCCTCGTACCATTTTCGGAGCACCGTATTCTCCTCGACGATCGAGAGGATCATCTTCCCGAGTCCTCTCGCCTTCGCCCGGTCCATGGCGTCATCCAGAAGTTTTTTTCCAATCCCCCGGTGCCTGTACTCCGGAAGAACCGAAAGACTACCCAGCTCACATCCGTCATCAACCAGATAGAGATTATAAAAACCCACCAGCCGGTCCTCTTCGAAATACCCGTACATGGGTCTGTTCTGATCGATCATCCAGGTCTTCACTCTATTTTCAGTGGTTGCAAAGGCCGAAAAGCGGGGAGCATTCTCCGGAGTAAACCCGAACTCATCTGCCACTGT
>JAFRWY010000081.1 GCA_017437905.1 Eubacterium sp.
AAAGTATCGGACTTCGACTATGAGCTCCCCGAAGAACTGATCGCCCAGGATCCCCTGGAGCGGCGCAGCGACTCACGGCTCATGGTTCTTGACAGAAAAAATCATACTATAGACCACAGGCATTTCCGGGATATCGCGGATTATCTGAATCCCGGGGACTGCCTGGTGATCAATGACACGAAGGTGATCCCTGCGCGTCTTCTTGGCGTGAAACCGGATACCGGCGCGGCAGTGGAGGTGCTGCTGCTCCGAAATCACGGGGACAACGTATGGGAAGCGCTGGTTCGCCCCGGCAAGAAGCTTCGCCCGGGAGCCCTGGTTTCCTTCGGGGACGGCCTGCTTACCGGAACCATAGAGAAGGTGCTGGAGGACGGCAACCGGCTGGTGCGTTTCACCTATGAGGGGATCTGGGAGGAACTCCTGGACCGGCTCGGAGAGATGCCCCTTCCACCGTATATCACACATAAACTGCAGGATAAGGACCGGTATCAGACGGTCTACGCCACCCATGAGGGTTCTGCGGCAGCACCCACGGCCGGACTGCATTTCACACCGGAGCTTCTGGCTTCGTTGGAAGAGAAAGGTGTCCGGATCGCGCGGCTGACGCTGCATGTGGGTCTCGGGACCTTCCGTCCCGTGAAGGTGGACACCATTGAAGAGCATCATATGCACAGCGAGTATTATGAACTGTCCGAGGAAGCGGCAGAGATGATCAACCGGACGAAGGCGGAAGGAAAACGCGTGATCTCCGTAGGGACCACCAGCACCCGGACGCTGGAGACCGTAGCAAATGTACTTGCCGCCGGGACTGCGGGTGAGAAGGGCCCGGAGCATGTATCCTGGGCAGAAACGGGAGAAGCCGGATTTATACCCCTTCGGGCCTGCAGCGGATGGACCGACATTTTCCTCTATCCGGGGTATCGGTTCAAAGTGGTGGATTCGCTGATCACGAATTTCCATCTGCCCCAGTCCACACTGATCATGCTGGTTTCGGCCTTCTATGACCGGGAGCATGTTCTGGAGGCTTACCGGACTGCAGTGGAAGAGAAGTATCGTTTCTTCTCCTTCGGAGATGCAATGCTGCTGATCTGACATAAACTCCTCCGGACCTCCGGAGGGGATACAGAAGATACAAATGTTTACACCCGCCGGGACCGGAATGCGGTACCGTATGCAAAAGGAAAGGAGGCACGGGAATGGATCATTTAAAAAAGAAGAACTTTGCCCGGCTGTCTCTGTTGCTGATGCTTCTCTTTCTGCTTACTGCCTGCGGGAAGAAGGAACAGGTCCAGACCCTGGATCCGGCGGAGATCACGGTGGGTTTTGAAGCAAAGAAGGATTATGTTCAGACCACGGGACAGGAGACGGTGATCTATCGTCTGCCGGATGAAGCATCGGAGGTTTACATAAAACTGAAGCCCGGGGTGGATCTGAACCGGACGGGCGTTCTCGGGGACTGGACCAGGATCCGTCTGAATGACACGACCCTTTATGTAAAAACGGCCGATGTCAAAACAACCGTGATCCAGTGGGCCACCGAACAGAAAAAGACGGAGAACAGCCATACGGTCTATATCGATCCGGCGAAGCAGATCAATGCCATCCAGGAGAAAGAGACACTTTTCCCGGACGGGGATCCGGAGAAGGACGAAGCCAAGGCCAAGATGGGACGGGCGTCCGTCGGTGTCGGATCCGGGCTTTTTGAATACGAACTGACTCTTTCCGTTGCGAAGAAACTACAGCATGAACTGGAAATGAAGGGCTACACCGTGATACTGTCCCGTACCGCGGATACGGTTTCCATCAGCAATGCCGAACGCGCATTGGCAGGGAACCGGAGTGATGCGGAGATCATGATCCGGCTTACGGCCCATGCATCCACGAATACGGATTCCAGGGGAATCTTCGGACTGATCTCCACCGTGACGAATCCCGGAACAAAGGACCTTTATCAGGACAGCTTCTATCTGGCAAATATGCTGGTTACGGATACCTGTACCAGCACCGGCGCCTCCCGTCTCGGGATCTATCAGACGGACAAGACGGTCTTCCTGAATTATGCGAAGAAGCCGGCGGCGGTGATTCAGCTGGGATTCCTGTCCAATGCCGAGGAGGATCGGAAACTGGCGGATACGGACTACCAGGAACAGCTGGCATCCGGTCTGGCGGACGGGATCGATTCTTATTTCCGGTATGCGGATGAGAAGGCGGCGAATCCGGAGAGCCGGACCACGGAGTCCCCTGCGGGAACCGTTCCGGAGGCCCCCACGGAAGCGGCTTCGGAGGCTGATGACGGGTCTTTGGCAGAGCCCGGTGATGAGGAATAAGGTTTGTAAAATTTAAGTAACAAGATTAACAATTTCAGGCTTACATAAAATAAATTCAAGGTTGACATAAAGAAAAACGGTTTACGTAACTACAGAAAATGGTTTACGTAATTGCCAAAAATAGTTCACATAATATCGAAAAACGGTTGACATAATTTTTACGGATTGACATAACATAGTCAATTTACATAATACAAGAAGGGCGAAAAGTGTGATTTTCGCCTTTTTTTTGTTGAATATATACAAATATATCCTGTTTGTTTTACAAATCCTCGGCGAACCATCTATTGACACTGTCAGGGGTGCATGATAGGATACTCATGTAATAAAACCGTAACATTGGGTTAATAAAGATGAACGTGAACAGAAAGACAAAACTGAAAATGAACCGCCTGAAGTTCAACCTGAAACGATATGTATTCTCCGGGCGGTATTTCGTGCGGAATGCACTGATCGTGATGATCCTTCTCACGTTCATAGCGATCGGAGCGGTCGGTATCAGTGTTCTGTCCTCCATGAAAGAGGAGCAGAGCGGGGAAGAGATCGCGGAGCAGTCGCAGAAGGAGGACGTGATCCTTGATTCCAGACTGACGATCAAAGAACCCAGCATGATCGGAGATATCTCCAGGGAAGAGCTGATCCGTGTGATCGAAGAAGAGAAGGATGTTGAGGTTACGGCCAAGGATATCAGTCTTCTGGCAAATACCCGGAAGGATAATTACAGCGGCTTCCTCTGCAAGATGGATGAGGTAAATGTCAGGGCTGCAGCCGATGGCTCCTCGGAGATCGTCGGAAGGCTCTCGGCAGGTGCAGCCGGTGAGGTCATTGAGACAGACGGTGCCTGGACAAAGATCAGCTCCGGTGATGTGACGGGTTATGTGACAACCACATTTCTGGTGCTGGGCGAAGAGGCATCCCTTCGTGAGGAAGAGACCATCGGAACCTACGCCACCACGAATGGTGTAAATGTTTGTATCCGTAAGGAAGGATCCACGGAAGCGGATCTTGTATATATCTCCCCTGTCGGCACACGGATGACTGTCGATACGGAAGAAAGCGGTAACGGATGGTACGCCGTCCGGCTGGCTGACGGAACCTGCGGATATGTATCTGCAGACTATGTGGACATCACGGAAGAGAAGATCACGGCGGTATCCATGGATGAGATCCGTGCAGTGACCGACTGGAAGGATGAGCAGATCCGGAAGGAAGAAGAGAAGAAGGAAGAGGCCATGAAGGCAGACCTGTATCTGCTGGCAGCCATCACTTACTGCGAAGCAGGCGTTGAGCCCTACGAGGGTCAGCTGGCGGTGGCAAATGTGGTCCTGAACCGTCTCCATTCCGGAAAATACGGCTCCACACTTGAGGATGTGATCTATGCTCCGTACCAGTTTACGGGTTGTCAGCTGTCCTCCTTCTCCTGGGCACTTCAGACCGGAGGATCGGAGTCCTGCCTGCAGGCTGCACGTGAGGCACTGGAAGGCCACAACAATATCGGAGACTGCCTTTATTTCCGGGCTACCTGGGTGGCTGATCTGGGAGCCATCGGAGATTACACCATCATCGGTACCCACGTGTTCTACTAAGGTAAAATAAATTCAGTCCATTTCACACTGACCGAACCTTCCGGGGTTTCGGTCAATTTTTTTCAGGTCATTTGAAACCCCCTAAGAATGTCGTTGAAATGATAGTTAGGCTGTGTCATAATTGGTTTGGGCAAAACAAGTGTTAGTCTATAGGACTTGAAAGGGGGAAACAAATGCGGGGATATGGAAAGCCGTACAGGCGCTATATATCTATCACGGTGCTGCTTGCGGCGTATCTTTGCATGTTTGTTTTTCCCTGTTCACTGACAGCCTCCGCGGAGCCTGCCTCCGAAGCAACCGCATGGGCTTTGCTACAGGAGAGGATCAACAGCGCGACTTCCGGTGATACGATCACCCTGACTGAAGATGTGACTGCCGGTGAGGATGATAAGGTTCTTGTTATCCCGGACGGTCTGGTGCTGACGCTTGACCTGAACGGTCATACCATAGACCGCAATCTGAAGGAAAATATGGGAGCGGATGGCGCTGCGATAAACGTATCGTCCGGGACTATGCTTACCATAAAAGACAGCTCTGAGGCTGCTTCAGGACGGATCACCGGCGGGTATTCAACAAACGGAGGAGGAATCTGTAACCTTGGAACGCTGATTCTTGAGGGCGGCTGCATTACCGGAAACAGGTCCGAGGAAGCCGGCGGCGGGATGGTGAATTACGGCGTGCTTGTCATCAGGGGCGGTACTGTGCGGGCCAACACCGCGGCTGAGGAAGGCGGCGGCATATTTAACGGGCTGAAAGGGTATCTCACTATGGATGAAGAGGGGGTTGTTTCCGGCAATTCGGCTCCCGACGGCGCACAGATCAGTAATCTTGGTTCGATGAAAGTGGTCGGAAAAGAAACAGTTTTTTTTACTGCGCTCAACACCTATCTTGACCTTCTGGCAGTGCTTCCTGCGGTTTTGGTGCTGCTGATCCTGTTCTTTGCCGTCAGTTTAGATGCATATATGGATAAAGGACAGAAAAGGATCATGAATATCATCGTAATTCTGGTGTTTTCCCTTGTGATACAGAATTATCTGGATAATCGTCTTTACCTTTCGGGCAACCCGATGAATCTCAGAACGATTGTTTCTATATACGGCTACGCGGTACGACCCGCGATCCTTGCGGTGTTCCTGCACCTTATCCGCCCGGGCAGAAGCTACAGGCATGTATGGATTGCGGTCGGCTTGAATGCCGCCCTTTATCTGACGGCACTTTTCTCACCGCTGACCTTTTATTATGCCCACAGTCACTTTCGGGCAGGAGTCCTGAATCCGGTCTGTCTTGTGTTAAGTGCGCTGCTGTTTGCTTATTGCCTGATCCTGACGTTCAGTGTGTTCCGGCCGAAAGAAAGAAAGGAGACCTGGATACCTGTTTTAGCACTTGTGATCATCAGCCTGTCGGTGGTGATGGATCAGACCGTTGAATATCATGATCAGCCGGTCAGCTTTCTGACGATCGCGATTGCTTTAAGCTGTATGATGTATTACATCTGGATTCATCTGCAGTTTGTACGTGAGCATGAAAAAGCTCTCCAGGCGGAGCATCGTATTCAGATCATGATGACACAGATACAGCCGCATTTCCTGTTCAATACACTGACTACCATTCGGGCGTTGTGCATAAAGGACAGAGATGCTGCCGTGCGTACGATCGGTCTTTTTGGAGCGTATCTGCGTCAGAATCTGGATTCGCTGGACAGGGCGGGTCTGATACCGCTTGCGAAAGAGCTGGAACACACCCGCATATACACAGAGATCGAAATGATACGCTTCCCGAACATCAGGATAGAATATGATATCCGGGACGAGGGCTACGGCGTGCCTCCGCTGACGGTGCAGCCGCTGGTGGAGAACGCGATCCGGCATGGCGTTCGTTCGAAGGAAGAGGGGCTGGTAAGGGTCGTTACATACAGTGAAAAGGACATGCATTTTATTAAGATAGAAGACAACGGTACAGGGTTTGATGAGCATTCTGCAGGTCCGGGTGACGGAACGCATATCGGGATCAGCAATGTAAGAGAACGTCTGGAGCAGATGTGCGGCGGCAGGATGGAGATCGACAGCAGACCGGGTGAGGGTACAAGGATATTGCTGATGATACCCGTAAATGAGGAGTGAAGTTTGTATTATGAAGATCATGTGCGTAGATGATGAGCCGCTGACGGTTGAGGATACTATGGCCATGTGCAGAACACTGTCGCCTGACATATCGGTATGGGGCTTTACTGATGAAAAGAAAGCGCTGGAATGGATCCGTTCCAACGCCGTGGATATAGCGCTGCTTGATATCGATATGCCAAAGGTAAATGGCATTACGCTGGCGGCCAGGATCAAGCAGATCCTGCCTGATGTGAGGATCCTGTTCCTGACAGCCTACAGGAAATTCGCCTTTGATGCATTCTCGGTACATCCGAACGGCTATCTGCTGAAGCCGATCATCCCGGAGGTGTTGAAAAAGGAGATAGATTATGCAATGTCTGTGACTGTCAGGACAAGAACCGGGATGCCGCACATCGAGGCCTGTACCTTCGGGAACTTTGATCTTATGGTCGACGGCGAGCCGATCGTATTCAAACGATCCAAGTCGAAGGAACTGCTGGCATATCTGGTTGACCGCCAGGGAATGCGGGTGACGAGAGCGGAGATCGCCGCCATACTGTTTGAGGATGCGATCTATGACCGCAGCATGCAGAAGTATCTCGATACGATCATCAGGTCTCTTCGGGCGACCCTGCGTGAGTATAATGTCGGGGAGCTTCTGCAGATGGGACGGAATGGTCTGCGTATCGACGCCGAAAAACTCAGCTGTGACATGTACCGTTTCTACAGCGGAGACATGGAAGCAATCAAATCCTTTCGAGGGGAGTATATGAGCTCCTATTCATGGGCTTCATTTATTGAGGCGGATATGCGGATCAAGTGTGAAAAATAGACGCCAAATATCGTGTAAAACCAACGGTATGCTGTGTGATGCATTCCAAGGTCATTAAGTCTTTTTACCTTCCTGGATTTTTATACAATTTATGGTTGACACGGTCATATAAATTGTCATACTATGATTATAGAAAGGTCTCCATTAACCTTATGGTCTTGAGCCATAGAAGAGATGAACATTATAGAAGGTCTCCATTAACCTTCGGTAATCAATCCGTAAAGAGATGAACTTTAATGAGTGGGAAGCATAGTCTTCCCACTTTTTTTGGTTTTTTCAAAAGTGAATGATTCTTTCCCCTGACTTAATAACGTTGGATGCAGCCTTCCGTTGTTTATTTTGCGAGAAAAAGGCAGATACTGACATGATTGATGGACATTTGATGGATGCGGTATGTTATAAAGTATTTTGGAAGAATATATGAATTTTAACAATCATGTCAGTGTTTTGGTTTGTATTTGGAGAGTCTGGTTATGATACGACTTCGAAGCAGAAAAAGAGATTCAAAAGGGTATAGATGGTGGGCTTTTTTCGCTGTGCTACTGGTTGCCCTCTTCTTGTGCATAAATCCGGCGACGGCTGATGCAGCGGGGGAGACCGGTGGTGCAGAGCAGGGAACCAGCGCGGGTACAGGGACCGGAACAAGTACAGGAACGGGTACGGGTACGGGAACCGGAAGCTCCGGAGGGGCAGCCACGACGAGTCAGGGGATGCAGATCTCCATCGACCTTCGTCTTACGGAGAAGTCTGCGATCGTGGTGGCAAAGGCAAAGAACGGAACCCCCGCCATGTATTACATCCTCATGAAGGAGGATGGGGAGAAGGCTCCCACGGCGGAGGATATCCGGAAAAACGGAACAAAGACCAGAGACGGGTATCTGTCCATGCCGCCGGTGACAGAGAATGTGGAATACATTTTCTATGCGGTGGCTGAGGATTCTTCGGGAAAGCTGGGTCAGGTCTTCAGCAAGCGGGGAGCTTCCTCTGCATCGCGGGGGATCGGGATCAACGGACATATCTACTGTACGCTGCAGGTTCGGGATGAGATCGATGACTGCATGAACACCCCGGGAGAGATATCCATCAATGTGGGTGCGGGAAAGGCCGCAAAGAAGATCGAGTATATCATTGCGGATAAGTTCGTGAATTCCGAGGGGATGATCGAAACCATCGCAAATGAGAAGCAGGATGTGAATACCTCGGCAGGGACCTCGTCCCTGAATATCAGCAAATGGTCGGTCTATGATCCGAACCGGAAGCCGGGGCTTGTGAAGAACATGCTGAACTACGTCTACGTGAAGATCACAAATCCGGATGATACCGTAGACTATTATTCCTCCCGTGGTATCTGGGAGGATGAAACCCTTCCCATCGCGGGCAGTGTGACCGCAGAGGCAGATGAGACCAGGGCGGTGGTTACGGTCACCGGAAATGATGATGAGAGCGGGGTCCGGAAGTATTATATGCTGCTCCGGGATCCCATCGATCTTACGACGGTAAAGCCGGAAGACGTGGTAAAGAAAGGAAGAGTTTCCGACGATGGGATCTTTAACCTGACCGGGCTTTCGAAGCGCACCCGGTATGACCTTTATGCCGTTGTGGAGGATATGGCAGGCAATCTGTCACAGGTGAAGAGCGGGGATCTTACGACCACGGGGGAGCCCAGTGCGTCTTCGGTAAGACAGAGTTCGGATACCTCCGGAAATCCGGGGAGTACCAGCAACGTTGCCAAGCGTACGGAAGGTGTCTCCCTGCAGGATCCGGAGTTGATCCGGCCGGTTGAGGACAGAATCCCTTATCTGGTAACCGCCGAGGGAAAGGCGAGTACGGAATTCCTTTCAATTACCGGATGGGACAAGATCTCGGTGATCATCGGAAATGCATCGGATCAGTCGGATATCTATATTGATATGAACGGCGGGACAGTGATTCCGGCGGATGTTCTGGAGAAAGCCGCGGGACGGAATATCAACTGTCATTTCATCATGGATGATCTGTTCACCTGGGTAGTAAACGGGCGGAGGATCCAGTCTGTGGATCAGAGCGCGGATATTCGCGTCACACCGGTTTCCGGGCGTATCCCGAGCCAGCTGGTCAATGATCTGGCAGGGGTCTATCCCCGGGAAGAGTTCTCCGTTGCCGGAGGAGGAGCTACGCGCTTTCCCGGGGTTCTGAACGTGAAACTGGGCCTGGAGAATGAGGGCAAGAACGCATATCTTTACAGCTACACCGGGCAGGATACCGGTCTTACATTGTTACAGACAACCACGGTGGATAACAACGGACTTGCGGCATTTACGCTGACGGAGGCATCGGAGTATGTGGTGATCGTAGGACCGACCGAGAAGGTTGCGCCTTCGGACCGGCAGGATGAGCCGGAGAGGAGATCCGGGAATGGCGCGGATTTCGCAAATGAGAGCAAGAACTCCGAAAACCTCTGGATCATCCTGGTATCCGTATTTGCGGTTTTACTGTTTGGTTTTATTCTGTTCCTTCCGAAAGAAAAATATGAGGAAGAAGGACCGGAGGAAGAACAGGACGAACAACAGGAGTAAAGCGGGAGGCGTTACATGACGATAATCGCGATCGATGATGAGAAACTGGCATTGGAAGGACTGATGACGGAAATTGCACTGGCAGCTCCGGAGGCTGAGATCCACGGGTTTCGAAACGGTGCGGATGCGCTTTCTTTCTGCAAGGATCGGGATAGCGTGGATGTGGCCTTCTGCGATATCGAGATGAAGAAGATGAATGGACTGATGCTGGGGGAAGAACTGCTGAAGCGATTCCCCCGGCTGAATCTGATCTACACCACCGGCTTTTCGGAATATGCGGTGGATGCCATCGACATGCGGTGCAGCGGCTATATCCTGAAGCCCATCAATGCGGAGAAGATCCGGAGGGAACTGGATCATCTGAGGCATCAGCCGGATGAAAGCGGACCCAGGAGGCTGTATGCCAGAACCTTCGGGAAGTTCGAGGTTTTTGTGGACGGACGTCCGGTACAGTTTCATTACCAGAAAACGAAGGAACTGCTTGCACTTCTGATCGACAGAAGAGGAGGCATGTGCAGCAATGCCGAGATCCTGGAAAATCTTTGGGAAGACTATGATCTGGAGAGTTCGCATATTTCGTATCTGAAGAATATCCGGCGGGACCTCATCACCGTTCTGGAGGAAGCAGGATGCGGGGACTGTATCGTAAGGAGCCGCGGCGAACTCGGCATTCTGAAAGATATGATCGACTGTGATCTTTTTGATTACCTGGATAACCGGGGGATGGAAGGCTCCGACCGGCTCTTCCGGGGAGAGTATATGTCCCAGTATTCTTGGGGTGAGTACCGGATCGGCTCGATCATGAGGGGAGGGGAGGATATGGATGAATATTGATCCGTATTATTCTGCCTTTGAGTTCTGGGGAGGGATCTTCCTTCTTCTGGCAGCCCTGATCCTGTGGCTTTCCGGTGAGAAGCAGAGCGGCGGAAGATCGGCGGTATGGGCCGAGGTCTCTGCAGGCATCATGCTGATCGCGGATTCCTTTGCCTACAGCTTTCGCGGAGGAAGCGGAAAATTTGCCGGTATTGTAGTGCGGGTGAGCAATTTTATCTGCGTATTTGCAGCCTGCTGGCTTGCGGGACTCTTCTTCCAGTATCTTTCCCATTTCTTTCCGGAGGAACGGAGAAGACGATACATCGACTGGTGGAAACCTGCGATCCTCCTGATCTGCGGGTCAGATACGATCCTTCTCATCGTGTCCCAGTTTACGGGGAGCATGTACAGTATCGATGAAGATAACATCTATCACAGAGGCAGCTTCATGGGGTTGGCCATGGCGCTTCAGGTTCTGCTCATCCTGTCCTATCTCATCCTTCTGATCAGGGAGAAGATGATCCTTCCGGCACTGATTGCGGGAGGCACGCTGATTGCGCTGGTGATCCAGACGCTGGTTTACGGATCGCCGATCCTGAATATTGCCTGTGGGATGGCGGGCATGATCCTCTTCGTCAGGGAGATGATCCGGGAGACGAGGAAGTCGGAGAAGAAGGATGCGCTGATCATTGAGAATAAAGACACGATCATGGAAATGCAGGCGCGTATCGCCCTGTCCCAGATCAAGCCGCATTTCCTGTATAATGCGCTGAATTCGGTCTATGTGCTCTGCGGAAGGGATGTAAATGAAGCGAGAAATGCGATCTCTCATCTCTCGGATTATCTTAGAAGCAACATGTCTTACATCGACAGTAAGCTTCCGATCCCATTCTCCAGGGAAATGGAGCTGGTGGAGAACTATCTGGCCATCGAGAAGATCCGTTTTCCGGAGGAGCTGAATTATACCATTGTGACGCCGGTAACCCGGTTCACGCTTCCGGCACTTACGCTCCAGCCGATTGTGGAGAATGCGGTGCGTCACGGGATCATGTCTCTGGATTCGGGCGGGATCATCACAATCACCACCAGAGAGACAGATCAGGCATATATCGTATCCGTCGTGGACAACGGCGTCGGATTTGATGTAAATGCCCAGAGCACGGAGGAGGATTCCGCAGCGCATATCGGGATCCGAAATGTAAGGGAGAGACTGAAACGGCTGAGCAACGGAGAACTTGTGATCCGGTCCGAACCGGGACACGGGACAGAGGCCGTGATCAGGATCCCGAAGGAAAAAAAGGTGTAAGAAATCACAGCGGTTGGAGTGTCCTTTTTGTGTCCATCGCTTTGATATAATGAACATGGGGTTTCAGATTGTTATTTTTATAACAGAATGGCAGAGGGTGACATGAATAATAATAAGCTTTATCCTTTCGAAAGAAACAGATACTATCCGGGCAAGATGCTGACATCCGCGGATTTTCAGGCGGAGCAGAATTATCACATCAATAAGGCGCGGTTTATGAACGGTCTGATGTACGGCTCAGGCATCATCTGCGGGCTGGGGGTATTCTCTCTGGATGACCAGTCGGTGCTGATCGAGAGCGGTGCCGCCATCGACGGACACGGCAGGGAGATCATTGTAGATTCCTCCACCGTGAAGAAGCTGTCAGCGATTGAGGGATTTGACCGCCTTACCGGTGATGTTGTCAGACTTTGTGTACGTTTCAAGGAGCAGGAGATCCACAATGTCTATTCCGTGAACCGGAAGGAAGACGAGAAGGAGTATGAATTTAACCGGATCTCCGAAGGGTACGAGCTTTTCCTGACAGAACGGGAGAATGACGGTGCTGACTATGCCCCTGACACGGAATTCCTTTCGAAGGAGACTTTGTTCAAGAGTGAGAATTATATCGGCGAGGTTATGATCCCGACGGCTGTCTGCAAGGGAAAGAACGTGAAGATCGTTTTGGAAGTCCGTAAGATCAGCACGGAAAATGTGAACCTGAACTGCAGAGGACTTCTGGAGATGCCGGCGTTCCAGACGGCAGAAGGAAATCACGAGATCGAGATCGGTTTCGAGAATCTGAACCTTTCGATGGGAGAGTCCGTAAAGAAGGAATACTGGGTGCGTGTGCAGGATACGCCGGCGGTGGTGAGCGAGCTGATCCTCCGGAGCGGAACGGCATTTGCATTTGAAAATGATGCGGCCATCAACACTTCCTCGAATTTCTCCCTCCGGGTTATGCTTCGTTCGATCTCGCCGCTTGAGCTGGTAAGCAATGAAACCGGAAAACTGAATCTTGAGATGCGGGGGATCGGACTCATGGATGATTCGGTTCCGCTTGCGGATCTGAAGATCGTCCGGACAGCGAACAATTATCTGATCGACACGATCATTGAGGATCAGGTTAAGAAATACATTCTGACACCTGCCCAGATCCTGATGCGAAGCACTTATATGTCCTTCTTTGAGAAGGAAGTGGATATCATGGAGACTGCGCCCCAGGGACAGGAAGCCGTAGTTGCCAAGACCGGCGGCTCCCGGACGGAGTTTACCAATATTGCTACGGGAACCCTGGAGGTTCCGCTGGGGAAGAATGCAAGAACCGGTGATATCCGGTATTCGGGAGAGATCCCGCACGGACTGGGTCCCGGAAATGTGTACGTGGATATCGGTTACAGTTATGTGTCCGATAATCCGGAACTGGCAGTGAACCAGAAATGCACCTTCTACGGAAATCCGGATCTTTTCAGTAAAAAGAACGAGCAGATGACCGATGTGGAGACGGCTGTCAAGGTGCTGAATGAAAAAGGCAGTTTTGTGGTGGCGGCACGGCTCCTTCGGGATGTGGACTATCTGACACTTACCTTCCGGTGGGTGGCGATCCGGTTCCCCTCCGGCGATGAGATGGAACTGACGGAGGATTACTACGATAAGAGCATCTCGGTAGCCACACCGACGGTAATCATGGGAACGAAGGAGAGTCATTTCTTCAGCGTGAGATTCAATAACATGAAAGCCACCGGCATCACCTACGAGCTGACGGCTCCGGGCAGCGGAGAGATCAGTTCCGACGGCGTTTACACGGCACCGTCCAGAGAGGGTGTATATGAGATAAGGATCTTCTGTACGGAGATGCCTGTGATCTGTACCTATGCATATGCGATCGTCCGTAAGAAGATGATCGGGGATTCTGAAAACGGAGGAGGCTCCCTGTTGGATAACAACGGGATCTGAAAGTAATCTATGACGTTCGAATCGCAAAAATCCAGCTATACGGTCGTTTCCACCCTGTTCAGCGGGGAAGCGAACAGCTGCTACGTTGCCCGGCTATCGGATGATATGGGCGGACGCAGCTTTACTGTCATAGCCGTAAGGGATCATGACGCGATCCGGATGCTCATGGAAGCGGAGAGCAAGATCATCAATATAGCGAACAGTCAGCTGGTGGATGCATTTTCCTATGGCAATGACTACGTACTGGTATTCCCGTACCGTCAGGGACGTCCGCTGGGCTCCTTCTTCGTGGGAGAAGCGCTTACGCTCAGTGAGATCGAGGAGATCGGAACCAATCTGCTGCTGGCATGCATGACGGCCTCTCTGCCGTATCCGGTACTGTACCTTCTGCTGGATCAGGGGCAGATTAACCTGTCGAAGGACGGAGGGATCTATTTCAGTTACATCATCGATCTGTCCATCATGGATCTGAAGCGGACGGAACGGGACTGTACCGTAAAATGTGCCCAGATCCTCAGGGCACTTCTGGCAACAAAAGAAAACGAAAAGAATATCAGTTATGAACTGATCTCCAGAAAATCGGATAACAACAGTTATTCCAGTTTTACCGAACTGTACAGGGATCTTCGGATCGCCGCCATGCCGGTGGAGAAGATGAGTCTCTGGGTCCGGATCAAGAGCTTCTTCAGCAGAAATGCGGACACTCTGTTCGGAATCCTTTTCTGGGTCTGTGTGATACTCGGGATCGTAGCACTTATCATCCTGTTGTCCCATGTTGTATGGGGAAATGTGCCTATCATAAGGCTGTTTGTCAATACATTTAAGATTATAGGAACGGAGTCATTGCTGCAATGAATGTAAAGGTACGAATCCTTCTCTCCATCTGCATATTGACCATATTGGGAGCGGTTTTCATCATAGATGATCTTAAGGATGAGATTCATCATGATCCGGAGTACACGGTAGAGAGCAGTGCTGTGGCCACGGATGACTTCGGTATCTTCTTTATGGAGAACTGGAATGATATGGGGCGGCTCTACCGGATCGAAGATTCCGGCAAGGTGCTTCACATGAACGGATCCTCCAGTGTGAATATGGAAACTTCGGAAGATGTCACATTTTATAACGGCCGGGTATATGCGCTTTTTTCCGCCGAGAATTCGGATAAGGACGGCACCTTCCGGACCTATCGTGTGGGAGCCTTCGATGAAAACCTGAAACTTATCAGTATATCCGACCTTTTTACTCTGGACAATTCCTGGACGGTCAGCTCCCTTACGGCAGATAGTCTGAGCCTGTATATCTCGGCGATCGCGGAAAGAGGAAGCGCCGTTTCCGTTTATTCCATTCCGGAGAGATCCATGCACAGTGCGGAGAACCGGGATGAGGATACTTCCGATCCGACAAAGAGCGGGAAGGAAGGGGAGATCACAAGGGCGGATTATATAACACCGGATTCCGTGCTTTTTAAGGAAAGAACGGCAGAGCGTTTCTACGTGGAAGCGTCCTATATCGACAGTGAGCTCTATGTTCTTCTGGACGGTGATACGGATAATTCGGTATTCCAGCCGGACGCACGTGTGAAGACGGCGGTGGATAATATCAGTTTTTCCTTCGGACAGTGGATCCGCCTTCACGGTGGACTGATCATCAAGATCCTGGGCATCATTGCCATCTGGGTGATCCTGGTGATTCTTTCCGTGAGACTGACCAAGGACCGGGACCGGATCGTATATCTCTTCTCGGCGTCGGTGGTGGTGTTCTTTGTCATCCTGTTTTTTGCATTTATCTTCATCCGGAAGCAGTTCCAGCAGTATGAGATCAACAACAATTCGAAATTTGCACTGATGATCATGCAGGAAGATCTGAAGTATTACAGCAGTGTCGATTACGATTCCTCTGATTTCTTCGACAGCACGAAATACTACAGGCTGATGGAAAGCCTTACGGATGTTCTGAATGAAAATGAGAATGTGGAGATCTTTCAGGATGTCTTCGTGATGCGGAAGAGTACGGGAATGGTCCTCGCGGATGCAAGGGGGCATAACGGGGTTCATGCATCGTATCTGTATGGCGGAGATATGTCGACGCTGATCGAACAGATCCGGTCGGATCCGGGGACGAAGTCCCTTACCTTCACCATGGAAGGCGAGCAGCTGGCAGCGGTTGCCTACGAGAGTGAGAATCCGAAGGATGACCTTGTTCTTGTGGCCATCTGTCATGACCGGCAGAGTTCGGAGGGTTACCGGACATCCATCCGCGGACTGGGAATCCTCTTCGTGGTGATCTTTGTGATCGGCAGCGTGATGTTGTTCATTTCCCTGTATCTGCAGCATCTGGATCTGAAGCATTTTTCGTCAGCACTGAAGGGACTGGCGATGGGGGATCCGAAGATCGATGCACCGAAGGCAGTATCCAAGGATATGAGAGAACTGTGGCAGTGCTACGGGGAGCTTGCAAACCGGATCAAAGAGATCAATTATGAAAAGTACAGGATCTTTGAGGCATATTACCGCTTTGCTCCGAAGAGGATTGAAAAGATCATGGGCAAGGAATCCATCCTTGACGTAGAGAACGGAGAAATGTCGACCTTTACCGGATCTGTCGTACTCCTTTCCATCGAAAAGGATGCGGAGTTTGAGAAGAAGGTGGAGAGCCTGTCGATGATCCTGACCAACATGGAGAAGTATGCGGATCAGAATGAGGCGATCCTGATATCCAGAGATCAGGCACTTTCGAACGTACGCTTCCTTCTCATGAAGGAACAGAGCGATACCGTTTCACAACTCGTACAGTTTATCTACACCGGCAGCCTTCTGGGCATCGGAGGATGGGCGGTTCTGATGTACAGAGATATGCTTAAGTACGGCGTTGCAGGTTCCCGTACACAGAGTCTTACCTACATCGATTCGGATTATTCCCGGAAGATGGATGCTTATGCGGAATGGTTCCGGCAGATGGGAGTTCCGCTGGTGGTAACCGAGAAAATGATGCGGTTTCAGGATGTGGGTGAGAACCGGTATGTGGGATGTGCCGCATTCGGGGGAGACGGAGATGTGGTCCGCTTCTTTGAGATCCTGGATGCTTATCCGGCAGCGACCCGGCAGTCGATGCTCATCAACAGAACCAAATTCGAAGAAACTCTGGAGCTTTATTATTCGAAGAACTTTTATCTGGCAAGAAACCAGTTTATGGAGATCCTGAAGGATTGTCCGGAGGACGGTATCGCCAGATGGTACATATTTGAATGTGAGAAGTACATGAACGGCGAAGGCGATGTGATGCGGTCGGGATATATTGAGATCCCGGAGTAAGGCGGGTAGCACGGCATTATGGGACAGAATCTGTTTAGTATATTATGGTCATCAATTAAATCCAAATTCTCGTCCATAGTGTCGAAGCTGCGCCTGTGGTTTAGTTGGGATTTCATAAGAACCAGGATCATCGGCGGGATCCGGGACTTTTTCGTAAAGCTTTTCAATGTAAAGCCGAAGAACAAGGACGATTACTATACCGTATTCCGATGGATGATCAGCAAGAAGCTGGCATATCTGATCGTGATTATTGTCGGCGTTCTGAGCATCTGGTATCTCTTATCCACACTGAACCTGTTCTCGAAAAGCTCCGCCGGCCTGCCGACCTATTCCTACAATTCGTTTATGCTGCGGTTTGCGAGTGATAAGGTCCGGATCAAGGCAAAATCCGGCTATGTGGCTTACGAGGGCGAAGTGAGTAAGGGCTATGCCACGGGAGAAGGAAAGCTCTTTTCGAAGGACGGAGTCGTTCTGTATAACGGCCATTTTGAGAAGAACCTTTATGAGGGCGAGGGAACCCAGAACTATGAGAACGGCGTGATCCATTACAACGGTACTTTCCATGCAAATCTGTATGAAGGAACGGGAACGCTGTACCGGGAGAACGGCACCAGGGAATACGAAGGCGGTTTCTCTGCCGGTATGAAGGAAGGGGACGGAAAACTGTATGACGCCGGTGGGAATCCGGTCTATCAGGGAAGCTTCGCTGCGGATGAGATCATTTACGGGGAACTGCTGGGGAAGACTCCGAATCAGATCCGGGAGAAGTATTTCGGCACTCAGAAAATGTATGAAGAAAGCAGTGAACTCGGTTCCGATGTAGTGATCCTTCTTTCGGATATCGATGTTCTGTATCTGGCAAAGAGCGACGGCTCGGCTACGGATGACAGTCTGAAGGCGACGAATGTTGTGGTTCTTTCCGATGTGTTCCGGTCCGGCCGGACGGAAACCCGGGGGATTGAAGGCGTAAAACAGCTTTTGGGCGAACCGGTGTATGAAGGATATTCTTCCGTGATCCTGCCGGAGGCGGTGGCGATCAATACACTGAGTGACAGAAGGAGCACCCTGAAGGGCAGGGTGAATATGGATACCACGATGGTATATACGGATGATACCATCGTAAGAAGCGTAGATCCGGAGTATTCGGTTTATATCTACACATTCAGAAGGGGCGACCTGACCTACTCCTTTGTATGCAGCGAGCCGGGAAGCGGCTTTGCATTCTATGAGATTCAGGGCGGAGGATCATGATGATAAAAAGAGGGAAACGGAGAAATCGCATTATCAGTATTGTCCTGTGTATGGCAGTACTCCTTAGTGCGCTTGCAACCTACCCTCCGGTCCGGACGGAAGCCGCGAACAAAGTCATGACACTGAAGACAGCGAGAACGCTGGCGCTCCGGAACAGTTCCGCTTATGAACTGGCGGAAATGAAGGTGGATTCCAAACAGGCGGAACGGGAGAGCGCCCTGAAAGCCATCAAGCTGAAGAAGAAGGACATGTCCACCTATCGCTGGAGTCCGCTGCTGAAGATCAAGTTCCCCACCAAGCCGAACTTTACGCAGGCTTCGGAATTCCAGCTGAAACCGGTGACCCTGGCCGGAGAGATCCAGGTCGCCAAGCGGAATGTACAGGATGTGGTCTATCAGGTGACGGAAAGTGTGAACAATCTCTACGTGGAGATCGTGACCCTGCAGGAGACCATTGCCTACAATGAGACAAAGTACGATTCGATCCTTGACGGGATCGAACACAACAAAGAGCGACTGAAGATGGGAGAGGCCAACCAGAGTGATATCGACCGTCAGCAGAAGAAGGCGGATACGCTGAATCAGACACTGGCCAGAGACCGGCGGACGCTGGAAGCGGATCTGAAGAAGCTTTCAGGTATGATCGGTCTGGATGTCACCACCGGATATACCTTTGAAAAACCCTATGTGGAAGCAACCATCGAGCGGTCCATGCTGCCGGCGCTGATCCAGTACACCGAGGACAGGGATGCAGGATATTATGAGGCCTGTATCGCGGCAACCACAGCAAAACTGGAACTGAATACCAACTATAGTCTGATCCGGTCCAAATACAGGAAGGATATCAAGATGATATCCAGCTATGTAAATGACGCTCTCGGCGGACGAAAGATCAGCTCCAGAGCCTTTAAGAATGCATATAAAAAGTTCCTCGAGAAGATCGACAGCTACTGGAAGGGTAAGAAGAGGATCTGTCTTTTCATCAAAATCCCGAGGATCTGGATGAAGGGATCCCTGGACGGTACACGTTATATCGATGATGATCCCTATGTGCTGTATCAGAACGCACTGGATTATATCTCTGCCAGAAAGGATGAGCAGTCGGCCAAGGCAGAACTGGATCAGAGTGTTGAGGACGCATTTAACAATTATATCAATATCCGAAGCTCCTATCAGAAGTATCTTGCGGATATCGCGGAAGAGGAAGAGCGCATCAAAGAGTATGAAGTAAAGAACCGTATGGGCTATCTTTCGCTTGAGGAGTATGAAGATGCGGTTGCGGATTATGAGGAACTTCAGAATTCCATGCTGGAGGCCATGAAGCTTTATACCCAGACCCTGTATTCTTTTGACAGGCTTACCTGCGGAGGCGTCAGTGCACTTCTGTCCGGAACGGATGCAGAGCTTCAGGTGGCGGAAGCCGGAGAGAGCTATGTAGAGAGAGATGAGTCGGAAGCACAGTATTTCCTTACTCCGATCGTCCAGAGAGAACTGTTCGAGCTGACACTCTATATCCCGGATGATTTTCCGGTAAAGATCACGGATTTCGAACTCTGGTGTGACGATACACAGGTGGGAGAGCGGACGGCGGTGGATAAAGCATTGCGGCATCTCACCCTGACAAAGGATAATATCGAAAAGGTGCGGATACGGCTTTACAACAACGGGGAATTCGTGGACGAATGTCAGATCGATCCCAATGAGGAAAAAGGAGTTCTGAACATCGTCACGGCCATAAGCATCAATAAGGACGAGACCGGCGTGGTCGGCTCCTACCTGACAACCACCAGCGATGTTACGGGGATGATGTCGATTCAGTTTACACCGCTGGAGAGTGAAGGCATAAAGTATTACAGAGTGCTTACGGAATCCGGAAAGGCACTGGGTAGCCAGGATAAGACGGAAATCGATGAGGAGTTCCGGCATCTGGGACTTGTGTCCTCGGATCTGGACAAGCTGACCATCGAGTTTTACGGAGAAGCAGGACTTTTGTTATACACAGGATATATGGACGTGGGAACCGGAAAACTGAAAAAGCGGAAAACAGAATGAAAAAAAACAGACGGAAAAAGTTCATCGTGTATCTTCTGGTGGCAGCCATGACGCTCGGCATCTCTTTTTCCTTTGCCGGTGACCGCGCGATGGCGATCCTGAATGAAGAGAATCTGGTACGTTTTTCGGTCTATGCAGCAAGAAACAAGATCGACGATTCCACCCTCTTTATCGGAACCTATCTGATCAACATGAATGCACTGACGGATGAGATTTATGAGAAGGCAACGAACTCCGCCAGCGAATCGGATCAGATGAATACATATTATAAATCGGAGATCGGAGACGGACTCTGGTACGATGTGACGGATGCGGAGTCGCTGAACGATATCATGAACAGCGCATATGCCATCCCCGAATCCGAGCTTGCGAATCTGTATGTGCAATACTACGTGGGCGCAGACGGGATCGTGATCGATGTGCTTGACGGGAAGGAGGTCAATCCCTTTGACATTCCGGATCCCTATGATCTGTCCAAGTTGAGCGAGCTTGAGCCGCTCTGGACCCAGTATACTAATTCCGCACAGGTGAATTCGGTATCACAGGATGATTATCTGAAGGCACGGAATTCGGAAACCACCGGTAACAAGCGCGTGGATGTCTACACATACCAGATTCTGTCGGCTTTTTTCTCCATGAATCTTCGGGATGCGGAAACGGATGCTCACGATGCGGATCTGAAGCGTCTGTATGAATCCTACAAGTCGCTGAAGCGGGACGGGAAGAACGAAGAAGCGGAGATCGTTTATTCCCTGATGGCAAATGTGGATGCCGCAAGACGCAGCATCGTCATGAACAAGCTAGCCATGCTGGATGAAAATGCGCTGGCTGTCCTGTATGATCTGACATCAGGAAAGTATTACACCACAAAGGGCAATTTCAAGAGCCCTTATGATGAGGGGGATATCTCCTACAATGAACCGAAATATCTCAGGACCCTGAAAGAGTCCCTGATGGATGTGAACGGGAAGAAGGTCAAGTCGGATGTGGATGTGGTTTTTCAGGGGGATCCCAATGTCCTCTCGGCTATCGGTGACAGTATAGAGAAATGCCAGGAGTCTTACTATGACCTTGAATCCAGGGCACTGGCAGATGCGGATTCGGTTCTCGGACATGCACAGTATGCCTTCTCTAGGCAGGTGATCGACGAAATCTCTACCTCTGGAACCGGTAACTCCATTACCTATCTTAGAGATGTAAGAAATATTACGGAAAATGTGATCCGGAATCCTGACAGCGAGGTCTATCTGCTGGATCGGTCCCTGCTGAATCTTGCGGAATCCAGATATCAGTCGGCTGTGGCCGAAGGAGCTTCTGCAGAGTATTCCAGAGAGGTATCCAGAGGCGCTTCTGCCGCCGCAGTGGAAACCCTGCTGAATACTCAGATGGATGAACTGGAGGCCAAAAGGACCGAACTGGAATTCCTGATCGATGCCTACAAGATGCGTGTCAGCGCCGCGGACGGTCTGCTGTATGTAAAGGGATGCATCTCCTGGACCACCGATCTTTATCAGTCCGTGCAGAATGATGATTTCCGCTCCAGGGCGAACGGATCCCTGGACAGCCATATCAACTGGCTCAGTGAGGAGGCCGAGACCATCCGGCAGTCGGATGAAAGCCTGAAGTCAGAGCTGGATAAACTGTATGACAAGAAAGAAGAACTCCAGAGAAAAAGAGATCAGGAGCTGGACAACAATAATCTGTCGGAAGCCAAAATGTATGACGACAGGATTGCTGCGGTTGACAGGGATATCGCCGATGCGGCAGCAAGAGTCGGGAAGAGCGCGGATTCGGATCTGATCAACAAGATTCTCAACGAAGCTCTGGCGGAGCTTGCAGAGAATGCGGACGCAGATGTGACGAATGAAGTTGCCGCACTGAACGGATTGGAAGCATATGATGCGCTGGATACGCTGTACTCCAGATTGGACGAAGCGGGAAACAGCTCCGGCTCTGAGTATCGGAGCGGACAGAGTGTTGATGAACGCAGGGCCAACCAGATCCTTAGTGAGGCGCTGGAAAAACTTCGGACGAATCCGGATGCGGATGTTTCGGATGCGGTATCCGCACTGTACGGAATGGGTGCTAAGGATGTGCTGGAGCAGCTGTATGATACTTTGGATTCCCTGGGCAACAGTTCCGGTGCGGAATACAGGGCCGGTGAGGAGAATCTCAGTGTACTTGCAGAGGAAACGTTGGAGGATGCGCTGGCGAAGCTGGAAGCAAACCCGGGGGCAGATATGGCCGGAAATGTCGCGCTTCTGAAGGGGCTGGGGGACAAGGAAGCAGTCAGTGAGCTCTGCCGGAAGCTGGATGAGCTTGGAAACCGCACAGCAGACGAATTCCGTTCCGCCGGAGATAACATAGGAAAGTATGCGGATGCGGCGTTGAATGAAGCCCTGGAGCGCCTGGAACAGAATCCGGGAGAGGACGTATCCGGAACCGTGGCATTACTGAAGGCCATGGGCATGAAGGAGGAACTGGACCGGCTCGCCGATCAGCAGACGGAAGTCGGAAATACGACCGGGCAGGAGTTCCGGTCGGGAAATGTATCCGCGGATGTCCTTGTTGAGAAGATCATGAATGATGCACTGGGCAAGCTGAATTCGAATCCGAAGGCAGATGTCGGTGCCCAGGTCGCAGCATTAAATGAACTGAGTAAAACGGATCCGCAGGGCGGAAAAAGTGCAAGAGATGCACTGAGCAACCTGTATGACAGGCTGGATGCCCTGAATAATAATTCCGGTACGGAATATCGCATGAGTGAGGATGCCTTCAGCAGACTCGCCGGAGAAGAATTCAATCGTGCGATTGAGAAACTGGCACAGGATCCGAAGGCGGATGTATCCGGTTCTGTTGCATTGCTGAAGGCATTGGACGATAAAGAGTCCCTGAAGCAGCTGACACTGCGTCTGGACCGGGCTGGAAATGATTCCGGAGCAGGACTTCTTGCATCGGAAGAATCCAGGGAAGATATTGCAGACAGAGCCCTGGAGGATGCGCTTGCTTCTGTAGCACTGAATCCGAAGGCGGATGTATCCGGTTCCGTGGCAATACTGAAGGCCATGGGGAATGCGGAGACGCTGAAGCAGTTGACCGACCGTCTGGATCAGGTGGGAAATAACTCGGGAAGCCGGTATGCTTCTTCTGCGGTGTCCTCGAAGGTACTTGCGGATAAGGTGCTGGAGGATGCGCTTGCAAAGCTGACATCGGATCCGCAGGCGGATATGACCGGTTCCGTTACAGCGCTGAATGAATTAAAGAAGAAAAATAAGGAGAGCAGAACTGTTGCGGAGGATGCACTGAATCAGCTGTACCGGGAGATGGATTCCCGGGGGAATGTTTCCGCGGATGATATCCGCACCGGGGAAGCGAAGAAGGCTCTGCTTGCAGGGCAGGTACTGGATGATGCAAAGAACAGTCTTGACCAGGATCCGAAGGCCGATATGTCCGGTGCTGCTGCGCTGATCAAGGCACTGGAGCAGGACGATATGCAAAGCCAGCTGATGAACCGGCTGGATCAGGAGGGAAATCATACCGCAGATCAGTTCCGGTCGGCTTCGGTCGCAGGAAAGGCGCTGGTGGATGAGATCCTGACGGATGCACTGTCGAAGCTGGACAAGGAGCCGGGTGCGGATGTTACCGCTTCCGTAGCCGCACTTGATACCATATCGAAGAAGAACCCGCAGAGCAATCGAAATGCCCAGAAGGCACAAAGCACACTTTATCAGAAACTAGACTCCCTCGGGAATACTTCGGGTGAGGAGATCCGGAGCAGCAAGGGAGCAGATGATGCTACACTGATCAGCAAACTGCTGGATGATGCCATGAACCGTCTTTCGGAAGATCCGGAAGCGGATGTGTCTGCTTCGGTTGCGGCACTCACACGGCTGAAGGAGCAGAGTGCAACAAATAAAAAGGATGCAAAGGCAGCCCTGGATCAGTTGAATAAAACACTGGAGGAGCTTGGAAATGATTCCGGCAGCCAGGCAGATTCGGGAGAACCTTCGGATGAAATGATCGCGGAGAGGATTTTGGATGACGCACTTGCGGAACTGGAAGGGAATCCGAAGGCGGATGTGACGGCAACGGTTGCGGCCCTTGACAATATGAACGCAGAGGAAGCATTGGATACGCTGGACCGGAAGCTGGATGCATTGGAAAATGATTCCGGGATCTCCATCCGGCCGGGCGGCGGTTCCGGCTCCGGCTCGGGCAGTGGCTCCGGCTCCGGAAACGGATCGGGGGATGAAACCGAGGCAGCTGGTCTCAGGATGGATGAGGATGAGATCCGGAGCGTGCTTCGCAGCACCTTCGGAACCTCGGTGGAGAATATGAACGCCGAGCAGCTTGCATGTGCGGTTGCGGTTGTATCCAGACTCGGAAGAAACGGCAATTCCTCGGCAAGAAAGCTGGCCTCATCTCTGGCCGACCTTATGCGGTCAAAGAACAGCAAGTATCTGTATAATCAGTACAAGGACAAGAATCCGGAGTATATATCACTGAAGACCATAGGACTCTGCACCGATTACAGATATTATTATGACAGCTCCAGACGAACGGCAACCATGACCCGGGGAGCTATGGCCATGATCTTCCGGAGCGGATCCGATCAGGTGGAACAGAGCGGTAAACTGGATACACTGACCTTTGCTGCCGTTATGGAAGGAGATATCTACATTTCCGAGGATGATGCAGGTAAGCTTCTTGGGTGCAGCGCGGAATATATCCCGAATACCCAGTATGCGATATGCCTGACCGAGGTTATGGAAGGTATGGCGGAAGAGGCGCTCGGTGTCTTTATGGAGTAGTGAGCAAGAGGAAGATAAGATGGCAGATTATCCTATAATATCAGATGTAAGTGCTTATATCGTGAGAAAGCTTCGGGAGAAAATGTGCCCGGAGCCGATCCCTTCCCCGAATAATATCGAGATATCCTCACCTGCTTCGCAGGATGTGGATTATCTGGTGGGCGTTTACCTTTACAATATTGAGGAAGACCTCCAGGTAACCACCCCCGGGTGATCGAACGTGGAAGGGCTGAACTTACAAGACCGCCGAGACCATTTGCATTATACTATATGGTCTTTATCAACAGCGGAGGCCAGGCAGGCCTCAAGGCGGTAGATATCCAGAAAATCATCGGTAAGATTGCACAGATCGTCAATGATAACAACTCTGTGCGTCCCGATGAATTGCAGTCATGGCTCACAACACAGGAACCTCCGATCGTACTGTCTCAGGCGAAGATAAGTCTGGAGGAAAAGGTGAGGGTCTGGTCGGCGATCAACAAGCCATATCAGATCAGCCTGTTTTACAAGGCATCACCTGTTTACCTGTCCAGTGCGGAAGTGATCACCACGCCGCGCGTTGTGGATGCAACCTTTGGACTGCATGTTGCAGGAGAGGACCAGACCTGAAGGTCCGGGAGTTATCTCTCCGAAGTTTAAGAATGCATGGGGGTTACGCTCATGCAGGGGAAAGGAGGAATCGAAATGGAAGCTTCTGTTATCCGTGCTAAGCTGGATCTTGCTATAAGGCTTTATGACACGACAACGGGAGCGGCAGTAGATGAGAGAAACGTGTTATTTATGAGGGACGGTGTGCCCGTCAGACCGGAATCCAGAGGAAGTGGGATCTATGTATTCATCAACACAGGCAGGGAAGATTTTCTTATGCGGATAGATGTTTTTGGATACGAAAGATACGAAGCTTGTGTCCGTTATGAAGAGTTGGACGAACGACTTCCGGTCTGCTACGTGTTCCTGATGCCATCGGAGAACACGGTGAGAGGGAGAAACACGCTCGGTTTCTCGGGAACTCTTCCTTTTCTGAAAAAGATCGAGGCAGTCAGGCTAAGTCGCTTTCTGTGCGTGACGGGAGATATGAACCAAAGAACAGGTATCATATCGGTATTCCACCCATCGGGGGGAACGATCACGCTGGAAGAGTGTTATTACGCTTTGCTGTCGGCAGACAAACAAAGCTATGAAAGAATCGAAGTAGAGAAGATGGTTACGCCGAAGTCTTTCAAACTGAAATGTCCGCTGGAAGGAGGCTTTACTCCGAATCTTCCGATCGCTCGGATCGTATATGGAATCGTCCGGGAGGATGGGCAGTATCTGCTCAGAGTTCAGGATGAAGGTGAGGATACAAAGTATCTGGTACGGTACGAGGTCGGGGAAGAGGTAAGATTTCAGGTAGTGGATTTTTATGATCAGGAGGTACTACAGTGAGTTTACTTGTAGCTATGGGAGCTAATCTCCTATGTTCCATGGGCACTGCACCTGCACCGATCAAGGTCACGTCACAAACGAAGGTGCTGCTGGAGGGAAAACCCGCAGCCACCATTCAGGATTGTGCACCGGCATCCAATGTAGGACCCTTCGGGATGTGCACTTCGCTTGCGAATCCTACGGTTGCATCAGCGACCGCAGCGGCTATGGGAGTCCTTACTCCACAGCCCTGTGTTCCGGCTCCTGCCGGTACGTGGATCCCCACAAAGCCGAAAGTACTGATCGACGGGAAGCCCTGTCTGGCACAGGACTGCAAGCTGGCCTGTGCTTATGCGGGTCAGATCTCCGTAACACTTCCGGGTCAGACCAAGACGAATGCGAACTGATTCTTCTCGGTATCACTAAATCGAAGAAAGGAAAGAAAAAAGATGGCAGATTATTTATCACCTGGGGTTTATGTTGAAGAATATGATAATTCCCCGCGAGGTATTGAAGGCGTAGGAACAAGCACAGCCGGTTTTGTCGGCCTTGCTGAGAAGGGCCCGGTTTCCGGAGCACCCGTATTTGTTCAGAGTTTTAAAGCTTTTAAGCAGACATTCGGTGGATACTTAAATGAGTTCACCTACGGAGAGTACAGATTCCTTGCAAACAGCGTTGAGCAGTTCTTTACCAACGGCGGTAACAGATGCTTCGTTATGAGAGTTGCTCCCAGTGATGCAGAGGCATCCTCCGCTGAGAAGGGCCTTATCACTCTTAAGGCAAAGAACCCCGGCGTATGGGGCGACAAGATCCAGGTTACACTGAATTCCGTAAGACGTCGTAAGATCCAGCTGATGGAAGACACCGATATCGGATATAAGGCTAAGACCACCGAGGGTCTCCGTGAAGGCGATTACGTAGAATTCGAAGGAACCTACACACGGATCAAGACGATCATGGACAACATGATCACCTTTGAGGATGATCTTCCGGAGAAGGCTGTTGACGGAAATATCATTCCCGAGAATGTACTTTATGTTGTAACCTTTGATATGAGCGTGCGTTATGCGGAAGAGGCTGAGCGTTATGCAGATCTTACCTTCAATCCCGCATCTCCGCAGTACATCGGTGCAAAGCTTGCAACAAGTGAGCTGGTTGATATCGAGATCGAGCCGATGGAAGATGCCGGTGATCCGGTAGAAGCCATCCTCGGCGACGGCGAGACCAGCGGAGCGTTCTTCCTTGAGGACGGATCCGACGGAAGCGTTTCCGAGATCAATGCGGGCACATTTATCGGTGAGGACAATGGCCCCGGCAAGCGTACCGGTCTGCAGGCATTTGTTGAGAACAGCAATGTAAACATGCTTGCGATCCCCGGTATCACGATTCCGGAAGTGGTTGTATCCCTGGTAGGTCACTGCGAGATCCAGAGAAACCGTTTTGCGGTTATCGATATGCCGAAGGATTACTACAAGCCGGCAGATCTGGTTAACTACAGAAGTATGATCGATTCCACTTATGCGGCAATGTATCATCCGTGGATCGAGGTATTTGATCCGTCTTCCAACAAGGCTGATTTCGTACCTCCTTCAGGTGCGGTTATGGGTATCTATGCAAGAACCGATCAGAACCGTGGTGTTCACAAGGCTCCGGCAAATGAGACTGTATTCTGCTCCGGCCTGAAGACCAACTACACCAAGGAAGAGCAGGATCTTCTGAATCCGGAAGGCATCAACCTGATCCGCGCACTGCCCGGACAGGGTATCCGCGTATGGGGCGCTCGTACAGCTTCCACCAACGCAACCTTTAAGTATGTCAATGTACGTCGTCTCTTCATCTATGTGGAGGAGAGTATCAAGGCAAATACCAACTGGGTTGTATTCGAACCGAACGATTCTTCACTTTGGCAGAGAGTACAGCTGTCCGTATCCGGTTTCCTTGACGGACTCTGGAGAAACGGTATGCTGGCCGGTGATTCACCTTCCGCAGGCTACTTCGTTGAGATCGGACCTTCGACTATGTCCAGGGATGATATCTTGAATGGCCGACTGATTTGTAACGTAGGTATTGCTCCGTCCAGACCGGCTGAGTTTGTGATCTTCCGCGTAACGCAGTTCACATCCGAAGCACAGTCCGGCGGAGAAGGCTGAGACAATGGAACAGAATAAAGAAAGGGAGATAATAAAATATGGCAGCTACAACATATGAAAACGGTAAAGGCTCATACTATCCGTTGACAAAAATGAACTTCCTGGTTACTGTTTCTGAGGTCGCAGGAACTGCCGCGTTCTCAGAGGTGACCGGTGTAGAAGGATCGGTTGATGTGATCGATTTCAGACAGGGCAATTCAGGATCTCTGGCACCTGTCAAGATTCCGGGACTTGTTAAGCACGGAAATGTAACTCTGAAGATGGGCTACATCATTGACAGCCCCTTCAAGACATGGATTCAGGAATGTGTTAGTGAGACACGTGGTCAGATGCCGAGATACGATGTAACCATCGAGCTGATCGACATCAACCCCGGTGCTCCGTCCCAGCTGGTTACTACCCCGCAGGGAACAAGAACCTGGACACTCACCAATGCATGGGTATGCAAGTACAACGCACCTGATCTGGATGCCGGCAACTCCGGTGTTGCGATCGAGTCCGTTGAGATTGCGTATGAAGAGCTCGTGATTCCTAACTAGCGCGTAGCAATGAGCCGTGCACATCTGCGAGATATACTGTACGGAAGCCCGGCTTCCATGCACAGTTATATCGAAGCAGATGTATGCGGCGAACGCCGCGACTTTGACTGGACGCTGCAGCCCGGTGGACTGCGTTCAGCGTCGAAGCGACCAAGTGAAGCGCGACGCGAAGCGACAGGAGAGGCGCGCATGGCGGAATACTCAGTATGCATTTTCAGGGTGCATGGTCTTCGGGCCATGCATCTTACAAAGTGCATAGTGAACTATGAAGGAGGTTATCATGCAAACAGTTTACGATTTTACACTACCGAAGGGATATATGGACTCCAACGGAGAACTTCACCGCCGCGGCAAGATGCGTCTCGCAACGGCCGGAGACGAGATATCTGCCACCAGGGATCCGCGTGTTCTTCAGAACCCGTCCTACCTTACGATCGTGGTTCTCAGCCGTGTGATCACGGAACTCGAAGGCGTGCAGGGCATCTCCGCAACCGTGATCGAGAGACTGTTCACGGCGGATCTTGCCTATCTGCAGGATATGTACCAGAGGATCAATGATGTGGAGCCTCCGACCCTCACAGCTGTATGTCCGGATTGCGGAAAGACCTTTGAGGTACCGCTAAATTTTACAAGGGAGGGCTAAGGCTTTATCCTGAGGATGAGCTCTACCGGGAGATGGCATTTATCTCGTATTATTTCCACTGGGATGAGGCAAGCGTAATGACGCTTGAGCACAGAGAACGGCGGAAATGGTGCAGAGAGATCTCCGGGATCAATAAGGAGCTGAATCCCTCCAAAGAAAAGAAAGAAAAGAGCATCACGGAGATGCAGCCCGGGAGATTCTCTTTTTCCTAGAGCATACATGAGCTCATGGCTTATGCAGAATGTTTCATGAGGATATTGATATGGCAGGTGGAAACTACGACAGATCCAACAATAAGTCACAACTGAATCCGGTTGTAGCATATTCTTTTGCCCTGCAGGTGGAGGCTTCTTTCTTCCTTCCGCTCAGGGCTGTCAGAGTATTTACAAAGGAGAACGAGTTCGACTTCTATCAGGAGGGCGGACTGAATGACTATGTCCATATGCTGAGAAAGCCTATCACCAAGCCCTTTACCTTCCAGGTGGAAAGATATATCGGCGTGGATTCGGGATTCTTTGATCTGAATTCCGGGTTCCTGGATCCCCTGTCCCTGGGAACGGATCTGGTCCTTCCGCTCGTGCTTTATGTAAACCGTAGCCCGGCGGGTAACTGGCTGAAGAATATCAGTTTTACCAACTGCGCAAGGGCTTATATCTTCACCGGCTGTACCGTGATCGCAAAGGAATTCGGAGAGTTGAACGCGGAGCAGAGCAAGCTCCATACGGAGACCGTAACCATCGCCTACAGAGAACTCTTCACCCTGAACCAGATCAGTCCGGACTGGGAGTCCGGCGAGCAGTGGGAATACGACGGCACCGTAAAAGGCGGTGGGTCTTCCCATACCCAGAACCGGAATAAGAATCAGAAACCGGATATGAGCAAATGGAATCTGCCGGGAGCCAGGATCAACGGCAAGCCGGAGGAGACGCCCAGTACGGATCATACCGGAAATCGGAGTCTGTATGATAAGATAGCACCTGTGAGCAAATGGAATATGCCGGGAGCCCGGCCGAAGGAGGAGGCTGAAAGCACGGATCACATGGAGAACCGGAATTTCACCACCCCGGTGAAGCCGAGTCTGTGGAAATTCCCGAAGAACGGAAATACACCCGAGGGAGATCAGCATACAGCCAACCGTGCCATGGAAATGCCGCCGGCAGAAGCCAGCAAATGGAGCTTCCCCGGAGCTGTTGATGCAGGGAAGAGTGTGGATCATACCGCAAACCGCAGCGTGAATGAGAAGGCAGAACCCAGTAAGTGGAGTTATCCGGGAACCCGGGACAGCATAAAAAGTGTGGAGCATACCCAGAACCGCAGCATGAATACCAAGGCGGAACCCAGTGTTTGGGAGTATCCGAGATCTGCGGGAGAACAGTCCGGTGTGGAACACACCCAGAATCGCAGTACAAATGAGAAGGCCGAGCCCAGTAAGTGGAGTTTCCCCGGAGCCTCGGACAGCATGCGGAGTGTGGATCATACCCAGAACCGCAGTACGAATACCAAAGCGGAACCCAGTGTGTGGGAGTATCCGAAATCCGCCGGAGAAAAGTCCGGTGTGGAGCATACCGCAAACCGTAACGTGAATGAGAAGGCGGAACCCAGCAAGTGGAACTATCCCGGAACCCAGGACAGTTCGGCGAGTGTGGATCATACCCAGAATCGCAGCGTAAATACGAAACCGAAGGTTGTAAAATGGCCACCTGACAGGAGAGCGCTGAAGGCTCAGGCGCTTTCTGACTTATGATTACCATCAAGGCCCCGCTCGAACTGAAGATTCGGTCGGATCTTGCAAAAGGGTACGATTCTTTCGGAGAGAGAATCGCCGGCAACTATGCATTAATGGGGCTTGAGATCGGAGAAGAAGAGCTTCTGCACATGGTGAGCTCGCCACCGGAGATCTATCTGATGGACGAGGGCTCCACGACCATAGGCGGAAATACCTTCATTTCCAGCCGGAATGAAGAAAAATACAATATCATCAACAATATGTTGAACCGGATCCTGCTTTCCGTGGATGGGGAACTCACCTATCAGGACAGGACCTATATCACGGATGCACTCCATAAACTGGGTATCAAAGATGACAGGAAGTTCATGACCCAGGTGAGACGGATGATCGATGAATCCCACCTGGAAGAAGCGTTCCTGAACAACTACTTTGAAATGGTCATGGGGGGCGAGAACCGGGAGCTTCGGGAGAGAACCCTGGAGCTGACGAAGGAGCTTGCGGAACGGGATACGTACAACATCGAGAGATCCGAGGAGGATTTTCTCAGTGAGAGGATCCTGCATCGGCTGCGTACTGGTGCGATCTACCAGATCGTTTCCAATTTCAACAAAAGTCTGAACGATACACGGATCGAGCTGCAGGAAAGCATGCTTTCCGAGCAGGAAAATGTGGCACGGAAGCTGCTGGTGCAGAGTTTCATGTCAAATGTGATCCGTGAGGAGCCCGACCTGATCCATACGGAGCAGGGAAGGACCGGAGCCGGAGATATCTCTGAGCAGGTTCTTCGGGAGATATCGGAGATAAGAGAGGGTCGGCCGGGAGAAACCGTCCGCGAGGAACGGACCCGGATCACCGAACAAAGAGAAAGAGAATTACGGGAAGCAGAACAGCTGAGGATAGAGCGGGAGACCGCTCTCTTTGGCGAGCGTGAAACTGCAGAGATCGTCTACCGCGAAGGAGAAACCGGTACGGCGGAACCGTCGGAAGCAGGAGGAGCGACCACGGAACGGGTGATCGTGGAGAGGACCCGTGTGGAAGCTCCCGGAACCACGGAATACCGGATCAGGGAACAGATCCGCACGGAGCAGGAACCCACCTCTTCTCTTCGGAAAGAGGAAGAAGCAGCCGGTGCGGCTCCGGAAGGAGAACGCATCATATCCGAGCTTCGTCCGGGTGAACGCGTGACCGAAAGGGTTACGGAAGAAGGAACCCGGATCACGGAGCGCCGTGACAGTGAACACCTGACGGAAAGAACAGAGCAGTATCTTACGGAACGTACGGAAGCACCGGTAAGAGACATAGAGAGGACGGAGCTTCAGTACCGCGAGGGAGAGAACCGGGAGGAATTCGAAGAAACCATCCTAGACCGTCTGACCGAGCGGACGAAGGAGGAAAGCGAAAGGATCAGAGAGCGGCTTACCTCCGAGTCCCGTACCACGGAGCGGACCGGATCCGTTCCGGGACCGGAATCACGTACGGAACGGGAAACCGTGGAGAGGGTCCTTCAGGAAGCTGGGGAGACCGTGCTTCCGGGAGAAGAACGCCCGGGAACCGTTACAGAGCGTATCACCGAAGGCGGCGAACGCGTGACGGAGCGAAGCGGATCGGAGCAGTACTTTGATCATACGAACCGGTACGTGACCGAGCAGGGAGAGATCCTCCGGACGGAGCATGAGAGCTCTGAACTGATCTACCGGGAAGGAGCAGAGGCTCCGGAGACAGAGACCGCAGGGACAGAAGGTACTTCCGGTGAAAGGATCCGGGAGACAAGTGTTTTAGAGAGAGAACGGATCCGCGAAGCGGGAGCACCGGAAGGTACGAAAGAGACCATTCCCGGGGCACCGGGAGAGCGGGTGACCGAGGAACGAAGCCGTCTTACCGAAAGAGAAAGTACGGAGTATCATACTACGGACCGGATCACCGAAGAACCGGGACAGGTAACCCGTACCGGGACAGAACGGACGGAAACCATCCGGGAGACCGGCGGTGAACCGGCAGTACCGGGCGAAAGCATTAGAGAACGTCTGGAGCAGGAGCTCACATCGGAGCTGCTTACGGAACGTGAGCGGACCGAGGCGGAACTCCGGACAGACCGGTATGTGACCGAGCAGGGAGAGATCCTCCGGACCGAGCATGAAAGCTCCGAACTGATCTACCGGGAAGGAGCAGAGGCTCCGGAGTCGGAGACCGTCGGAGAAGAAGGTACTTCCGGCGAAATGATCCGGGAGACAAGTGTAATAGAGAGAGAACGGATCCGCGAAGCGGGAGCACCGGAAGGTACGAAAGAGACCGTTCCGGGGGCACCGGGAGAGCGGGTAACCGAGGAACGAAGCCGTCTTACCGAAAGAGAGAGTACGGAGTATCGTACCACGGACCGGATCACCGAAGAGCCGGGACAGGTAATCCGTACTGAGTCAGAACATACGGAAACCATCCGGGAGACCGGCGGAGAACCGGCAGTTCCGGGCGAAAGCATAAGAGAACGTCTGGAGCAGGAGATCACATCGCAGCTGCTTACGGAACGTGAGCGGACCGAGGCGGAGCTCCGGACAGACCGGTATGTGACCGAACAGGGGGAGATCCTCCGGACAGAGCATGAGAGTTCCGAACTGATCTACCGGGAAGGAGCAGAGACTCCGGAGACGGAGACTGCCGGAACAGAAGGTACTTCCGGTGAAAGGATCCGGGAGACAAGTGTTTTAGAGAGAGAACGGATCCGCGAAGCGGGAACACCGGAAGAAATCAAAGAGACGATTCCGGGGGCACCGGGAGAGCGGGTAACCGAAGAACGAAGCCGTCTTACCGAAAGAGAGAGTACGGAGTATCGTACCACGGACCGGATCACCGAAGAGCCGGGACAGGTAACCCGTACCGGGACAGAGCGGACGGAAACTATCCGGGAGACCGGTGGGGAACCGGCGGTTCCGGGCGAACACATAAGGGAACGACTGGAGCAGGAGTTCACATCGGAGCTGCTTACGGAACGTGAGCGGACCGAGGCGGAGCTTCGGACAGACCGGTATGTGACCGAGCAGGGAGAGATCCTCCGGACGGAGCACGAGGGTGCCGAACTGATCTACCGGGAAGGGGCACCGGCACCGGAGTCGGAGACTGCCGGAGCAGAAGGTACTTCCGGTGAAAGGCTCCGGGAGACAGATATTATAGAAAGAGAACGGATCCGCGAAACGGAAGCACCGGAAGGTGCGAAAGAGACCATTCCGGGGGCATCGGGAGAGCGGGTGATCGAGGAACGAAGCCGTCTTACCGAAAGAGAGAGTACGGAGTATCGTACCACGGACCGGATCACCGAAGAGCCGGGACAGGTAATCCGTACCGGGACAGAGCGGACGGAAACCATCCGGGAGACCGGTGGGGAACCTGCAGTACCAGGCGAACGCATAAGAGAACGTCTGGAGCAGGAGATCACGTCTGAGCTGCTTACGGAACGTGAGCGGACTGAGGCGGAGCTGCAGAGGGAGCGTACGGAACAGTATGTGACCGAAGCGGGAGAGATCCTCCGGACCGAGCATGAGGGTGCAGAGCTGATCTACCGGGAAGGCGGAGCGGCAGAGGCCGGAGAAACCGGCACCGCGGCTCCGGGAACCACCCGTGAGACATATGTGACAGAGAGTGAAAGGATCCGGGAGACGGGGGCCGCGGAAGGCGCCAGGGAGAGGATCCCCGGAGAACCCGGAGAACGTGTGACCGAGGAACGGATCAGCCGGCTGGAACGTGAGCATGAGGAGTATCGTACCAGAGAAAAGCTGACGAAAGAGCAGGAACAGATCCTTCGTTCCGAGAGGGAACGGATGGAGACGATCCTCCGGGAATCCGGAGGAGAAGGTACGGTTCCGGAAGAACGGCTCAGGGAACGACTGGAAGAAAGGATCATTTCCGGACAGGTAACCGACCGTGAACGGACGGAGACCGAGAGAAGCAAAGAAACCAGAGAACAGTATGTGACCGAAGCGGGAGAGATCCTCCGGACCGCGCATGAGGGTGCGGAAATGATCTACCGGGAGGGTGCCGCCGCAGAAACAGAGGGCGGCGAATCCACGGCACAGGAGAGAATTACTACGGTACGTGAATCCGAACGGGAAAGGATCCGTGAACAGGATCGTCTGGAACGGGACAGAAGCAGTATCCGCACAAGCGAAACCGTGACATCTTCCCTGCGGGAGGAACTCCGGGAGCAGCTGAGAGAAGAGCGGCTCCGGACGGAACGTACCGTTGCGGGAGAGACACCGGAACCCGGACGGATCTATGAGAGGACCGAGATGATCCACCGCCGGGAGGCGGCGGAGGAAGAAGGAGCGGCTGCAGCGTCTGCCGGAAGAACCATCCGGGAGACAGAGCGGTACCGGAGTGACAATGTCTACGAAAGAGAGATCCTCGAGAAAGAGAGAAGTAAGACAGAGGTAACGGCTGGTCTTACCGCCGCAGTCCTTCTGGATGTGGTAAAGACCATGTTCCATGCAGGGTATGACCGGATCGGCAGAGGGGATACATGGATCGAGTACAGAGGTGCCTTGTATCATTCGGCCGAGAATATATTTAACCGGCTGAACTATAATCTGGAACAACGATCCGATACATGGATCAGTACGTATCCGGAGGAAGTACCCGAAGCCGGCCTGGAGCTTACGACACTGAATGAGCTGCAGGAGATCACGGAGAACGCCGGAGATATTGAAACCATCGAGAATACGATCCGTGAGATGAATGAGATGAATCTCCGGAACGTGGAACGCTATCAGCAGATGGTGCAGGTACTGCAGAACATCCGGCCCGAGAGGAACCAGACCGGAGGCATGGAGCGGACCAGACAGGAGGCCCTGTCCCTGCTGGATGACGAGCAGTCCCTCTACGAGAGTCTGCAGCATGCGGAGAATGCACAGGAAGAGGAGCGAAGAAAGGTCTTTCATGAGATAACGCGGATCTTCCCGGAGCAGTCCGTAGAGGTCTTCAAGGTTGTGGAACGGTATCTGGACGGTGCGGGACAGCAGGAAAATGTGGGGATTCGCAGGAACAACGTGGAGGAAGCGGCAGAGGAGATCCGCCGGCTTACGATGGCGCAGGCCGTCCGGCCGGAGCCGGAACCGGAGCCCGTGCAGACGGAATCCAGCGAACTGATCTACCGGCGGAATGACCGTGTGACCCAGGAAGAACTGCAGGAAATGGTAGAGAGTCTCCGCAGGAGTGAGAACCTGCGGAGAAGAGAGATCGAACAAAGGAACCAGCAGACGGAGACGGACCGGAGAAGCACCACCACCCTTACGACGAATACGGAGCGAAGGCTCAGTCGTCAGGAGGCAGAGGATATTGAGGCACTGGTGAACAGAGGCGTAAGATCCCAGATGAGTGCCATCTCGGAGCAGGTACTGCAGAAGCTGGAGAAGAAACTGAAGAATGAGAAGATCCGGAGAGGCATATAGACGCCCCGGATCTTCGAAAAGCAAGCTGCCGGCGGGAACGGCAGGCGGATGTACCGCCTGCCCACCACCGGAGATAACGGCTGAACGGTGCAAAGTGTATGTGAGGTGATCGATATATGGAATTGGGAAAGGCATTTCAAAACTTTACAGGGAGTCTTACCGGAAATAATACCAAGGCCGTACTCTGTATCCGGAAAGTCGAGAGAAATATCGATCAGAACAATAATGAGGGCCTGGATGCACTGGGAGCTCTGGAAGCAGGTGTGACACAGAAATACGATCAGCTGAACCAGCAGCTCCTGAGAAAGGCGGAAGCTTCCCTGAAGGGGAAGAAGGTGGCAACCTACGATGACATCCGTGAATTTGCCCTGGATAAAAACTATATCGCGCTTGAGGTGCAGTACAACCCCTCGTCGCTCCGGCTGGATACCGCTGCCGGCAAGCAGATGGATTTCGCCGGGGACAATGCCCGAAGGGATCTGTCTTTGTACAATGCTCCTGCAGCAACCATCCTGTCCATGGAGCTTCTGTTTGATGACACCAATAACATGGATGCTTTTATGCTGGGGGATAATCCGCTGACCGGATTCACCCCGTCCAATGCTGCGAATACGGTAACCTCCGTGATGAAGGGGGTGAAGAACGGTTACAGCGTACAGCGTCAGATGCAGGGACTGCTCTCCCTGCTTACCATCAAGGAGGCACAGCGGGTGATCTTCTTCTGGGGAAGCATGAGTTTCCACGGGATCCTGACGGATGTGGAAGAGCAGTATACCATGTTCAATAAAAGAGGACAGCCCATACGGGGAAGAGTTTCGCTCTCCATCCGGCAGGATGACTATCTCGAACGGGATGAGCATCATGACGCCAATTATACATATGACAAGGAATACTGGAGCAAGGCTTTCGATGATACATTCCAGGAACCGGGAACGGGATCCGGCGTACTGGGTACGGTAAATAAGTTTACGAACAACAGCCTGATGAATCTGAAGCTTTGATTGGAGAAATACTATGGATGTTATGGATGTGCTTTCCTATGCGGGCGACACGGCCACGCAGAATGTAGGAAATATCGAAAAAGCAATCATAGAGATCATAGATCTTCGGGACCGTGATACCGTTTACCAGGATGCCGTTAAGATCGCAGAAGGCGGAGGCGCCCTGGGAGGTCTCGGCGGAGGCCTCGGGGGAAAGGTAAATGCGGGAATGAATACCGGACTGATCGGAAATGTGGTCAGCGCCCTGATGGGGAACAATCCTCCCAGAGATGATATTGCGGAGGTATATTTCCAGAAGCTGGCAACGAAAAAGAGACTGTTCACCGTGCAGTTCAACCCGTCCACCCTCCGGTTGTCCGGACATTCCGGAACCATCGCTTCGACGCTGGATCATATCGTCAAGTCCAACAATGAAGTAAATTACAAGGCGGTGGATGCTTCCATCAGTTTGTCCGTGGAGCTACTGTTTGATTCGATGGTTCCGAAGGATGCCTTCATGAGTGACAAGCTGGATGCGTCCCCTACCGGGTTCCTTACGGGAATGGCAGACCTGGGTATGACTGCGGGAAAGAAGAAGAAAAAGACCGTACAACGTGAGGTGGAGGGCTTTATTGCAGCGCTCCGGAACGAGAATACGCGTCTGATCACATTTCACTGGGGTGAGATCTGCTACTCCGGTGTCCTTCGAAGGGTCGGTGTGGAATACACCATGTTCAATGTCACCGGAGAACCGGTGAGAGCCTCGGTGGGACTTACCATTATGTGTGCAGATGCGGGAGAATGGCCGAATTCACTGGCTGTATGGCAGGAACGTTACAAGGAATCCTTCAAGGACGGAAGCGAAAGCTTTGTCAGGACTTCGCAGAAAGCAGGAAACCTTTTGAACTTTTGATCGATGATGGTTTAGTATGGCAGAATTTGATTTCAGTAAATTAAAACAGACCTATGAGAATTTCCGGGAACCGAAGATATCGGTATTTATCGACGGCCAGGAGATGAACGAACAGCAGCGGCTCACCGTGAAGGACGTGGAGGTGGAGCTGACCTCCGGATATGAGGCTTCCATCGCTACGGTAACCCTCGGGGGGGTCTATGATTCCGCAAGTCAGAGCTTTGAGATCAAGAAGACCAAGCAGTATATGTATCTCGGGTCCACGATCGTGATCTATATGGGGTATGCCACGGTTCTTCGTGAGGTATTCCGCGGATTTATTGCGAAAGTACATTTTATCGTTCCTGCTGCGGATTCCGGGGAAACGCCTTCGGTAGAACTTACCTGCATGGATGTGAAGGGGCTTATGATGGCCAACCGGCATTCCAGGAAGCTGAAGGCACTGTATTTCAGTGATGCGGTGAAAGAGATCCTGGAAGGATATCCCATATTCTCCGAAACCGGGCCGGGAGGATCGCTGTTCATGGAGACGAATATCGGGACAACACCCGATAAACCGCCCGGAGCAGGTGCCGGCGGACCGGGGCAGGCCGGCGACCGGCGGGTGGAGATGGTGGAAGAGAGCGACTATGACTTTATGGTGAAGGCGGCCAAACGGTACAACTTTGACTTCTTTGTCGTGGGAAAGACCCTGTATTTTATCGAGGCGAAGAAGAATCATACGCCGCTGATCGTCCTGAAGCCGGGCTTCGGCCTTGTATCGGTGGATGTGGGGTATGACATGACCGGTCTGGTAAAGGAGGTCGTGGTCCGGAATATTGATATGGCACAGGGAAAATACATCGGCGACAAGAAGAAGAGCAAGAACAAGATCTCTCTCGGCAACAAAGCGAAACCGCTGATCGAAAAACAGTCCCTGGTCTATATCGACCCCACAACGGACAGCAAGGAGGAAGCCGGATACAGAGCCTCCTATCTGCTGGAGACCATCGATTACCGGCTGGGAAGCATTTCCGGAGAAGCCCTGGGGATGCCGGAGATCGTACCGGGCAGATTCATCACCCTGGAGGATTTCGGTACACCGGTGAACAATGAATTCTACCTGACGAATGTGAAGCATACCTTCCTTGACAACAAGTACAGAACCACATTTGAAGGCTGTGCAAACTCCATCGGACAGTAAAGATAAGTGAAAAGGATAAATATATGGCAATCTTTGACATCATAGAGGATGTATCAAAAAAAAGAATGGAGAAGACCGATACCGGGGATTCCCGCATCATGGGGATCATGCTGGGAAAGGTGGTCAAGAACTATGATGAGAATATGCCGGGACGTGTCTCCGTGATCCTGCTCTCCAGGGAACAGGGCGAAGGAGACGGGGACGAAGCGGACAGCACCAGACTGCTCTGGGCCAGAGTGGTGATGCCTTCCTCCGGCGGCTCCTGGGGACACTATTTCATGCCCGAGGTAGGAGATCTCGTGCTGGTTGCCTTCGAGGAAGGAAATATCGAAAGGGCCTACGTGATCGGCTGCATCCCGAAGACCAACGACAAGATCCTTACCGGATCAAGGGATGAGAAGAATAAGTATAAAAAAATCGTCACAAAGAACGGAAATTCCATCATTTTCGAGGATATATCCGGGGATGACGATGGGGGAGGAGAGGAACCGGGCTCCCAGGATGTGATCACGATCCAGTCGGCGCTGCAGTCCCACCGGGTGGTACTCAACAATAATAAGAAACTGATCGAGATCTCCGATAAGGAGAACAAGAATCAGATCCGTCTGAACACCGACCCCGAGAAGGGACATATCGAGATCAAGGCGGAGAAGAAACTGACCATCAAGGTCGGGGATAATGTGTCCCTGGTCATGAACGGAGAGACCGGAGCGGTTACGCTGAAAGCCAAGAAGGTGAAGGTGGAGGCGGATGATTCCGTAGGGATCGAAAGCCAGAGCCGGGCGAACTTTAAGGGCTCCAATGTAACGCTGGAAGCCGGCGGAAGCATGAAGGTATCCAGCGGCGGACTGGTGGAAGTCTCGGGAACACCTATCAAGCTTGGATAGACGGCGGGCATGCCGGAACGAAGGGCCGGCACCGGCCCCGGGTTGTCCGGGGAACCTTCCGGCAGCAGGGGGGCTGCATAAAGAGGAGTTGTTATGGCAGATGAAAGATTTTTAGGCACGGGAGCCAAGTTCCCGCTGCAGGTGGATCCGGCAACCGGACGGATCATGACCGTATCCGGCAACCGGACGGTCAAGGAGTCCATCTATCTGATCCTGATGACACAGCTGACGGAGCGGCTGGTACGGCCGAACTTCGGAAGTGACATCATGAATTATGCCTTTATGGATACGAGCACGACCATGCTGTCGATCCTTCGCCGTGATATATCACAGACACTGCTCCAACAGGAGCCGAGGATCGCAGACCTGAATATAGAGACCGAGTACAGGGAAGAACGGGGCGCCGTGATCGTTCATATCGATTATGTGGTAGCGGCCACGAATACCAGAGACAATCTTGTATTTCCGTTCTATCTGGACAGGGGAGGTTATTCGGAGGAAGAATCCGAGCTTGAACCCCTGGAGCGAAGATACTATGATGAAGAAGCTATGACGGAGGATGATGAGGATTGGAGTTAGATCACCGCAGCGTACAGGACATTGAAAACAGAATAAGAGAACTCGCGCGCGGTTATGTCCCGGAGTGGCATTTCGATCCCGAGCATGCGGATATCGGCGCGGCGATCGCAAAGATCTTTGCACTGTCCATGAAGGAAAATATCGATCTTACCAACCTTTCGATGGACCGTTTTCATGTGGAATTTGCCAACATGCTGGACCTTTCCCTGAAGGCAGCCAAGCCTGCCGGAAGCATGGTACAGTTTATGCTGGTGGAGGATACGATTCCGGGAACACAGATCCGGAAGGGCACCAGACTGGTTGCGGCTACGGACAAGACGGACAGCGGACAGGTGATCTTTGAGACGGAGAGGGATATCTATGTGACCAATTCCCGGATCACGGACGCGTTTATGACGGACTGGGAGGAAGGCTCTTTCGTACCGCTTCTCGGGGATTTCCCGCCGGTTTCCCTGCTGGAAGGCGAAGTGGACAGAGTGCGGGATGATGAAGAGCCGGAATCCGGGGAAGAAGAGACGGAGGAAGTGTCCTACGGATCCGAGCAGCGGTATTCCACAAACAGGGGGAAACTCCGTCCCTTTGTGCTTTTCTCCGAAGTGGGGAATATCGCCAGAAGTGCTCTGGTTCTCTATCATGAATCCCTTTTCGATATTGAAGATGAGCCGATCTACATAAGACTTGAAGGAAGCCGCGATATCATCGAGAAACTCCGGAGCGGGGAGTATATCCTGAAGTACTATTCAGCCTCGGGATTCCAGGAGTTTGACAGCATGGAGATCCATCCGGACGGGATCACGGTGGAAGTAAAGAAGAGCAGGAAATGCCGGCATCTGATCGTAGGAGGCCGCAGCTATGCCGTGGTTGCCATGGAGGCACATTCCATCGTCCGGCAGGCGGAGGATCTGAGCGGGATCGGTCTTTCTTCCTCAGGAAAAGAACGGAGTGCGGACTTTGTCACGGACGGGAACAGTGACCTGGATGTGGAAGCCTTCGCACCCTTTACGGATACACTTTCGCTCTATAATGAGTGCTATATCGGACACGACCTTTATTTCTCCAAGGGAGGCTCCCGGGTGACACTGCATTTTCAGGTGGGTCACCGGGACCGGAGCCATTTCCTCTCCAGACAGGAGGAAGAGGCGGAACTGAAGGTGATCAAGAGAAAACCGAAGATGATCCTGGCGGACATCCCTGCAGAATCCTACTGCGACGAGATCAGCATGGAGTATTACAACGGGCTGGGCTGGAAGAAGCTGCCTGCGGAGGATGATGTAACCGGACTTCTGTCCGGCGCGGGAGTCGGAAATATCAGTGTCAGCTTCGTATGTCCCACGGACTGGGCAAAGATCCAGGTAGGGGCGTACTTCGGAAGAGCCGTAAGACTGCGGCTCATCAAGGCGGATAACTGTTATCTTCGTCCGGCCATCCATCATTATCCGGTGATCGAGCATTTCCGGGCAGAATTCACCTATCAGGGACATTTCGTGGATCCGGATAAACTGTACAGGGTAACCGGAACCGAGAAGCAGGAGATCACGGAACTGATCAAGACCGATCAGCGGTTCACGGCCATGTCCGGAGGTGTATATCAGGACGATGCGCTGTATCTCGGGTTTAATAACCGCATGGAGGATGGCCCCGTCAGCATTTACTTTGAACTGGAAGACCAGCTCAATATGAACTCCATGAAGTGCCGCTTCGAATACAGTACCTCCGACGGATTCAAGCCGTTGAAGGTGGTAGACAATACAAAAGATTTTTCAAGATCCGGTGCAGTGGGTTTCATACCCCCCGCGGATATGCACGGCACCGTTCTGGAGGGCAAGACCAGATACTGGATCCGGATCCGCAGGAACAATGTGCAGGATGAGAACGAAAGCAGTCTGTTCCTGCCCCGCATCCGCAAGGTCCTGACCAATGTGGTCTACGTCTCCAATACGGTGACGGAGAAGGAAGAGGATTATTATCTGAATGATACCACGCCGAACCAGCATTTCTCCCTCGGACGGCAGAACATTCTGGACGCGGAGGTCTGGGTAAATGAGAAAAGGAGTATCCGGAAGGATGAGATCGAGCGGATGCAGCTCGAACACCCGGAGGATATCCGGGTAGAGACGGATAAACTTGGAGGACTTTCCGCGGTATATGTGAAATGGAATGAGACCACAGGATTCGACACGGCTTCGGATCCGAGAAGCTATATGATCGACCGTATGAACGGGGAACTGATCTTCTCCGACGGAGTGAAGGCCATGAAGCCGCGGATCACGGATGACGTTGCCTTCAAGGTACGGGTACGTACCTGTGACGGTTCCGCCGGAAATGTGGAAGCGGGAGCCATCAGCGAAACCGTAGGGACAGAACTTTATATCGACCGGGTAACGAATCCGGTCCGCGCCTACGGAGGTTCGGATCTGGAGACCATGACAGAGGCCTTTCGCCGCGGAGCCAATCTGCTCTCCAGCAGGGGACGGCTGGTATCGGACAAGGATTATATCTATACGATCCTCGGTTTCTCCGACAGTATCGACCAGGCGGTCTGCGTAGCCGGTGAGACCGTGGACGGAAAGAAACGGCCGCAGGATATCTCCTTCGTGCTGCTGATGAAGGATTACATGGATGGTTCCTTCTCCTTCCATCGTATCGCAGGGCCGTTGAAGGAATACCTTCTGGAACTTTCTCCTGCCACCATATCTCCGGAGCATGTACATGTGGTGGAGCCGATCTTCGTGTCTGTATCCGTCTCTGTCTGGGCTACGGTCAGGGATGAGGAGGCAAGCTTCGAGACACAGAGTGCGATCCTCGGAATACTGAAAGATTACTTTGACCCGGTATCCGGAAGGGGAAGCGGCGGCTGGACCATCGGTGTTCTTCCGAAGAAGGCACAGATCATGATGAAGCTGGGTACGCTGAAGAACCGGGCGGTCTTCAAAAAGACGGTGATCACCGTTCATTATGTGGATAAGGACGGGGAACACACGCTGGATATCGATGATGTGAAGGCAAGTCCCTTCATGATGGTAAGATCCGGAGCGCATAAGATATATATCGAATACGATTGAGAGGTTTTCTGATTGCTTAGACTGGAAGAGATAAGTGGAAGAACATTTGAAGAGAGGATGGCAGATGCGGTATCGGCCATCCCTCTTATCACGGAAGAATGGACCAATCACAATCCTTCGGACCCCGGCATCACGATCCTGGAGAACCTGATTCTTTTTGAAACACTTCAGGGATCACGGATCACCACCATCAGCGACGATGTGAGAAGAGCGTTGCTGAAGATGGTCGGCTTCGAGGCGCGGAAGGGAAAATGTGCCAGACTGCTTCTTTCGGCGGATGGTCTTCCCGGAAAAACACATATCAATAATAACCAGCGTTTCCTGATCGGAGATATGGTTTTCGAAACAAGGCGGGCCCAGGACGTGGGAGACTGTCACCTGACGGGGATCCTGTCCCGCTTCAACGGGGAATACCATGATCACGGCCATCTGCTGGACCGGGAAATGGTCCTGCCTGCGAAGGTGTTCGGGGATGATCCGAAGGTGGGAGACGAGATCCTGTTCTTCTCGGACAACCTGCCGGAACCCGGAAGCGAGACATCATTTTATATCCAGATCAATTCCAGCTTCCGGCGAACCCCTCTGAAGGACCGGGCCGGGAATATATTCGCCTCCTTTAACTGGGAGTGCTATACAAAGGACGGGTTCCGTGAGATCAAGGTGAAGGATTTCACCGGAGCACTTCTGGAAAGCGGTGAGATCAAACTGAAATTTCCGCAGGACATACGGTATGCGGAGTATAAACAGGGGGACCAGAGCGGTTACTGCATCCGGGCGACCCTTACCACCGCCAATTATGATATCCGGCCCTGCATCATGCAGGTGGATGCCTTCCTCTTCGAGGTATGGCAGAAGGATACCCGGGCGCTGGCCATGTCCTTCCAGAGAACGGACAGGATCCGTATGGTAAGTCCCATGAAGAATGAAGGATACATCCTTTGCTTCTGCAGGGAAGGAAAGGGAGAATCCTATCGCAGATATGAGCTTTCATCGGGAACCGGCCGGCGGGGCAGGTACTGCCTGTATGAAAGAGGTGAAAAAGAAGGTGAGTTTATACTCTCCTTTGATAAGCAGAGCTTCGGATACGAACCCGTCAGGGTAAAGGACGCCGTCAGGATCTTTATCTACAGTGAAGAGGTGATGCGCCGGTATCATGTGGGACGTGTGATCGGATACGATGATCAGGAGATCGATCTTCCCTTTGATCATATTGTTCCGGACAGTTTCCTGCTGATCGCCAAAAGGGTGGATGATGCCGGAGAAGAGTTTTTTGATTTTGTACGTCCCGGAAAGCCGGACGATGATGCACTGACGTATCATCTGCTGGAAAATGACGGGAAGATCGTGATCGAGGATCCGGGGGATTTTATCGGAGCGGAGCTCTTTATCGGATCCCTGGCAGTGACCGAGGGACCGAAAGGAAATGTCCGTGCGGGAAATGGTTTCGTGGCGCCGGAGCTTGGAAATGCGATATTCTATAATCCGGGTCCCGGTACCGGCGGATCCTTCCGGGAGACCCTGGAGGAGGTCCGGGCCAGATTCCGGGAGGATGTATATACACCCTATACCTGCATCACGGCCGAGGATTTTGAAAAGGCAGCCGCATCGGCTCCGGGACTCTGTATCCGGAAGATCCATGCGGTGATGGATGAACTGGATAATATGGTACATATCGCCGTGCTGCCCGGAACCGATGAGGAATTCCCGAAGCTTTCAAAGCAGTATGTCGATGTGATCTCCGAAACACTCACGGAACGAAGACTGATCACCACGCGGTTTCATATCCAGTCTCCGGTCTATGTGGGAGTGTCCGTGAAACTGACGGTGTATGTGAACCGGCAGTTCGCCAACAGCAGGGAACAGATCGAGGAACGGCTCAGGAGTATGATCAACTATATCGACGGAGACAAGAACTTCGGAGACCCGCTGACCTTCGAGGATGTGTTTGCGGGAATTGAAAGTCTGGACTGTGTGGATTATGTATATGATCTCTTCATGCAGCCCGAGAACCTGAAGCATGCAACCCTCCGGGACGGAAATATCTATCCGGGAGAGAACTGTCTCCTGTATCCGGGACAGATCATGCTGGAGACACTGATCACTTCAATAACGGTTAAATAATATGGCGAAATATACGATTCGAAAAAACCGAATAATGTCCGGATGCGTGACCGGTTTCACCTGTGACGAAAATGCACGTCTGGAACTGATCCAGACCGCGGAGAATCACGGGGTCTTCCTTCGAAGCATTGACGGTGTAAAGCCCGATGCAAAGTGGGGACGTCTGTCCTTTAAGGTAGAGTGCTCCGAAGACAGAGCGTACAGCATCTATCTGCTTGCGGTGAACCAGAAGGCCGTGGAGATCGGCGGTGTGGCCGTGGATCTGGATGTACTTCTCTCGGAGGAGGAGATCCCGGTGGAATCCAAGCGGACGGTACTGATGAAGCTGGGGGCAGTCCGTTATATCGGAAGATCGGATATCCTGCTTTACGATCTGTCCGGCCAGTACCTCTACATCGCGATCCTTGCGGCAGGATCGGGAGAACTTTCGATCTCCCATCTTATCGTGGATTCCATGGGAGATAATTTCATGGCCACCTATCCGGAGGTATACAGGGAGAGGAACAGCTTCTTCCACCGGTATATATCCATCTTCTCGAGTATTTACAATGATTTTGAGCAGGATATCGCCCGGCTGCCACAGCTGCTGGATCCGGATATCTGTCCGAAAGAACTGCTGGCCGTGTACGGCTCCTGGCTCGGGATCGACCTGGAGGGTGGATCCCTGGACGAGAATATGATGCGGGCCTTTGTACGTGAGGCATACAGCCTGAACCGGCTGAAGGGGACCAAACGGGCGATCGAAAGAGTTCTGGAGATCATTTTGGGCGAGCCTGCAGTGGTGATCGAACATAACCGTCTCCGTTCATGGATCAAGGAGAATAAGATAGAGGTACCTGAGGGATTTCATCCCAAGGGAGTGTATGATGTTACGGTAATGGTTCCCGGGAAGCTTACGGAGGAACTGAGACACCGGATCGTATTCATGCTGAACCAGTTCAAACCGCTTCGAACCAGGATCAGCATCGTACAGATGGATGAGACACCGACAGCGGATTCGAGGACCTATCTGGATATCAATTCCAGACTGCCAGAAGAACATGAGGCAGAACTGGACAGCGGACTTTCTCTGGATGGTACGGTGGTTTTACGTTAGGCAGGGGAATCAGATCCCGGGATACGAGTGAGGACAGGAGGACAAAAATGAACTACGAAGAGATTCTGATGGAAGGTATGCTGCAGCTGAACATAGAGGGGAAGATCGATGCGCTTACCAGCGACGAATTCCAGACCCTCGTGCTCAGATCCTTTATGAAAAGCAACAACGTGATCTTAAATATGGAAAAGGTAAAATACATGTCCAGTGCAGGGCTTCGGGCGCTTGTTCTGGGTCAGAAGACCGCACAGTCCAAAGGCGGAAAACTGATCATCATCAATTTGCAGGATCAGGTGCGGGATACCTTTGTGGTCACGGGATTTGACGGCATCCTGGATATCAGGTGAAACAAGAGAAGGAGGATAGCAGAGAAAAATGTCCGGTTTACAAAGGGTATTTTTGATCAGTGCATGCATTCTTTTTGCTGCAACCATATACAGTCTGTTCTTTTTAAATCTGGTTTTTATCATTGTGTTCTTTCTGTTACACAGTTTATGTCTTTTTTCCTTTTGCTTCGTGTGCTATTCGGACCAGGTGGACAAGGAACTGTCACTGAAGACATACCATCAGGAAGTCGGCCAGGAGATGGCGGCAAAGGAGAAAGAGATCAACGAGATCTCCAACCAGATGAAAGAAAAAGACGGATTGATCGATCGGATCCGAGCGCAGATAGAATCGCTGCGAACGGAGAATACATCCTTCAGGGATGAAGCGATAAGCCTGCACTCCAGGATCCGTACAATGGAAGAAGAAAGGAAGCTGAAGGAGCAGGAGCTCAGGAAACGGGAACAGGAACAGGAGAAGACGGAACGTTCACGCGATTTCAGTGCGCTGCTGCCGCCGGTTACCGAGGGGGGAGAAGGAAGAGAGACGGTCAACATCATTTCCATCGCCAATCAGGCGAAGAATTCCCTTCTGGAGGAGGCCAAAGCGGCAAATCTTCATATCACGGTATCCTCTGCGACAGATACCCTGCTGGTTACTGCCGATCAGGGAAGACTGATGACATTGTTCCGGAATATCATTGACAACTCCATCAAATACATGAAACGTGCCGGATCCCTTGTGATCACCATTTCCACCATCGGGGACGATATCTTTATCGTCCTGAAGGATACGGGAGAGGGACTTCCGACCGAGGAGACAAAGTACATCTTCGAACTGAATTATCAGGGATCCAACCGCATCAGCGGAAACGGTCTCGGACTGGCACAGGCAAGAGCCATCGTAGAGTATTACGGCGGAACGATCTATGCAAAGAGTACCGTGGGTAACGGAATGGGTGTTTATATCCAGATCCCTGCCGGAGGAAGAGTATGAGCAGAAGAAAGATCAGAAGAATCATAGCTGCGGTATGCGCCTTTTACGTGGTGGTTGCGGTTCTGGCAATCTTTATGCTGAAGGATAATGAGTCCGTTCTGGCCCATAAAACCATGGCGGATCTGCTGTTCGGAAAGGAAGAGACCGCATCGTCTCCGGTGGATCCCGGGAAGTCTTCCGATCCGGAACCGGAGAAGGATCCGAATATCAGCAATGATCCGAATTCCATTCTGGAACGCTGGACGGAGCAGCGGACCGAAGGATGGTCGGAGGAGCAGGAACCCTTTACCGAAGCCGTAACCGTACCGGTGACGGAAGCACCCACGGAGACGGTAACGGAGGCCCCCACGGAGGTGGTGACGGAAGAACCCACTGAGGAGGCGACGGAACCGCCCACTGAGGAGGCGACGGAACCGCCCACGGAGGAGGTAACGGAAGAACCCACAGAGGAAGCAACGGAAGAACTTCCGGAATTCGGTCCCCAGGACGACGGGAAGTATTACATATTCGAAACCATAAATAAGAATCAGTTCCTTCTGGTGCGCGGGTCCGACAGCAAAAAGTCAAAGGCCGTGGGTCAGCTGAAGCCGCATTCCACCGGAGTTGTGATCGAACGGGGAGCGGAGTGGACCAAAATCTATGCGAAGGGCACTGTGGGGTACTGCATCACGGAAGCGCTGGAGTTTACCGAGGTTTCGAAGGAAGAATTCGAAGAAATGGTGCAGCGTTCCGGGGAGTAGAGCATAGGAGTACGATATGGAAATTGATGAAGAACTTCTAAGGGAGATGCGGAAGAACGAACGGTCGCGTCAAAAAGAGGAACTCTACTATGCGGAAGAGCCGGACTGGATGATTTATCAGGAACGGAAGAGAGAGGTCCCGCTGAATGAATTCGGAGGGATCTTTCAGAAGAAGGATGAAACATCCATTAATACCGCTCCCTCGGTCTTCGAGAAGGGAACGATCTTTAAGACCGGAAAGACCGGATAGGGTACCAGGGGGTTGGATCTGACAGGGGAATTCAGAGTATGCAGAAATATGACAGCAAATTACAGAAGAAGCCGTTTCAGGATTACGATGAATACATGCAGTATATCTTTCACTGTGTGAATACGGCGCTGGACCGGTATATTGACGGGATGAAGGCCACCTATGCAAATGAGCAGGGTGGATATAAGAGCATCCTTTATCCGGATATTGAAATCGCAGGAGACACCTGCCGGCATCAGATCGAACGGTTTTATTCCGGAGAGGAAGATGAGAAGGAAACCATTGCCGATGAAGTCGAGGATACGGAGGAAGACGGGGACCCGACGGACGAGGTCGAAGAATCCCAGGTGGATGATGAACTGATGGCACTTCTCGGGGCATTCTCCGTACAAAGAGATGAACCGAAGACCGGAGCCTCCGGGACAGAACACCGGGAGGATGCAGGAATGTCCCTTCCGGAGAAACTTGCGTATATTGAAGAGAGAGCGGCAGCCACGGTGGAGAGCGGCATACCGCTTCCGTTCTATACGCTGACGAAGAAGCTGGCATTTGAACCCTTTACCCTGTTCTGTTTTGCCTGCGGAATCCTCTCCTCCACACAGACGGATTATGCGGGCGTATTCCAGATCATCAATGAAAATGCGGGGCTTTCCTCCCCTACCATAGAATCCGCGGCGAAGGTCTTCTACGGCCGGTCATATTCCATTACCGGAGCCTACGGTGACATGTCAACTTGTCTGGAGCAGCTGCTTCCGGTACTTTCCCTGGATGTGATGAAAAGCATGCCGTTTTCCACTGTGGTATCTCCGGATAAGCGGGTGATCGACTGCCTGTTCGGACGGAATCCGGACAAGCTGGATGAGGATTATTCCCGTTTCATTTATATGCTCACAAATGATGATCCGCTGGATCCGATCCTGGCAAATCAGGGGATTCTGGACGAGATGAAGATTTCTTACAGTGAAGGTGTGAAGATCTTTTATTACTACGGGGATGAGGGCAGCGGCAGACGGTTTTTCGTAAAGCATTTCTGCCGGGAGAACGGGCTTCAGGCCGTGGCCATCGACTGCAAGAAGCTCTTCGGCTATGATTTTCAATATGTGGAAAAGGCACTCTGGGCAGTGACCCGGGAATGTATCCTGACCAATTCCTGCTGCTGCCTTACGGAGCTTACCTTCCGTGAGGAGGAGAAGGAGAGGTTCTTCGGCTACATGGATCTGGCCTTCTCCAAGTTAAATGAACAGAATATCCTGGTGTTCAACATGAGTAAGGAACATATCGACTTCCGTCAGATCACCAAGAACGAATTTACGGAGCTGGAGCTTCCGACGCCGGATACGGGGGAGCGTCAGGAGTGCTGGAAATATTATTCGCAGAATTACAGTCTGGCACCGGAGATCGATCTTCTGGAAATGTCCACGAAGTTCCTTTTCACACCGGGAAAGATCCACGATGCCTTAAAGAATGCCAGATCCCTTTCTGTCATGGCCCAGGAAAAGGAGATCTCCAGAGATAAGCTGTTTAGGGGCTGTAATAACCAGATGAGCTCTGAGCTTTCCCAGAAGGCCACAAAGGTGAAGGCGAATTTCGGCTTCGAGGATATCGTCATGAATCCCAGTCAGCGGGAGACCCTGGAGCATGCCATCGATCAGATGAACTTTAGGAAACAGGTTTACGAGAACTGGCATTACACCAAGAAATACCCCTATGGACGCGGGCTTTCCATCCTTCTCTATGGAGCACCCGGTACCGGTAAATCCATGTGCGCACAGGTGATCGCCCACGAACTGAATCTGGAGCTTTACCGTGTGGATCTTTCCAAGGTGATCGATAAGTACGTGGGTGAGACGGAGAAGTCCATCTCCATGATCTTCCGGGAGGCCAAGAAATGCAACGTGGTTCTCTTCTTCGATGAGTGCGATACATTGTTCGCAAAGCGTTCCGATGACGGAGGATCCAACCAGGCCTCCAACAACAACAAGACGGCCCTGCTTCTGCAGGAGGTGGAGGCCTACGACGGAGTATCCGTGCTGGCCACAAACTACAAGCACAACATCGACCCGGCATTCTTCCGCCGGATGAAATATATCGTGGAATTCCAGTTCCCCGATCCGGATACCCGTGAAATGCTCTGGCGCACCACGATCCCGAAGGATACGCCTCTGGCGGATGATGTGGATATCCGCTTCCTTGCGGAGAAGTTCGAGTTCGTCGGTGGTAATATCAAGAACTGTATACTGAATGCGGCATTTCTTGCAGCGGCGGATCCGGAGGCGGAAGGACAGGTGCATATGAAGCATTACCTGAATGCCATTAAGTACGAATTTGTGAAAGTCGGCAAGGTCTTCACCAAGTCCGACTTTGAACCCTATGCTGCGGAGGTGGGACTGGCGTGATCGATATAAAAAAGATGGGTATGATCTACCCGGATACCGATCTGCCTGTGTTCGAGGATTTCTCGGCCCACATCGGACGCGGGGAGTTTGTCCTGATCACGGGAAAGAGCGGAAGCGGCAAGTCAACCCTGATCCATCTTCTGACGAAGGAACTGGAGGGATATACGGGAAGCATCACGGTGGACGGTGTCGAGCTCCGGGAGATCGAGGACAGAAACATACCTGTCTATCGGAGAAAGCTTGGAGTTGTCTTCCAGGACGCAAAGCTTTTTGACGAATACTCGGTCTATGGAAATCTGGAGTTGGTTCTGTCCATGACCGGTCTTAAAAAAAAGCAGATCGACCAGAGGATCACCAGCGTTCTCTCATTGCTCCGGATCGAGAATCTGTATAAGAGAAGCCCGAAGGAACTTTCCGGCGGAGAGACCCAGAAGGTTTGTCTGGCCAGGGCTCTGATCAATTATCCGCCGATCCTTCTGGCGGACGAACCCACCGGAAATCTGGATCCGGCAGCATCGGAGGAAATCTTCCGGCTTCTGGAGATCGTTCACCGACAGGGAACCACGGTGGTCATGGTGACCCACGATCCTGAGACTGCGGAAAGGATCCACACCACCCATCAGGTGATCTCGCTGGATCAGTTAAAGAAGGTGGATATTCAGCGTGTGTTATTCAGGACATAACGGAAGGATGATTAACCTATGATAATCTGGGTAAAGGAAAAAGAATTGGATGGATTTCTCCCCCTGATCCCTGCGGACATGCAGGAAGCGGTAAGGAGCGGGGAATGGTTCTGCCTCGGTGTCCTTAAGGATGTACCGGGAGAAGAGAGTAAGCTCTGTGCCGGGGTTCTGATCTTCTCCGCAGAGGACGGGCTTTCCTACGGGCAGGAGATCTTAACCATGATCCGGATTCAGTGGATCTTTGTTACGGAATCCCTAAGGGGGCAGGGCCTTGGAAATGAACTGATGGAGGCTCTTTCGGATATCCTTAAGGATAATCCCGCGGAAGGAATCCTTGTGGATGTTCCCTTTGGTCCGGAGTATGACCTGGCGGAGGATTTCTTCTCCGGATGGGGATTTGATTTTGAAGTGATCCAAAGCCCGGAAATTGTTATATCCAAGGCGGATGCTGTCCTGCGGCATGGATCCCTGGAAAAGGCAAAGGAAATCGTGCTCAGCCGTCTGAAAGGGATACGAGATGATATCCGGCCGCTGAAGCAAGTTCCTGTCGAAGCCTTTCACAGAGCACTGAATGAGATGGTGAGAAGGTCGGATACCCTATATCACGTCAACATTTCCGATGATCCCATGGATTATGACCGGGAAATGAGCTGTGCGGTAATGAAAGAGGAGAAGGTTTCGTCGCTTGTCCTTTATGACCGGAACGGGGAAAAGGAACTCCGGATGATCCTGATGGCCAGCCTTTCCCCAAATGCGGCAACTGAACTGGGAAACTTACTTGCTTATGTCGCTGCCCTGTACTACGTCAGGGAATCGGATGACACGGTGGTAAAGATCGTGATGGAGAGTCCGAAGACGGTGGAACTGTTTAATCATGTATTTGCTTCCAGTGAACCGGATCTGATCCGCCGGGGATATTTCAGCTGATAAGGCGGATCTGATCTGCAGGGGATATTCGGTTAATTCGCCGTATTGTTTCAAAGAAAAGAAGTGGTATATCCATACAAGAGGTAGTGGAAAATCGCGGAGGAAAGTTCTATGAGTGATCATGATGAGATCGGCAATCTGCATATGCCGGAGCAGCAGAGGATGAACGCTCCCATTCAGGTAAGTGCGCCGCAGCAGGAGCAGAAGAAACTGAAGGAAGATAATCTGTACAGAGTGCAGACTAAGGCAGGACAGGACTACTTTAGGGAAGTGAATAAGCAGCAGGAAAATGTGCAGCAGAACACGCAGAAACGCCTTGTCCGTAGTGCGATCATTAAAAACTTGGGAAGTAAACGCTATGCCGCATTTGATGGCCTCAAGCTGAAAAAGGCGGGAGGAGAAAAGTCTCAGGATATTGCGCTTCATCATTCGGCAGGGACAAAGCTTCTTTCCCAGGGAGAAGATGTGATCGAGTTCAGTGTTGCAGGACTGAAATCTCTGCAGTACAGATCCCAGCCTTCTGCGGATGAAAAGTTGAAGGAATCCAAGGTGCATTGGTACAACAAGAATAAGTTCCTGACCTGGACCGGACTCTGCAAGACGAAGAAGGAAGTGGAACGGGATAATAAGGAGATCCGGGAGAAGAAGGCTGCAGCAAAGCAGGAACGGGAAAAGGTCAATCAAAGGATCGAGAAGACCTACGGGAATAAGGTGGACGAAAAAGTTGCCGGAAAGAAGCTGAATCAGCTGAGAAAAAAGGAAGTGGTAAACGAAAAGACCGGAGCCACCAAAACCCGTTTTCTGATCTCCGCCCAGAAGAATAAGGGAAAATACAGTGAAGAAAATATCGAGGAGTATATCCTGGAACTGGGGAAATCCGTCTTAAAGCAGAAACTGGATGAGGCAGACTGGGGAGAAGATGATGCGGTAGCTGCTTTCCGTCCGGTGAATATCGTGCTTCAGGGCCATGGCAGCGGTGCGGTGTCGGTGGGAAAAGGAGCCATGCGGATCCGGAAATGGGTAGCCGATAACTATCCCCGTTTTCTTTCCAAGATTAATTTCCAGATGATCCAGTATGATCCGAAGTCCAATGATGATAATTCCGAGCTGGATCTTTCGGACGCGAAACTGGCGAAGAAGGATTCCCGCTATATGTCGCTGGGGGAGAATGCCAACACCACCGTGGTCTACTCCATGCAGAATATCGCAGATGCTCCGCAGAAGGTAAAGAATGCAAAGCGTATCATCCTTACCATGGCGGATCATAATGTGAAGCTGGAAGAAAAGGATGAGTCCCAGGGGACGACAACAAGGAATACCTACTTTGCGGAAAAGAACGGAAAGGTGGAGGCCTTCCGTGCAACAGGGCTTGGTGAACTGGATGAAGGAATCTATATTGCGGATGATCATAACAACCTGATCAGATTGAAGAGTCTGGAAGAGTATGACGCTTTGCAAAAGTCCCTGATGAAGGGGGAGAAGAAGAAAGACAGTATCAAGGCGGTTCGGAGCGTCGTAAAGGACTTTTTCCGTGCCAACGGGGAAGAGGTAACGGAGGAGAAGAAGGCGAAGGCCAAGGCAAAGGAAGAGAAGCCGGTAGATCAGGAGGTAAAGCGGGTATACGCAGAGGTACTCAGCCAGCTGAAGGATGAAAATGAGATCTGGAAAAAGCTCGCCAGCCGGAGCAAAGCTGAGGATAAGCAATCCGTTCCGTATAAGCAGCTGCTGGATGCGGCGGAGCTGGTTAGAAGGCTCGCAGCACGGCTTACCAACAAAAATGGGGAGCTCTCCAAGCGAGGTGCCGGAACCATCGATGTAAGAGATCTGATGGATGCCATGAACCGGCTTTCCGAGACGGCAAATATCTTCTATGATACCCATAGAGGCCATCAATACACCCAGGAGGGAAAGGATCACAGGGCAGCATGCGACATGCTGCGTCAGCTGTCGGACGAGTTCTATGACAAGTTAAATATCGCCATGGGAGGAGTTGGAAAGTCCGCAATCACCGAGAAACCGGTCCGGGGAAAGATCTCCACGAAGGATGGAGTAAAGGCCGGAGAAAGAATCTCGGAAATGGCTTCCGTCTATGCAAAGTGGAAAAAGCATTTTGCCTTCCGGGAGGGCTCCGAGCGGATAAATATCCGTGATAAGGCCAATATGTTTGCGGCCTACCAGAAGGATATCGAGATCTACAAGTCAACCCATCCGGTGAAGGACTGGCCGGCGGATGTGAAGGATGCCATCCGGGCTGCAAATGACTATCAGTTCCGGAATGCCGTGATCGAAAAGGTCGAGGAGAAAACCGGCGGCGTTATGGATGAAATGCAAAGCTTCACCCGCAGTTACGCGGAGGAGATGGACAATCGGTCGAAGGGAAAGAATAAGCTGAAGAAGGAGGAGGTGGATCAGAACCTTTCTCCCGAACAGGTTCAGGCTGTGGAATCCATCGATAAGTGGTTTATCCGGAATTATAACAATGCGGGACTGGCAGGACGGTTTATCGGCGTCCGGAATCATCATGGAGAGATCATTTCCGCTCTCCTTGCAAAGTCGAAGAGGGAGCGGCTCTTTATCTATTATCTGATCGAAACCGGAAAGAGGAAGAGTCCGGAGGTAATGGATGCCTACGCTTCCCAGGGTGCCTATATGCCGGACCTGGACAAGTTTAAGGATCAGATGCTTGCTTCAAAGCTGAAGGTCATGTCCCGGGTATTCGGCGGCTATGTATATATGCATAAGCTGACCGAGGCCATGCAGATCAATGAAGATTATCAGGAGCTGATCAGCGACTGCGCCGAGCTGGACGTTAAGGACGCAAGACCGACATCAGAGTTTAAGGATAAACCGGTAGAATACCGCGCGCATCTTTTAAAGGATCTTTACACCAGTACAAAGCATCTTCGGGATGAACAGCTAAAGTATAAGAAGGATTATCTGGATAAGAAAAAGAAGAATGCTGGAAAAGAGGAGGAGCTGCATGCGCTGGAGCGGACCGCACAGCTTTTGCTGGAAAAGCTGATCGAAGCGGATGAAACAGTAGGGAAGGAGAAGAGCTACGGCGCGATCGGTGAGAAGGGCGAAAAGAAGGCAGAGCAGCAATATAACCTGAAGAATCAGAATCTCATGGATCTTCAGGACAATACGGGAACGGCAGCTTCCGCCGGCTCAGCGCTTGCTGCAAATGCCGGTATCGTCGCCGGATGGGGGCTTAAGGATAGCGCACTGGCGAAGTTCAATTTTGTATCCAATTCGATCACTGCAAACAGTATCGCCGGAGCAGGGCAGGTGCTTTCTGCAGTATACAGCATTTATCATATTGCAAAGAATCATGAAAATATGCACTACGGAGACATCATCGGCCAGGATGTGGCTTCGGCCGTAAAATCAGTGCTTCAGACAACCACAGCCATCTGGACAGGTATCGAATCCGGGAAGCAATATCAGGATCTGGCAAAGAACTTTGTGGAGGGAGCCGAGATCACGACCTCTACTGCTCTTAAGGGCGTGGGAGTAGCAACGGCCGGCATCACAGCGCTTCAGAGCACCTATCAGACGGTGTCAGGAACCCTTGATCTGAAGAATAATAAAAATGCTTCCAAATATCTGAATAAAAAGATCAATACAGCTTACAGGGCAAAGCTTGAGGTTTCTTCCGAAGGGAACCAGGATCCAGCAGAGCAGACCGAGGAGCGCCGCAGGCTGGAGGAGGAATTCCGTCGAGCAAAGTATGACAAAAACATAAAGAAGCTGTCGAAGGATCTGGGAACAAGGAAGGCTGCTTATTCCGCCATACAGGCCGTAGGAGCGGGACTCTCCATCGCAGGCGTGTTCATTCCGGTTGCCGGTACGGTCGTTGGACTGGCAGGCACTGCACTTACCACAGTTGCAGGGGTACTGAGCGGTATGCATCTTACCAGTGCACGGACCATGATGTTTGATGATTATTTCCAGTTTGATAAATATCTGGATCAGGCGAAGGCTGTGATGAAGAAGAATCATCGGAAGATTTACAATGAGGAAGAATTCGCAAACCGGATGCGCAGGACGCTTATGGCATCTCTGGGATACTCGGATCTCATCTCCGCCTGTGACCAGATCGCAAAGCGGTACGCGGAGCAGATCCGGAAGAGACTCTTCGGAAAACCGGATGAGCAGGCGAAGGACAAGGCGGAACGGGATGGCTACATCCAGATGATCAAGAGCTTCGGTCTTCCGTATGATGAGAAGAAGAAGGTTCCGTCCTTAAATGCTCTTGCGCGGAAGATGAATGGAAGATAGTCAGGTGTTAAGAAGCACATGGACGAATGAGTATCAGATATCGTTTTTGTTAGTAACGAGGAGGATAAGTCAGATGAATATAGATGAAAAGAAGCAGGAAAGGCGCGAGCTGCTGGAGCGGATGAAGGAATCACTGCAGGAGGAGCTTATCGCCTGTGAAGTGGCAGAACCGGAACAGGAGGGACTTCCTCCGGTGCTGAATGTGATCTTGGACGCACTGGCAAAGGATGATGCAGAAGAAGGAGCTTTCGGGGAATTCTATTTCGACCCCATCGTCTCTGAAGAGGATGAGATCCAGCATTTCTCCGGCGTGATCACTCTGATGGATGACCTTCCGAAGGAGCATCTTGCGGAGCTTTTTGAAGCCATCGCGTATATCAATTTCATTCTTCCCTGCGGAAGATACTGCATTGATAAGGGGCAGTCTTTCCTTGCCTACCGGCTTACGGTGCCTTTCTCCGTGGAGCTTTCCGGAGATGCGCTGTTTGACCAGATGAACATCTGTATGGCAAACGCTGTTGCTTCGGCAGACCTCTTCCTGGAACCGCTGGTTCAGCTGGCAGAGGGAGAGATCACACTGGACGAAGTGAAGGATATGATCGAGAGGTAAAGCATATTGAAGATAACCAGAATTACCAGGGAGAATGCAAAGTATTTTTCTCATCTTTGTCCGGAGGAACTCCTGCAGGATGAAAGTGCGCTCACACTGGGCGTACTGTCGGAGAAAGATGAGCCCATGAGCATCTGTGTTACGGACGTGAGTGACGGAAAGGCATGGATCCGATGGATCTTTACGGATCCGGAACAAAGAGGCAGGGGAGGCGCTGCATTTCTCCTGGAGGAACTGCTCCATATTCTTCAGGAGGTGGATGTTGAAGGGATCCTGGTAGATTTTCATGAGAATGATGAGGACCTTGCAGACTTCTTAATGGATCATGATTTTCTGGTGGGTGACGAGCAGGTGCTTTTCAGGATTCCGCTTATGGATCTTCTCTACGGAGGTAGTCTTGAAAAGGTGGTGGCAAGAAGAAGTAAAGAGAAAAGGACGTATTCCCTTCAGAATAATGAGGTGTTAAAACCTCTGGCTCAGTTCCTTATATCACATGAGGTAGAGACTGAATTTCTCGATGGAATATCGAGAAAATACAGTTTTGTGTTTATGGATCCTTCCGGGAAGGTAACGGAGTGCGTCTTCATTTCCGATGTGGGAAATGGGGATCTGAGGATCAACTATCTGGTTGGGGAAGGATCTCCCCAGGGAATCATTGATCTGGTGACCGCCTTTTATGATGCGCTGATCAAAGATGAACGGGATCAGGGGGATCTGATCTTTTCGGACAGGCTGGGGGCAGGCATTTCCTTTATTGATATGCTTACAGAAAATGATATAGGTGAGTACAGGGTTCCCGGTCTTATGTCTGCGGTGAAGCTGTTCGGTGCAGCAGAAATCGTTTAGAGGGACAGACTACGATAACTAAACAGGATCATTTTGCCAATATATTTGTATGTACCGTATAATCGTAATTCGACGTACTGAAACCGGGGGGATAAGGAGGGAATCCATGACTGGCCGAGGAAAGAACGAGGATCAGATCAAAAGATCCAAAACCATACAGACGATCACAACGAAGAAAAAAGAGAATCTGAATGAGATAAAGAAGACTTCGACTATGAAGCAGATGGGACTCCCTGAGGAGCCGGCAAAGCTGCTGATGGGGAAAGAGAAAAAAGAAAATCATGATTCGGAGTTGCTGGAGGATGTAAATAAAGCGGCGGAGAAAATTCCGGTGCTTCTTCCTGCAGTGAAGATCGTGGGTCAGGAGCAACCGGTAGATGAGATGGTTGCGAAGGGCAGCGAGATAGTTCAGGAAAATCCCGAAGAGATAGTCGAAGAAAAGATCGAAGAAACTATCGAATCGGCGGTCGGTGAGAAGAAGGATGCCGTAGTAAAGACAGAGAAATTCGGTGAGAAGACCGAAGCAAAGCCTGAAACGAAAGAAAAAAAGGTCGTCGCAAGGTCCGGGGAAACGGCCAAAGAGAAAAAGGATAAAAGCCAGGTGCAGAAAAAATCTAGGGGCCGGGGAACCGATTTGGAAGACGCTATGGATATGATCCGGGAACTGCATGAGAGTCTGGATGAGGAAGAAAGGAGCGCTTATACATCCGATGTCGCGCGGGGAGAGATCCAAAGAACCAGGTATGATTCTCTTTCTGCGTCGGATCTTAGGAAGCGTGCCAGGGAAGCCGTGAAGCGGAGGAAGAACGCCCAGAAGGTCATGGAATATGATTCTGCACATTTCAGCGATGAGAAGACCTATACCCATATCGATCAGGCCACGCTGAAGAAGCATATTGCAGCCTTCAAAAAGCTTCCGGGAAAGCCCTATGACATGGCTACGGATGATAAGTTTCTGGCGAATCTGGAGAAGAATTATCAGCTCTGTGACGCAGCAGATCACATGAAGCACTGGCTCGAGGAAGCCTCCGATCAGGGCTATATGCCGAAGGGGGAGGATATGGCGGCTCTTCAGGAGAAGATCGCCGTCTTCAGTGAGGTAAAGCAGTATATGGATCATCAGAAGGATCTGATGAAGAATCCGTATTACCAGTACTTCGCCAAACAGGATGTCTCCTATACGGATAAACAGCTTACACATATCGCGGAAAGGACAAGTGATCCGATCCTTAAGAATTACCTTATGAATGTTCATGCCATAAGGTCTCTTCGGTTTGTCCGCAGCAAGGGCATGAAATCCGCGGAAGCGTATGAAAAGGAACAGGGAAAGAGACGGGCCGAGATTCTGGGAAGCAAGCTGGAAAAGCGGATGATCATGGATACCCTGTCGGATAAGGCCATGCAGATGAAACCGGATAAGCGTTTCAGTGATAAGGAATACGATGCCCGCTTTACGGAGAAGAAATTCCGGAGAGCCCTGAAGGACTTTCAGGAGCTTAGCTTTAAGGACCTTCATTTTGCGGGCGTTAAAGATATGACGGAACATTTTGACGATAATCAGCGGATCTTTGACCGTATGCATGATCTGGAGCATCTCATGATGGTAGCGATTGACCGCGGCCTTGCACCTTCCGAGCAGGAGATGCTGAAGATCCGCGCGAAAATGGAAACTCTTATCATGGCGGAACAAATGGTTACTGATGTGCAGAGGAGGATCCTGACACAGCCTGAGGCATTTTTGAACGAGAAGACCTATAAGGACCTGGAAGACAGCAGTTATGAAGAACTGAAGAAAAAGAAGGAATTAAGTGAACGGCATGAGCCACCGAAATTCGGTCAGGATCTGAACCGTTATTTCCGTTCATTGCTGAAGGAGTATCAGGAGGATCACGAGAACAGAGAGAAGAATATAAGCAAGGTCTATGGTCTGACACATCCGGTTCTTGCGACGGAGGGAGAAAATGCAGGGAATCCGGTGCCCGGCAGGATCCCGGAGAAGGAGCTGGAGAGAAGATCTGCGGAGTATCAGAAAAATGCATACAGAGCGGATTATATGCGGAATCTGGAAACTGATCTGCAGGATATTCATACAAGCAAAGTTCTTTCCGTTGCCGCGGTTCATGCGAAAAGAACCGGAAGACCCATTTTTACAAAGTTTGGTCGTTCCCTGAATCCTTTTGTTGCCGGGAAGAGTGTAAAAGAGATCATCCGTGTTGTGGATATCATGCAGACCGGTACGGAAAAGGAGAAGGAGAAGCTGTGGAAGGAAGTATCCGAAGAGGTATTCGAGATGGATCTTTCCCAGTATGATTCCCGGGATCCGTCGGTATTCTACAGGAATGCGGCCATGCGGGCCCGGCTGGTTAAGATTGCCAATAATCTCGGGGGATCCTCCGGTGATACCAAACATTATGTGAAGGATCCGGAATTTATAGCAAAGGTGGAAGGATATTTCGATACCTCCTGTGCCTTTGATTTCAGCAGCGCCCTGTCCCAGATGTGCAAATGGACCGGAGGAAACGGTTTCTGGTATGAAGACTTTTTCACCGGGGATGCGAATCAGATGGATACCCTGTTACAGGATATAGAGGAGCAGATCGATGATCAGGTCGGCGCTCAGAAAGCGCAATTTGGCGAAGGAGATTACAAGGGCTCCTTCCGGGTCGGGGATGACAACTTTTCCATGACACAGGAGCAGTTCATCCTGATGCAGAAGTCTCTGAAACGGGTCTCCCATATGTACGCAAGCGGTCTGTCCCAGAGGCACAGTGAGAGGGCGGCAAAGGGGATCAGGGATCATGCCGTAAATACACTGTATGACGAACTGAAGGGCCAGGGATATCATAAAGACGTAACGGATGAACAGATCGAGGAGATGAAGAGCTTCTACCGGAAGTATAATGAGCAGTATGTCTCCTCCAATGAAGCACTGATCGGTGATATAAAGAAGCAGCTGAAAAATACAGTTCCGGATGTAGAAAACCAGAACTTTAAGAGAACATGGATGATCTCCAATATCCATCTTCTGGAAAACAGCACCTACGGCAGGGAGAAGACCGGGGAGGCGAAGAAGGAGGATAGTATAGAAAAAAGTGCTGCTCTCTATAAGGGGCTTCTTGTGAATAACCTTAAGATGGCGGCTCCTGAAAGACAGGAGAGAGCCCTTGCCATCGAGGAGATGTTCCGGGTGATCATGAATTTTGATATCGCGCGTCTACATTTCCGGTCCTATCCGGATCTGATCCGGGCGGGTAAGGATGACCCTGACCGGTTTAAGGAATGCCATGCCGTGACCCGTCTTGCCATGGAAGCAGTAAACTTTCTTAAGGATTACCGGGCACTTCGTAATGACGAGGAGGTAAGCTGCAAACTGAATGCGGTCAATGTGGATGAGATCGCTGCAAGATGTGATCTTCTTATGAGTGCCGAAGTTTTCTTTGACGGGAACTTCCTTAAACTCATGGAATCTCCGGAACTGAAAAAATCCGGGATTTCCCTGGGGGATGCGCTTCATCTTTCTCCGGAGGAATTAGAGGAGAAGATGGCGGATGCTGTGAAGAACGGAGACTCGGAGAAGATCAATTTCTGGGCCAATGTCATCAGCACATCAAAGACGCTGGACGGCTTCGATATCGGTATCCCTGCAACGGTGCTGGAGGAACATTTCCGGAAGAAGAAAGGACTTTTGGAAAGATCCAGGGTAAAAGAGACGCAGAATGTTCTGAACGGAAGTAAGCGTGTACTGGATGACAGTAAAATCGGCAGGATCGACCTTTCCATCGAAGAAGGAAGAAGCTTTACCGAGAGGTACGGCAGGGTCGCAAAGGATAAGGGCTTTACGGTATCCGAAAGAGAGGAGAAGCTTTATAATAAGCGTTCCCGTCTCTTTGTTAAGCGTGTCAACCATGAGACATTGCAGGAAAACGGAAATGATGTGGTGAATGATGCCGTAAGTGCACGCACTGCCATAAACCTGAAGAATCGAATGGCTGTGGGGGAAGAACGGCTTGCTGATCTCTCTCAGTTTATGAAGAAAGATGCAGCATCGGACAACAAACTCGTCGAACGCTATTTAGAAGAGAAGCAGCGTTTTCTTCTGATGGATGAAGTGACCAGGGAGATGATGAGTATGAATCTCTCCCTTTGGATAGCCAGGGATGAAGAATTTGCCAAAGAGGCAGGAAAACTGGAGAAGATCAGTCAGAAGGCTATTGCCTATGACCGTCTACTTAAGGCAAATCCGGACTATCTGGACCGTCTTCGTAACCGGAGGATCGGTACAAGCAAAACCGATCTTGAGACGGTGGAGGAGAGGCTGAATCATATGCTGGCCATCTCGGATTATTACCGTGCACGCAAGGTGCTTATGTCGGATCATTATTATATCCTGCATTATGAGGAGGAACTGTCGAATCTTCATGATGAGAAACAGAATACGGATCAGAGACGGGTGGCAGAACTGCTCCGTCTTGTTTCCATCTGCACCAGGAGACTTACGGAAAGGGATTTCCGCTCCAGAGAGGAAGAGGGGCTGGATACCATGCTGTCCCGGGCAGAGCTACTTAAACGGCAGCAGGCTTATCTTACCGGACGTCCGGATCTTACCAAGGCAGATCCGGAAAAGGCATATAAGACGAATAGGGATATTGAAAGCTATCTCAAGGCGGCCGGACTGGACGAGGTAGGCGGAAATATTGCGAGAGAAGAACTGTGTAAGGATGATCTGAAGAAATCCTTCCCGCAGGCGGAGAAGTACAGAACCGAAGCTGTCGGGAATTACTTTGATGCGGTGAAGGCCTATGTCGGACTTACCGATAGTAAAACCTATAAACCGAAGGAAGAAAAACTCTATAATGCTCTGAAAGAAAGGACAAAGAATAAAAACGGCCAGAGGATCACAAGTTTTAGATTTCATGATCCGGTAACCGGCGAAACCTGGGATATCTCCACAAGTGTCCAAAGACTCTTAATAGAACTGGTAAAGCAGTACGGAGTCGGTGTGCCGGAGGAAGAGATCCTGGACACCATGGACGGTCTTTTGCTCACGCAAAAGGAAGATCTTGATCTTTCGGATGAAAAGACGCGTCTTTATGCAAGAGAGCGGTGGCTTGATTCCATGCAGAAGCTTTTCTACATGGAGTATAATGCCATGAAGCAATATGAGAATACTTACGGGACTCTGGTGGACGAGATGCCCATGGGCTGTTTCTTCGTATCCCTGGGTTCCGGGCTGAAGGATTTTGCCGTAAAGAACCGCTTCGGGCAGGACGTGGCCCAATTATGCGATAAAGACGGGGAAAAGAGATGTCTTTCGGAAGGTAAAGAGATGACGGTGGCCCAGCTGCTTGTAAAGTACGGGAAGCTTCCTCAGGATGTGGCAGAAGACTGTTATCAGAAGAATGTAGCGTATTATCAGACCCATCAGGTCTGCATGAATAACTTCCTGATCAGCCCGGCCCCTTATGCTGCAGGGGAATTCCGTGCGGAAAATGATTTTTTGCAGGATGAGCTTGGGAAAAATCAGTACACAAAGGATCATGTCAGCGTCAGCGGGCCGAAACTCAGTATGGCAGAAGGCCGAAAGCTGTGGAAGGAAGCGAGAAAGTACGAAAAGGACAGAGTTCTGACCGGCGGGCAAAGTTACCTTGATTTCCAAAAGGATAAACTGGATCTTTATACACAGGAAGAAAAGAAGGAACTGAAAAAAGATCGGGCAAAGGATCTGGGCCTGATGCATTTCTATCAGTTTGAGCTGGATGAGCGAAGGGAAAAACTGCTCGCGGAAGCCAGAACCACCCTGGGAGAAGGAATCAGTGATGAACTGCTTAAACACCTGATCGAATTCCATCCCGGCATGCTGAAGGAAAAGACAGATAAGAATGCAGTGGATGAATTCTATGGAACGGTAAAGCAGTTTGCCGGGATCGGTATTCCAAAGGAAGAGCAGGACAAGGTAAGGAAGGAAGCAGCCGAAAAACTCTTTGATCATTGGACCGAAACCTTCCGGTATGGTTGTACTGCCGGAACGATCCAGGAACTTATGGGGTATTCGACACTTTCCGGAAAGGAAAAAGCAGGACAGGCCAGAACAAATGAAAATCAGATCCTGGAAGGATCCAAGCTCTATATCGGTGAAGTAAGACACAGAATGTATGAAAGTGTCCTCCAGCTTTTTGCTTCTGATCAGGATTCCGCATCACTCCTTTCGGAAAAGAAACAGAAGAATCTGGCCGATCGCATGAAGACACAGCTGCGGCAGGAGATCCTTCGTGCTCTGGTCCAAAATAAAGATTATCTGGAACTGAAGGATATCGGTTCCGGGCGCAAGTCCTACCAGGAAAGGATGTTCGAAGAACTAAGAAGACTCCGTGTGCTGCTCGGCAATGAGAGAAAAGATCTCTTCAGTGATATTCTGGATCAGAACGAAAGAGAAGTGCTGAAGTATTTCGGTATTCCGTGTCCGGATGAGATAAAGGAAGAGAAGAAGGCAGAAGAAAAAACGGAGAAAAAGGCAGCAGCTGAGAAGGCGGAAGAAAAGAAAGAAGAAAAGATCGGTGAAAATCTCGATGGGGAGATCCAAAAGCAGGTGAATCTGCATTATGAGATGCCGGAGATCGATTATAAGAAGAATGTGCAGGCTCCGGAGAAGGGTGAGCATGTCCCCTATGAAAGCCAGGGAGATTCCACCTATTGCTGGGCATGTGTCATGTCCGGACTCATGAATGCTCATGCAGGTAAGAAGGTTTCTGATCTTAATGAGATCCGTAAGAAACCCCTTGCTATTCCGGCCTTCGAGGAATCCGGCATCGAGAAAAAGGAGAATTACGATGCGGGTGTCGATCTGGTGAACGGGATGTATGATGGAACCGTATACGGGAATCCGGCCATTTTCGGAGATTATATCTTCGATAAGCTTCCGGATACGGCCGTGCGGACTGCCATCATTTCCAGAGAACCGGAACGCCTTGCATACGCAAAGCGACGTTTCCTGGAAACACTCAGTAAGAATCTGGAGAAGGGGCCTGTGGGCTTCCTTCATGCCGGCCATTTTGTACTGGTGAGAGGCCTTGAGGGAGATAAACTGAAGGTCAATGATTCCATGTCCAAAACACCGGATCAACTGGTGGATTATGATAAGACGGTATCTGAACTTTTTGCCGCGAAAGGACAGCAGCTGGAACTGGTATGGCTGGAGGATCTTAAGGGTAAAGAGAAAGAAATTGCGGAAGAGTTTAACCTGAACTATGACGCGGAGAAGAAGGAATTTGCGCTTAAGCAGGATGGCGTGAAGAAGGCTTTCGGACAGGGTAAAGCAAGTTATGACCAGCCGAAGAATGAACAGACCATCCTTCACCGAAATGGTGTGGAAGCTACGGCTCAATTCTATGATGATGTGGTATACAGTTCTGTCTATGTGCTGAAGAAACTTACGCAGAATACGGCAGAGAAGAATGCAGAGAAGGTTGTTGAACAGCCAGTAGAGAAAGCAGCAGAGCAGCAGGCAGAGAAAATCGTAGAAAAGTCCCGGGATGATGTGGCCGAGGGGCTTGTTCAGGATGCCCTCGGGGCTGCCATGAAGGAACTGGAGCAGGAAGAACTAAAAAAAGATAGTTCCGGGAAGCTTCCGGCCACTCCCGCAGAGTACTACGCAGAAGTAAAACGGATCGTAATGGTAAACAAAGATAAACTGTCCGATGGGTTTGCACGTGTTTCGGCTATGGCTCCGTCAGATTACTTTGCTGTAGGTTCTCAGGAAAACAGATTTATGAGCCGGCAGATCGGAATGCTTTCCTATTTCGGGAAACTGAAGGATTCTGAACTGAATGAAGCATTTTATGCCCTTATGGTAAACACCAAGACCGCAACTGTCCGCCAGAAAACCCTGAAAGCCAGGGAATATGAACGACTCTTTGAACAGATCCTTGATTTCGATATTCGGAAATTGAATATCAAGTCCATCCGGGATGCCTTCTCTTCGGAGTGTATGGATGCGGCGGTAATGGCATCAGCACTTTTTGATTGCCATCCGTCCATGATGAGGGATTATGAAGATCTGCTTAAAGATCCGGCGGTAAGAACATCCCTTTCGGAAGATGAGTTTAAGGAGATCAAAGCCAGATGGGAGATGATCCACTCAAACTTCTCATGGGTGTCCGATGCTCCGAAGTATGAAGAGACGATCCGGGAGAATAAGATCGATATTGGTGAAGTGCTGTCGATGAGTACAAAACAATTAATGGATCTCGTTAACCATACCTCTGATTCCAGGGCAGGAGATCCGAAACTCAACGAATTCTATGTATGGATCCTGACGCAGAAAACCATGTGGGCATCGGAGGGATACGAGGGTCCGGGAGATGATGTGGAAGCGTTGCTTCAAAAGAAGCGAACCTCCGACAGGTATATGCTTCCGGAGGATAAATCCTATGCAGAGGATGCGAAGAAGAAGCTCCGTGCGCGCCTCGCAGAGGATGAAGGAAAGATCTTTGATCGGAACATAGAAACATCACTGGAACCGACACTGGAAAAACAACTGAAGAAGGTTGAGGAACAGTTTAAGGGAACCGGCGTATCGAAGTCTGCGCTTTCGGATATGAAGAAGACGACGAAGGCGGTATTTCAGATCTGTGAGGAACAGAATAATGCCGTTTCCAAAAGCACGCTGGATGCCCTGAAAGAGACTTCAAAAGGGACCATCGATATAAGAGGGATTGCTCCCCTGCTGCGTCCGGTAAAACTGAATAAGGATAATCAGCCGGCAACGGAGGAGGATATGCGTAACCGTAAGTTGAACGAGAAGGATGTAAAGAATCTCAGTACGAACCGGCTTTCGGACCGTGTCGAATTCCTGGAGCGTGTTGTGGGTGAAGCCCGGGACATCATGTTTACGGTGGAAGAATTAAAGGATCATAAGTTTATCCTGAAAAACCGTGAACGGGCGATAAAACATATGCGGCTGATGCATAATCTGCTCAACCTTTATACCTATCACGAGAACTATTTCCTGAATCAGGCCCCTGCGGAAACCAGAGATTTCATGTTCATGCTGGCTTCCGCCAGTGAATATGTGAATTTCCAGGCTTATCATATACAGAATGCACTGCAGGAGAAAGGACTTGGTGCTGTTCCCCTCGGCGGATCCTCCAGCCTTCTGTATACCTTGCAGTATGACGGATTCTTCGATTACAAAACGGTTGTTTCCGTGAATAAGAAGTTATCGAAGCTTGGCCCCACAGCGGCACAGTTCTACTATGGAAATATCATCGGCCTGAAACCGATCATTGATACCGAGGATCCGGATGAACTTGATATCCCGGCTATGCTGGAGGATGCACGGCTTGAGGCAATAGAGGATGCAAAAAAGAGAAAGATCACAGATTCTGTTCTCAGTTCGGCATCTCGAATGATCCTCGCCGGAGAGCTTCCGAAGGGGACGGAAACATACGACGATAAGGACAATGAACGGATCATGGCCAAGTATCTTGATTTATTTGCATCGAAGAATAAGGCAAAGCTTAAGAATAAGTCTGCCGACAGGAAAAAGCTGAAGACCTATATAGATGAATATAAGAGTAAGAACAAAGTTGCGAATCAAGAGGGGCTGATTGATGAGTAAAGGCCTTGAGGAAAGGAATGTTGCTGCCATGCGTTTGAAACTGATCACAAATGACAATATTAAGGATTTTGAAGAGATTCTTCCGGAAGCATTTTCAGAAAGAAAAGAGTTGCTTGGAGTTGCCTGCATAGATGAAACGGGAGTGGAGGATGTGATCCTTGGAGCTTCCGTGGTTTTTCCCAACGAAGAAGAGGATGTACTGGAGCTTCAGTGGATGTATGTTCAACCACAGTATCGAAGAAGGGGAGCCGGCTCCCGTATGCTGCAGGGAATCAGGGACATGGCCAAAGCTGCAGGACTAAAACTCATTGATGTCTGCTTCTGGGAAGAGGATACCGAGGAGGATGAGGGGGATACATGGAGTTTTGATCCTGCCGAGGAACCGGATGATCGATGGGAGGATACCGAGGAAAGCCGGGAGGATACCGGGGAAAACCGGGAGGATACCGGGGAAAGCCGGGAGGATGAATATTCGGAGGTGCGTAACCTGAAAGATTTCCTTTTGGAAAAAGGCTTTCTTACCATGCGTGAATATCCCATCTATTCCTTTTTCCTTTCGGATGTGAATGCTTCCGATTATGTCCGGGGACATCAGAAGAACAAGGACAGTAAGGCTCTGGAAGCATATGACGGTGTATCCTGGGGGAAACTGTCAAAGTCAATGAGAGAATCGGTAAGGGAGAAAGTGATAAAGGAAGGCTTTACGGATCTTACGTACCTTAGTTCACCGGAGATCAGCTTTGTATGTGTTAAGGAAGGCGAGATCGTTGGCTGTCTTCTTTCTACGGTCAACCCGGCAGAGAAGCTGATCACGGTCATGCTGTTCATTAATTTTACCCAGGATCCCATCTGTTCGGCCAAACTGATCGCGGTTACCGGCGAAGAAATACTGAACAGGTATCCGGAGGACTATCGGGTAGCCTTTATTGCCTTGAATGAGAATACCCTGAAACTGCTGGGTACAATTCTGGATGGCAGAGACAGGATCCGGTCTGAGGGCTATACGATCCGCGGAATACTTGAGGCATAATAATCAGCGCTGGCGCAAATAAAGCGGGAATGATAAAGCGGATCACCGGAAACCACGCGCGAGTGTTAATGTTTCACGGAGCGCGTAAGCGCAAAGTGTTTATATATGGAGGTTCGACTATGCCGGAATTTGATTCAAACATCAAGAAGTACAGAGAAAAGAAGGAGGAAATACTTGCCACTCCCCAAAAGAAGGAAAAAGAGACAGGTAGTGCCAATATTCTGTCAAATGCGCCTGCTCTGAAAGAAAAAAAACGTGAGGATTCGAAAGATGCTTACCGTAAGATCCTTGCCGCTGATTTTGATAACGCGGAATGGATCAGCCTGGAAGCTCCGATGAGAAAGCACAGAAAGAATATCGCTAAAGACCATAAGGCGCTGACAGGGCGTAAAAGGGGACTTTCCGGAAAGGAAAAACTACAAAGAAAAACTGAATTTGAAAACCGGAGAGAGATTTCCATTAAAGCGTCCATGGCACTTGAAACTTTCATCGGATCCTCTTCCGACATGGATCCGGATCCCGCGGATGAAGGAATCCTTAAGGCTGTAGAGGAAATGGATCTTAATCAGTTCGCCTATGGAGACGGATCGGGGACGCAAGAGGAATTGACCATGGATCAGGAATTTGTTTTAAAGTTTCCGGATCGTATGGCGATCCTTCACAATGCCACTCTGCTCTATAATAAGATCAGACAGGGGAACAATGATACAGTCTCCCAGGCTCTTCTCAGTAAGCTTTCGCAAATGAATGATATGCGGCAGGCCTATGAGGACCGGATCCGGATCATTTCTTCTCCCTATTATGTTTCCCTCCGAGATGTGGATTTCGATAAGAGCACGAAGGAAAGACTGCGGAATGGTAACGAAAAGGAAGCAAAGGAAAGAGGAGACAACCTGAATAACTATGCAGGTGCGGTACTCCGGTGGCAGGAAAGCGGTAAAAAGCTTCTTTCCGTAAAAAAGCAGCGGCGCAGGCCGCACCGGTCGAAAAAGATGTTCAGGACGAAAATGCCCTGTCAGAGGATAAAACATATGTGAGCGACCAGGCCGTAGATAACGTGATAAATAAGATAAACATGAAGAACAAGCATACGTTTAATGTGGGTGTCAATGGGACCCGTGATCCTGCTATGGCCTATGCCAAAAATTGGGTTTACGACAGTCTGAAAAAAAAGACCAGTGATAAGGATTTGATGGATGAAGTGAATAAGATGAAGGATTGGCTCAGGAAAGAGTTATCCGAAAGCGGCATGAAAGAATTCGAAAGGAAGAATAAAGAAAAGGTTTTGCGGCATCTTGACAGGGTGACCAAAGCATTTGATGAAAAGAAGATATCATCGGATGTAATGCGAATCTGGCTGGACCGGTGTCTTCAGCATAAGCTCAATTATTCCAAAGATATGTATAATCTCCTTGTTTACCAGGGGCGTACCGATCAGGATGAGGATCATTATGAAAAAAAAGTAGCAGAAGCAATCAATCCGTATGTGCAGAAGATGAGTGGAGTGGTCTTTTCACAGAATATGAAATCATACGGAGTCTATCAGAGAAAGGCGGATGTGGGAGAAACGGATGATCCGGCGCTCCTTCGGGCAAGGCGAGGGTTTAAGAATGAGGTGACATTTGAGATTAGAAATGGTAAGAAAGAAAAGAAAGAAGATATAAAGATACATGAATTTTCGGGAATCGGAGCTATGATGAGTACACCGAATGGTGATTTCATCCATATCAACGGAAAGAATGCAGACTACAATGATATAGCCACCAGAGCATATATCAGTGCAAAGCCGAAATATAAGTCTCTGGTCGTGAAGCTTTTTACGGAAACGGTCGCTGAATTTAAAACGAAAAACATGCGGGATGAGCTTTATTTTAAGATTTCCAAAAGTAAAGATGAGAACAGGGGCTTTGCAGCGGATGATCTGACTGTTTATCTTGGCTCAAATGTGAGTCTGGAAGAAAGAAAGCAGCTCCTGGAAAGCTTCTATGAAAAGTGCGGCAAGGAAGAGAAAAAGCGGGGGGAAAGCATCCTGGACGGTGAGAATATGATCGTTGCCGGTTCCAAATATAAGGAGGGGATTGCTATTGCCGGAGAACCTGATATAGCAAGCCTGCTCAATAAGCATTTTTCCAATGAGGATAAAAAATCATTCCATTCAGCCTTCAGCAACAGGGACAAGCTTGAGAAAATAAGGGATCTGTCCACGAAAGAAGTGATAAGGGATCAGTTTTCCTTCAATACATTTGTTATCGCAATGCTTGCCCAAAGCACATTTCTTACCGCATATCGCCGGAAAATGGATGTCAGGGCTAATATAAATACAAATGATCAGGAGGTGAGAGAGGAAATGAAGAAGATCTTCCGAGAACTCTGCTTCCTGAACGGGATCAATCCGGAAACCATGGGGGATATCGACAACAAGACGATCCTCGGGTAACGGTATAAAAATAACAGGAGCAGATTCTATGTCATTCTGCTCCTGTATAAGGCTCATTCTGTTTTTGCGGTCGTATCGGGATCATTTTTGTGCCAGTGCCAGAAAACGAATCCGATCAGTAATAAATAAATAGCTACAGAATAGAAAAATGTAAATGCAAGCAGCGGGATAGGGATGTCTTCGTTTCTTTTCATGATATGGGTTCCTCCTCATAAAAATGTAACATGGTGCTGTCTACTTTAATGTCACATAATTATTCTATGTTGTTTTTATAAGGAAAGCAAGCGTTATTTTGAAGTTTAGTTCCGTGTGTTTATTAAAATGATTTGCTGTAACCCACGGAAGTTGGTCATTGTGAATGAAAGAGAAAGAGGTATGATATGTCGGATAAAGACGATGAATTGTTTGATCAGATGAAGAACAGGCAGCTGAATAAGCAGGTTCGTATCACTTCGGATCACCGCGCAGGAACTCTGAAGCAGAAGAACAGGAATCTCTATGATAAGTCCGCGATCCAAAAGGATATGCAGGAGATCGACGAGCTTATGACAGGTAATCTGAACGCCGAAGACCGGTTTAATCTGGAAGTGGTGAGGGGGCGGAATATGTCCTCACTGCTTGTTCTCGAAGAGAAAACCACCGGGGATTCCAAACAGATGAAGAAGGTGAAGAAGTCGCTGGTGGCGATTGAAACCGTAATCAATGAGGATAAGCTCGGCACTCCCGTCACGCTGGAGGATATAGAACGGATCATTGGGTTGTATGAGTCCGCCATCCTGGCTTGTAAGGAATATATGCTGGATAAGGATCCTTCCTATGCCACGGGAAAAGAACGCCTGTCTCTGGTGAGGCAGAATATGACACGTCTGCATAAGGAGGAGGAAGCCTTCCTTACGGCAAAGGAGCTGATGAGATCCGGATATCTGAACGGGGAAGTAAACCAGCCCCGTGCGCTTATGGTGCAGGTGAAGGTCTACGGGCTGACAAACGGCAATAATATCCCGGAAGGTGTGGAAGCAAGGAGGGAACTCCCGGATGAAGATGCGCTAAAGGATGCAGGCTTCGAAGCTTCCATGCTGTACCGGGTATTCTCCGGAAAGGAAATGCCTTCGGATCTCATCAATCGCCTTTCGAAGAGTAAGAAAGAGAAGGAGCGGAACTTCGGCCATGAACTGATCCTGTTCTTTGCCAATGTCAGGAGCTCTCTTTCCGATTTCCGGGAAGGCAAGGTTGCCGCAAAGGTATTCCTGATCGGCAAAACTCTCCTCAGTGTACAGCAGAATGCCTTCGGACAGCTGACGATCCGGTCAGGCAACATGGAGCTGCCACTGGACCGGCATACCGGCATCATCGCGGATATGCTGTCTCAGGATCTGATCCGGAATGAAGAACTTTATGGGAAAAAGCAGGCGGATGAGGTGATCCGGGATGTGATCCGGGATATCAATGAAGCGAAAAACGGAACGGAGAAGCGTCAGATCCTTACCGACTATCTGGTAAAAAGAACCAGGTATTCCGTTACGGATTTTACAAACTTCCCCACAACGGAACTGGCCTACATGATCCGCTCCCTTTTTGCAGGCAAAAAGATCTACCTTGTGGATTCCGTGCCCGGCGATGACTGGGTACTTTCGGAGAACGATCTTGTCTTTTCCAAGAACCACGGCGCTCTGATCAACGCCATGGAGTCGCGGGAACTCCTCAGGAAAACGCAGGAAGAGAAGAACCGTGAGAAGGTACAGGAGAAGGTTGAGGTAAAGAAGAAAGAGGGAGGGAAAAAGGACGAAAAGAAGCCGGAGGAAAAGGCGAAGGAGCAGGAGGATCAGGCACCCGAATGGGATGAAAAGGAGCAGAAGATCGTAAATCTACTGGGCGATATTCTTTTCTCCTATGATACCTGGACGGCTGACGAGAAGCGACAGGATCCGGGAAAGCGTATGCAGCTGGCTCTTGCCAAGAACGCGGAGGCCCTGTCCTACATCATAGCGGACATGTTTGCCACCGGAGATATGAATCTGAAGCTTGTAAACGGCATGCTGGATAAGATGCCGCTCTTTATGATGCAGCCGAAGGAGGCGGAAGCTTTCCGTAAAACCGTGACACAGGCTCTTACGGATACGGCACTGAAGATCAAAACAAAGGTGGATGAGAAGATACTCGAGATGCTGGGACCTGCGCCGGACAGCTTCTTCGGTGCGATCAAGTATAATTCCATGAAGTTCCTGGTATCTACTGCAGCCACGGGACATCTTATGCATGCGGATAAGCTGGTAGAGGGTCTTGAGATCAGAGATGATGACGGCAACGTGACCGTAAAGCTGGACGGAATGAAGGATCTCATACTGTCCCTGGAGGGGGACGAGCTTACTGCGCTTGCGGATGCGGAAAAGAGCATCGATCAGGGCGTATCGGCCACATCGGAAATGATCCAGAGATCCGTATCCATGTATTCCGGGGAACTCTTTAAGGAAGGGGAGAAGAAGCAGGAGGCTCCGCTTCCGGATCCGAATGAACCGGGGCTGACCAAAGAAGAGAAGCTGGAGAAAAAGAAGGAGCTTTACGAGGAAGGAAATAAGCGGCTTGCCAATATGGTGAAGGACTCCCTGACCTCCGGAGAATCCGGACAGGGTCTTTTCACGAAGACTGTGTTTGACGAATATTTTAAGGGAGTTGATACCATCGATCAGCGTTCCATGCTTGCTTCCATGATCCGGAATGCGAAGCCCGTCGGAAAGCTGAAGGATGAAAATGAGAAGGATATAGAAGAAGACGAGAAGAAAGCTCGTCAGGCCTATAACGAAAAGGTGAAGGCCCGCAGCATGGGCAATTATATCGGCGGCCTTCTGAAGGGCGCGGGTCCCCTGTTCCAGAAGATGATGCAGGGACTTCCGCTGCAGGGACTTCCTGCAGAGCTGCAGGATGCGGTAAAGGATATGAAGAGCAAGCTCTCCCCGATTCCCGAAGAGATTGTGGAGGCACAGCTCTATAATATGGTTCAGCGTTCTCACGGACAGGTGAAGAAGATCGTGGTGGTAAAGCCCCTTGGAGCCGCTTCCGTAGGACAGACCTTCCTGTGCAGGCTTACCCGTGCGGACGGAGCGGAAGAAGATGTTGCCATCAAGCTTCTGAAGCCGGATGTGACCAACCGGATGATGCGTGAGAAGCAGCTGATGATCCAATGTGCGAGAAAGACGGATATCGAAGCCAGACAGAAGGAGAATGAGAAAAGAGCAGAGGAAGGAAGGGAGCTGCTTCCCGAGATAAAGAAGAATGAAAAGGGTGGTATGCAGGCAACCTACGAGGGTCAGCTGGAGCGGATCCAGGAGGAGCTGGATCTTACCATAGAGGCCCGGAATGTGGAGCTGGGAAAGATCTATGACAAGACAGTGAAGAAAAATGATGATACGGTTGCTTCCATGAAACTGAATACCCTGATCGCCCCCACCACGAATTCCATGGTTCTGGAAAAGGCTCCGGGAGAGACGGTTGACAGTCTGCTGGAACGTATCAAGGCTGAGACGACACGGCTGAAGGATCTCTATAAGGTTAAGCTGGTGGACGGCATGGACGAGGAAACCAGAAACTACGTCGAAGATAAGCTGAAGAAGGGTAAAGGAGTAGCATATTATAACAATATGACGATCCTTGCCGAGCATCAGAACATTCCGGAGAATTCGGAGGAGTACGCAAAGCTCCAGCCCGAGGTTATCGCGGAACAGCTGACTGCGCTTCTGGCTGAATTAAAGATGAAAAAGAAATATCTGGATGTATACGCCAGAAAATGGACCGAGGAAGGTCTCTTCGAGGAAGGCTTCTATCATGGAGATCCCCATGACGGAAATATCATGATCAGTGATGAAAAACTGACGGTGATCGATTTCGGTAACTGCACGAAGCTGACGAAGGAACAGCAGGGGCATGTAACCCGTATGATGGCAGCAGCCTCCGTGGGAGATATGGAACTGTTCCGCAGTGGTCTGCACTCGCTTCTGAAGCCGGAGTTCGAGAGTCTGTATCAGCAGAAACGGGATGCTCTCGGGAAGGAGATCAAGGCCATCTTTAAGCTGGGTGACCAGAGGTCTGCGGGAGCCAGGATCATGGTGGCGCTTCTTAAGGCACAGGAGCTGGGACTTGAAGTACCGTCAGCAGTTTATAATTTCTCCCAGGGACAGATGCGTCTGCAGAATGCTCTTGCGAATATGAATAATCAGATTGGGGAGACGGAGGAAACGCTGAAGGAGTTTACGGAGATCGATTCGGAGTCCAATTCCTTTAATCTGGCGGCGGATTTCATGCGGAAGCCCCGGGAGAATTACCGGAAGATGGGCGATTTCCCGGGATACATGGGCCAGCTGGAACATGCCTACGGTCATGAGGCCATCCGCTATACGATGGATAAGGACGAACTGACGAACCTTCTGATCACACAATATGACGGATTTAAGGGAGACTTTGTGGATTCCCTGAGCAAACAGGCAGGAAAGAAGGAGAGCATCCTTCATGACTTTGACAATCTGGTGGAAGCAAGAAGAAACCTTCCGGCGGAAATCGCAGATATGGCCGGGCAGACCATGACCTCCGGTTTTGATACCGCCTTCGGATCGGTAAGCAAGATCGTAGACAGTGACCTCAGGGCACGGATCCTTTCGAAGGTCATCCCGAATGAGATCACCGATGACTGGGTGGCAGAGATCAAGAAAGAGATCCGGGAAAAATGTGACCGCATGCAGGCCGTTGCGGAATCCTTTAGTGAGGTCTCGGAGCTCCGAAGCACCGTTTCCGAAAGAAATGAAGGAAAATGGGAGCCCACAAAGGAAGAGAAGGAACAATTTGAGGCAGCCTGCCGTAAGTTTATCGACGCCTATGCCCCGGCGCATGCGGAAATGGCCGAAGGGAATAAGGACTTCATGCAGAGATTCAACAACTGGTCGGAGCCCGAGAACACAGATCAGATGCGGCCGGAGATCGAAAAGTATTTTACCACCTATCCTGAGGGTAAAGAGGAGTTCTTCACTGCCTATGACGGATATCTGGAAGCCTATCGGAACGCCTATGGAGAGTTTTACAGGAAAGAGAAGAAATTCTATCTTCGTCCGGATGAGGAAAAAGAAAAACTGCTGAAAAAGAAAAAACAGCCGAATGCCGAGGAAAAGGAAGCTCTCGATCAGGCAAAACAGCTTCTGAAACGGCGTTATCATGAGGTGATGCATGCAAGGATCGACAAGCGGTGGAAGATCAGCCAGCAGGCAGCAGATAAGAAAAAGGTTGATTTCCTGGATGTCATGTCCGATGTTCTGGACGATAAGCTGAAGAAACTGGTATGGAGAATGGGTTTCTTCCGATCCATCAGTATGAATTTCAAACTGAAAAGACAGAATGCCGAACTGAAGGAACTGGGTATTTCGAAGGACTAACCTCACGGAGAAGGTGTATGGGGATGAATGCATATGAAGATACTGAATTTAAATCAAAAACTAATGACGGCTTTTGAAGGCCTCGATCCTCTGGATATTCGTAAACAGAAAGACTTTTCCGCAGATGTCATGCTGGGAGCGGTCAGACAGGAGGAAGAGAAGGATGTCCCTGCGGGACTCCTTCTCGGAAACACGGAGAAGAAGGAACTGTCACTTCGCTGGCTTTTTGTGGATCCGGAATCCCGTCGGAAGAGCTACGCGGAACGGCTCTTATCCGAGGCGTTTCTGGTGGCAAGGGATAAGGGACTGGAACTTCTGTCCGTCACATTTCCGAAGCTTTACGGATATAAATCCCTTTGCAGGAATGACCGGGTGTTCTTCCGGAGCCATGGCTTTTCCGAGACGGAAGACGGACGGATGACGGCGAGGCTCTCGGACTATGAAAAGTATACGGAATATCAGGAACCGGTTTTCTACGATGATGATGACATGCTGGACCGGCTTCTGGAGATGAGGATAGAGGATGAAGAACCCGGGGATACGGAAAATGAGGAACCGGACTTTGCGGTGATCCATAAACCCTGGGATGTGCGAAAGGCAGAACTTCGGGAACTCTCAAAACAGACAGCCCTTCAGAACTTTGTGAAAATGATCCTCGCGGGGAAGAAAACGATAAAGGTGGGAGTCATAGGAGATCTTACCTTTTCGCAGTTTAAGGAAGGGGTCGAACTCTGCGAAGAAAACGGACATACCGGATTCCTGAGAAGCCTGTACGATACGCCGGTAGAATACTTTGATATGGATGTATCCTCCTATACCATGGTGGACGGGCATGTGACCGGTATGTTTCTCACACATTTCAGCGAAAAAGATCAGACCCTTATCGTGGAACTGCTTTATACGGAGGACAAAGACCATGCCAGGGGCCTTGCGGAACTGATCCGCTATTCCCTGATTGCGGCAAATGAGAAGTATCCGTCGGAAACTACCGTGGTTCTACCGAATGATGAAAAGATTCATAAACCGTTTATTAAAAAACTGTTTGGTGAATAGGAATAAATCTGATAAAATAGAAGTGTCGGAAAGGTGGTATATGCATTTCGGCAAAATACAGCCATGAGATTCATATGGTTTGAAGCAAAGGCCGGATTATGAATAAAAAGGAAAAAAAACAGAAAACAGAAAAAAGCAAAACAAGATTCAGTCTGGCGGGACAGGTGCTGATCTTTTCCATGCTTGCAGCCATTCTGACTGCGCTGCTTTCTTTTATTGTGTTGAAACACAATGTAGATAAGAGAGTCCAGGATGAGAAGGTGAATCTGGCAGAGGACCTTACGAATGATATTTTGAAAACGGTGAAGGGATATCCTGCCTACAAATGGCTTCTTACCTACTGGCTGGAACAGGGGGAGGCCCTGGATGTGGAATATGAGTTCACGGATAAAACCATCGAAAAAGCAAAACTCTTCAGTGAAAAGCATCCGGGACTGGTGATCGATTATGTTACTACAGAGGAACTGGAGGCCATGCCGGAGGAAGACAGGAAACTGTATGCAGAAGTGGTCTACAATCAGATGATCGTCCTTATGAATATGATGAAGGAGATCTATAACCCCAGTTATCTCAGTATCATTATCATGAATGAGGATTATACCCACGGGACATTCCTGTTGAGCGGTGCTTCAAAGGAACAGGAACGAGGGAAAAACTATAATCAGGCCTATGTGATCGGAGTCGAGGCTGACAGTACACCGGAACAGAAAGAAGGTATGATGACCGCTGCTTCCGGAGGAAGGGTTCTTGCCAAGGCCGGTGATTATGTGGACACCTTTGGTTATGTGGAGGATCTCAAGGACGGTCAGCATATTATCGTGGGGGTCACCTATGACATCTCCGGTGTGATCAGTGAGGTTGAGCATCAGGTAATCAACGGTATGCTTCTCTTTATCATACTGCAGGCCGCACTTGCCGTCGCACTGTATATCCTGATCTTCTTCTATGCCGTACGTCCCATCGGCCGGATCCAGAAAAATGTATGGCACTACCGGGAGAAGAAGGATAGCGCCCACGTATTGGAGGACCTGAAGCAGATCCATATCAGAAATGAACTGGGGGCTCTCTCGTCGGATATCTCGGAAATGATCGTATCGATCGATCAGTACGTGGATGAGATCCAGGATATTACGGCGGAGAAGGAGAGGATCGCAGCAGAGCTGGGGGTTGCCACCAAGATTCAGGCAGACATGCTTCCTTCTGCATTTCCTGCATTTCCGGAACGGAAGGAATTTGATCTTTATGCGACCATGAATCCTGCAAAGGAAGTGGGAGGAGACTTCTACGATTTCTTCCTTGTGGATGAGGATCATATCTGTCTGGTAGTGGCGGATGTGTCCGGGAAGAGTGTCCCTGCGGCACTTTTCATGGTGAATTCCAAGACCCGGATCCAGAACCAGGCCAGTCAGGGCAAATCTGCAGGAGAGGTTCTGGCTGCAGTGAACAACCAGTTATGTGAAGGAAATGAACTGGGTTACTTCGTTACGGTATGGATCGCCATCATCGATCTGAAGACCGGAAAGGGTGTTGCGGCGAATGCAGGCCATGAGCATCCGGTGATCCGGCACGCGGGAGGCGCGTATGAATCCGTGATCTACAGGCATTCTCCGGCAGTCGGGATCATGGGAGGCATTCCATTTAAGGAGCATGAGTTCCAGCTGTATCCCGGAGACAGGATCTTCGTCTATACGGACGGCGTACCGGAGGCTACCAGTACGGAGGATGAACTGTTCGGCGAGGAGCGTATGCTGGCATCGCTGAATTCCCATGAAAAGGATTCCCTTCAGGAACTGCTGCCGAATCTGAAAAAAGACATTGATTCCTTCGTCGGAGATGCTCCTCAGTTTGATGATATCACCATGTTGGGATTTGATTATTACGGTTGTTCCGAACCATCCGGAGATAACTGACCGGAGAGCAGGATTGGAAAATGGTACATGCTGTCACAAAACAAAAGAGAATAGTGGAAATTGATATCGTAAAGGGGATCGGAATCATGCTGATTGCGGTCTACCATATCGTGTACCGTTCCATGGACGGTATTCCGGATAAAATGATCCGGTCCCTGGGCTGGGCATTGATCGGAATTTTTTTTCTGTTGTCCGGATATACCTGCAGACCGAATGTAAGAATACGGGACATCTACCGTTCCAGAGTACTGGGGCTGATGCTCCCGGTGATCCTGACGGAGATATTTCTTTTGTTCTTCGGCGGTTTGTACTGTATTCTCGTGCATGATTATACGGTAAGGGACGTTCTGCATGATGCGGTGGTCACCTTCCTTCGGCCTGAGATCTCCAATCAGATCTCTGGAACCTGGGGAGATGGCGGTATCCTGTTCTTCAACCTGTCACCGGTCTGGTTTATCTGGAGTATGGGTTGGACGGAACTGTTCTTCCATCCCTTAAGAAGCCTGACCATCGGAAGAGGAAAGGGACAGATGCCCTGGGTCGCACTGGTGCTCTTCCTTTTTGCTATTCAGATTCCCATGTACGTTTATCTTCGCCCTGCACCCTGGGGACTTACGGTCATACCGGTTTATCTGATCTTCATGCTGATCGGTGCGATGTTTCGGAACCGGAGAATCCTGGAACGGCTGATGAACGTTCCGCCGCTTCCTGCATTTTTCATTACGATCGTTTGTTTTGCGGCACATTTCGGCCTGTTTCTTTTCAACGGGGATGAAAGCTATTACCTCAGCAAATTCGGTAACCGGGGAGCGCTGGATGTCTTCACGGTGATCCTTCAGGTGCTGATCGCTTTACCGGCCTTTTTCTTCTTTGCCCGTGCGGTGGGGAAGGTAAAACTGCTGGCCGGGGGGATCAGCTGGATCGGAAGGCATACGCTCGGGATCCTTCTTATGCATTGCATTCTCGGAGTGGTTTACTGTGATCTGTTTAAAAACTATATTAAGCCGGGGCCGTACTGGTATCTGGAAACCAAGGGAATTCCTCTTACGGCGGAGATCGTGCTGAAGTCGATTCTTTGCTGGGTGCTGGCGGTGGCCTCTTGTATCCCGATCCTCTACATCTGGGACAAAGTGCAGGAGAAGCTTTTCGGAAAACTCCTGAGAGAGCGGAAGCAGGAAACAGGGGAAATGACAGGGGAAGAACAAACCTCCAAAAGTACCTCCTGAACGATCCGGTGGGATCCGGCGCGGGACCCAGGTCGGTTTTGGCTGAAAGAGCAGATATGAAAGACCGGGTTATCCGGCATTTATATGCCGAATAACCCGGTCTTTTTATGTGAGAGTGCGATTTACTTTCCTTCGCGCTCCTGGTCCAGCATGGCACGAACCTTCATCGGAAGTCCGAAGAGGTTGATGAAGCCGGTTGCATCCTTATGGTCATACAGATCACCGGTGGTGAAGCTTGCGATGGACTCGGAGTAGAGTGTGTACGGAGAAGTGGTTCCGGCCTTGATGATGTTACCCTTATACAGCTGGAACTTTACGGTACCGGTTACGCGCTCGTCGGTCTTCTCTACAAATGCCTGCAGGGATTCACGCAGCGGGCAGAACCATTTTCCTTCATATACCAGATCTGCGAACTTAACGCCGATGTGACGCTTGAAATCCAGTGTGTCACGATCCAGTACCAGCTCCTCCAACTGCTTATGTGCTTCCATGAGGATGGTTCCGCCGGGAGTCTCATATACACCGCGGGACTTCATGCCCACAACACGGTTCTCCACGATATCGATGATGCCCACACCGTGCTTTCCGCCCAGGCGATTCAGCTCGCGGATGATGTCGGATACCTTCATTTCCTTGCCGTTCACGGACTTCGGAACACCTGCTTCGAAGGTCATCTCCACATACTCGCCTTCCTCCGGTGCATCCTGGGGAGAAACGCCCAGAACCAGAAGGTCCTTATAGTTCGGCTCATTTGCCGGAGACTCCAGCTCAAGACCCTCATGGCTGATGTGCCAGATGTTGCGGTCGCGGCTGTAGCTGTGCTTTGCGTCGAAGGGAAGATCGATGCCCTTGCTCTGGCAGTATGCGATCTCTGCCTCGCGGGAATCGAAGGTCCACTTGGGATCTCTCCAGCATGCGATGATCTTGATGTCCGGAGCCAGTGCCTTGATGGACAGCTCGAAACGCAGCTGATCATTTCCCTTACCGGTAGCACCGTGGCAGATGGCTACAGCGCCTTCCTTGCGGGCAACCTCAACCAGCTTCTTTGCGATCAGCGGACGAGCGAAGGAGGTACCGAGAAGGTACTTGTTCTCATAAACCGCATCCGCCTTTACGGTCGGAACGATGTACTCATCACAGAACTCATCAACAACATCCAGGATATAAAGCTTCTCGGCGCCGGAGTACTTTGCTCTTTCCTCCAGACCGTCCAGCTCGGACTCCTGTCCAACATCCACGCAGGCGCAGATGACTTCATAATCATAATTCTCCTTGAGCCACGGAATGATCGCGGTTGTATCCAGCCCGCCGGAGTAGGCAAGCACTACCTTTTCTTTTGCCATAACTTTGGCCTCCTGATAAAAGATTCTGTGTTGCCGGAGGTGGTTTTTTCAGCCCCCGGAACAACAACACATACATATTATAATAAATCGAAAGAATACGCAAGGAGTTTTTTTGTTATAAAAATGCATAAAAATACAACAATATGCATAATATGCGGGTTACAATGCATAAAATGCAAAAATGTTACATAAAAATAAAAAACTGCTTGCCATTTCAGATAGAGCGATATATAATCCATGTATTGCACTTTATATATAAATATGATGACAGAGTCAAAAGTTACGGACAAGACCAAGTGGAAAGTGCAGGTGTAGCGTAACAATTAACGGGAGAAATCCCGTATCATTCTGTCAGGAAGGAATTCGTCATGGAGAACAGGAAGATCAAGGTCGGGATCATCGGTGCCACCGGGTATGCCGGACAGGAACTGGCACGGCTGCTTTATACCCATCCGTATGCGGAGGTGATCTGGTACGGCTCACGAAGCTATGTGAATACACCTTACAGTTCCGTGTATGGAAATATGAGAGCATTTGCAGATGATGACTGCCGCGATGATGATATCGCAAAACTGGCAGAAGAGGCCGATGTGATCTTTACCGCGACTCCCCAGGGTTATCTGGCAGGGGTGCTGACGGAGGATATCCTTTCCAAGGCAAAGGTGATCGACCTTTCGGCGGATTTCCGTCTGAAGGACGTATCGGTTTATGAGAAATGGTATAAGATCGAGCATAAGAGCCCGGAGTTTCTTCCGGAGGCTGTCTACGGTCTCTGCGAGGTAAACCGGGAGGATATCAAAAAGGCAAGACTGCTTGCAAATCCGGGATGCTTTACCACCTGCTCCATCGAGTCCCTGTATCCGCTGGTGAAGGAGCATGCCATCGATGTGGACACCATCATCGTGGATGCAAAGTCCGGAACCTCCGGTGCCGGCCGCGGAGCGAAGGTGCAGAACCTGTTCTGCGAGGTAAATGAGAGCATCAAGGCATACGGTGTTGCAAGTCACCGTCATACACCGGAGATCGAAGAGCAGCTGGGCTACGCTTTCCATGCAGGAGATGCAGAAGCTCTGGCACAGCCGGGAGGATCTCCGATCCTGATCAACTTTACACCCCATCTGGTTCCCATGAACCGGGGCATTCTGGCCACCTGCTACGCAAAGCTTGCTGACGGTGTGGATGCCGCGAAGGTGACGGAGATCTATCAGAATTATTACGGTAAAGAGCCTTTCATCCGTCTTCTTGGTGAGGGCGGTACGCCGGAGACCCGCTGGGTAGAAGGAAGCAACTTCCTGGATATCGGATTCGTCGTGGATCCGCGGACCAACCGGATCATCGTTATGGGTGCACTGGATAATATGGTAAAGGGTGCTGCCGGTCAGGCAGTTCAGAATATGAACCTGATGTTCGGATTTGAAGAGACAGAGGGACTGCTGTTCCCGCCGGTCTTCCCGTAATATATTTTGAAAAAACGAACCGAAGTCAGGGGATTCTTCATCGCTTTACTCCTCTGAATGACAGGGAAACAGGAGATTACAAAATGGTAAAAAGGATCGACGGCGGTATCACCGCTCCGAAGGGCTTTCTGGCAGCCGGCCTCAGGGCAGGCATCAAGGCCGGAAAGACAAATAAAGATATGGCTATGATCTATTCCGAGGTGCCGGCAACCGTGGCAGGCACATTTACAAGGAATAAGGTAACCGCGGCGCCGGTTCAGTGGGACCGGAAGATCGTTGCGGAGCAGGAGACGGCACAGGCCGTTGTAGTGAATACCGGTATCGCTAATGCGGCAACCGGCGCGGAGGGTCTGAAGAATTCCGAACGCACTGCAGAGGAAGCCGGTAAGGTATTGGGACTTCCGAAGGAGCAGGTTCTGGTGGCATCCACCGGCGTGATCGGCTTCCAGCTTCCAATGGATGTGATCCTGGGAGGTGTTGCGAAGCTGGCTCCGGTGCTTTCCGACAGCCGCGAGGCGGCACTGGATGCGGCGGAAGCGATCCTTACGACGGATACGCACAAGAAGGAGATCGCTGTTGAATTTGAAGTGGACGGTGTGACCTGCACCATGGCCGGTATGAGCAAGGGCTCCGGTATGATCCACCCCAACATGGGCACCATGCTCTGTTTTATCGCAACGGACGCTGCCATCGACAAGGCATTGCTGCAGGAGAAGCTTCGGGGCGTGGTAGATGAGACCTATAACATGGTTTCCGTGGACGGAGATACCTCCACAAATGATACGGTCCTTGTACTTGCCAACGGCAAGGCGGGAGCGAAGAAGATCGAAGCAGAGGGCGAGGCGCTGGACAGCTTCGTGGCAGCTCTCACGGAGGTCTGCACCTATCTTGCAAAGCAGACGGCACAGGACGGAGAGGGTGCCACAAGACTCTTTACCGCACATGTGACGGGAGCACCGGACCGCGAGACCGCAAGAACCCTGGCCAAGTCGATCATCACATCGAATCTGACCAAGGCGGCGATCTTCGGACAGGATGCGAATATGGGACGTCTTCTCTGTGCCATGGGTTATTCCGGAGCAGAGTACGATCCGTCCCTGGTGGATGTAACCATGGTTAGTAAGGCCGGTTCCATCAAACTGGTAGTCGGCGGGGCCATGCCCGCATTTTCCGAAGAAGAAGCCTTAAAGATCCTGGAACCGGAGGAGATCACCGCAGAGGTGGAGCTTCACCAGGGAGAGGTGGAAGCCACCGCCTGGGGCTGTGACCTTACCTATGACTATGTAAAGATCAACGCAGACTATCGCTCGTAAGATGCGGGAAGGATTCATTCTGACCGGAGCCGGACCGGGACAGTAATCACCGGCAAAGCGAAGAATCCCGTCATGTTTACGGAAAGAGAGAGGAAATGTTCATGAAGAATAATGATCAAATGGAGACCGTGATCGCAAAGGCCCAGACACTGATCGAGGCCCTGCCGTATATCAAGCGTTTCAACGGGACGAAGATCGTTGTAAAGTACGGCGGAAGCGCCATGCTGGACGAGAACCTGAAGTTCCATGTCATTCAGGATGTGGCGCTGCTGAAGCTGGTGGGCATGAAGCCTATCATCGTTCACGGCGGCGGAAAGGAGATCAGCAAGTATCTCACAAAGCTCGGCATCGAGTCCCAGTTCGTGAACGGACTGCGTGTGACTGACGAACAGACCCTGGAAGTGGCGGAAATGGTACTCTCCAAGGTAAATAAGAGCCTTGTTACACTGATGTCCGAGGTGGGCCTTCGTGCCATCGGTATCAGCGGTAAGGATGCGGATCTGCTTCAGGTAAAGAAGAAGCTGGCAGGCGATAAGGATATCGGATATGTGGGTGAGGTGGTAAAGACAGACTCCGCCCTGCTGGATACACTGATCGACAATGATTTCATTCCGGTTATCGCACCCATCGGTGTGGGGATCGAGGATCATCACGGATATAATATCAACGCGGATGACTGTGCATGCGCGGTAGCCACTTCGATCCATGCGGAGAAGCTGGCGTTCCTTACGGATATCGAGGGCGTCTTCACGGATCCCATGGACAAGAAGACCCTGATCTCCGAGATGGACATCCACGAGGCAGAGGAACTGATCAATACCGGTGTAGTCGGCGGAGGTATGCTGCCGAAGCTGCAGAACTGCATCGAAGCCATGAAAATGGGTGTATCCCGTGTACATATCCTGGACGGTCGTCTGGAGCATTGCCTGCTTCTGGAGTTCTTCACCGAGAAGGGTATCGGAACCGCAATCCTGAAAGAGGCACTGTTTTAAATGATGCAGAAGATAATACAACTTATCCTGAAATACCAGGAACTGATCCGGTACGTGATCGTCGGCGGGATCACCACGGTGGTGAATCTGGGCATGTACCTGCTGCTGACCTCCACGGTTCTGGATCCGGAAAACGGCTGGGAGCTGCAGGCGGCAAATGTGATCGCCTGGATCGCAGCGGTGACCGTGGCCTATATCCTGAACCGGAATGTGGTGTTCCGGAGCAAGAACAACGTGGTCTGGGAGATGGTGCAGTTCTATGCCGCACGTCTTGCCACCCTGGGACTGGAAATGGGGCTTACCTGGCTCTTTGTTACGGTATTGGAGTGGAATGACCGGATCGTGAAGCTGATGGTCCAGTTCGTTCTGGTGATCAGCAATTACCTGTTCAGTAAACTCGTGATCTTCAGAAACCGGAAGACGGACGAAAGAGAGAGGGAGCAGGGTGAAAAAGGGATGGAAGCAGCGGAAAGAGCCGAGGCGGTAAAACCGGAATAAATCCCCCGGATTTGGGAAAATGCACCGTGAGCGGTGCATTTTTCTGTTGAAAGTTCCTGAAAGATTCGTTACAATATTGTTACATGTTTTATACAGAGTGTCTTCCGGAAACGAATGAAGACACCACATGAAGAATCAAAGATGGAAATTCGGGACGGCAGCGGTAATGGTGCTGTTCTTGTGTAGTCTGCCGGGATGCGGCGGGGACAGCGTGGAGATCCGGACATACGGGACGGAGGACACGGCTGCCGTGACGGCTTCGGAACTGCCCGGCCGGGATACGGACACTTCGGATCCGGGGCGGTCCGTGACAGTAACGGAACAGCCGCAGGATACCGGGACGAAGACGGCGGAAGCAACCATAGTCGTCCATGTATGCGGCGCGGTCCGCGTGGCAGGCGTCTATCATCTGCCGGAGGGAAGCCGGGTGGCGGATGCGGTTGCCCTGGCCGGCGGCTGCAAAGAGGATGCGGCAGAGTATGCGGTAAATCTCGCACGGCAGCTTTCCGACGGGGAGCAGGTCTACATTCCCACGGTCCGTGAGGCAGAGGAAGGCATTGAACCGGCGGGTTCGGAAGGATCCGGCCCTCAAAGCCCCAAAGAAGGGAAGGAAAGCGACGGGAGAGTGGATATCAACCATGCCGGTGCGGACCGGCTGGCAGATCTGCCGGGGATCGGACCGGGCAAGGCGGCGGATATCATCGCTTATCGTGAAAAGAACGGAGAGTTTCAAAAACCGGAGGATCTGATGAAGGTTCCGGGAATCAAGGAAGGAACCTATCAGAAGCTGAAGGACAGGATATATGTGAAATAACTGGAAAAGACACCGGGATACGGGAGAGATCACATGAAAAAAGCGCTGGTTGTTGATGATGAAAAACTGATTGTGAAGGGACTGAAGTTCAGTCTGGAGCAGGATGATATGGAAGTGGATATGGCCTATGACGGCGAAGCGGCTGTGGAAATGGCCCGCGCAAAGGCCTACGACATCATTCTTCTGGATATCATGCTCCCGAAGCTGAGCGGTCTTGAGGTATGCCAGATGATCCGGGAATTCTCGGATGTTCCCATCATCATGCTGACGGCAAAGGGTGAGGATATGGATAAGATCCTCGGTCTGGAATACGGTGCGGACGATTATATCACCAAGCCCTTCAATATCCTGGAGGTAAAGGCCAGGATCAAGGCCATTCTCCGCCGGAATCTTCGAAATGATTCCTCGAAGCAGGAGAAGAGCAGTGTGATCGAGAAGAAGGGACTTCGGATCGAGACCGATTCCCGCCGGGTATTCATCCGGAATCAGGAAGTGAATCTGACGGCCAAGGAATTCGAACTGGTGCTGCTTCTGGTATCCAATCCGAACAAGGTATATTCCAGAGATGAACTGCTGAAGACCATCTGGGGACCTGGGTATCCGGGGGATGCCAGAACGGTGGATGTACATGTCCGGCGACTCAGAGAGAAGATCGAGAGTCATCCGGCAGATCCGGAATTTATACATACCAAATGGGGTGTCGGCTATTTCTTCCAGGAGTAATGCGGAGAAAGGATCCGGCACCGGATAAAAACAGAATGGTCGAGTGCGGCCCTCCGGCAGTCATGTCGGAGGGCCTTCGACAGAAGGGTAGATTACAGGGACGGATTACATGGCGGATACAGGCGAGATCACCAGACTGAAGGAACGGATCCTTCGGAGCAGACGGCAGGAGGACTTGGAGCTTCCGGCCTTTGTTTCAGGTGCGGTCGCCGTGGAAAAACAGAAGATACGGAATTGTCCCGTATTCCGTCTGATCCCGGAACGTGCCGCCGGCAATATATTTTTCCTGTATAACAGCGACTATGTGCATCCCATCCGAAAGAGGCAGTGGGAATTTGCACTAAAGCTTTGCCGCATCACGAATATGGCAGTCACCGTATCTCTCTATCCGGTGGCGCCGGAGCATGACTGTGAGGAAGTTTTTGATTTCCTGATCCCGGCGTATCAGGATTACTGTAAGCACAGGGAGGCGGGGCCGCTGATCCTGATCGGCGCGGGCACCGGCGGCGGTCTTGCGGTATCGCTGATGATGCAGATCTGGAAGGAAGGGCTGTCGGATCCGGACAAGGTCGTTCTGCTGTCACCGGTGATGGATACGGAATTCTTTGATCCCCAGCTGGAGGAGACCGTGCGACGGAATATGGGGGAGGAGGCCTTCCGGCTGAAGAAGGAATTCCTGAATCAGTACTGGGTAAAGAATTATGCCGGCAGGACGGAATACACGGCACCGATCTACGAGGATCTGCATGATATCTGCAGGGATATCCTGGTTGCATCGGGAACGGAGGATCCTTTACATGAATATACGAGGGAATTCTCTTCCAAGGTGCAGGACACCGGAAATCCGCTGAAATTCTTTGAGTACCGGGGAGCCCGGAATGATTTCTATCTGCATGCAAAAAGGAAGGACACAAGCCACCTGATGCGGATCCTGTCGGATTTTCTGCTGGATTCCGAGGACGCGATCCTGCATCAATACATGGAGGAGGTCCGCCAGCATGCGGAGTGGTCCAAATGGTTTCCGGAGATCTTCCGGGATGAGCGTGCGGTAAAATATGTCTCCGGACATCCGAAGCGTGCGGTCCGGGAGGGAAAGGCGAAGACAATTTACAGCTTGATGGGAGCGGCGGTCCAGCGGTCCTATGACGATGCGGTGGAGCTTTTCCTGAAGGAATACCCGGACGGAACCGTGGTCTATGTGGGCTGCAGCATGGATACCATGCTGGAACGGGTGGATAACGGACGTGTCCTGTGGTATAATCTCGACAGCCCGGGACGGATGGCGGTACGTACCATGTACACCGGCCTCACCGGACGGGAGAAGAGGATCGAACGCTCCGTTCATGATTTCAGCTGGGTGAACAAGCTGGTCATGGAGAAGGACAAAGGACTTCTCTTTGTGATCAAGGATGTCTTCTCCTACATGAAGAAGAAGGAAATGAAGGAATTCCTGGAGCTGCTGTACCGGAATTTCCAGGGGTGTAACGTACTTTTCGACATTCCGACACCCCGTGCGAATCTGATGTACAACTGGAAGGGCCGCGGCCGGGGAGCGGAGTATCGCAGAAGGATCCTTGCCATGCGGGATCCCCGGAGAGAGATTGAATATATGAGCCCCATTTACGGGGTGATCTCCGTACGATCCGTGCTGGAGCACGTGAAGCCGAAGAAGGACTGGAAGCTGGGGCTGAAATTCTCCTACTGGTCCAACAAAAACCGGGAGGCCTGGAAGATCGTGCATATCCGGCTGGGATTTGAGAAGTACCGCACCTTCGATGAACTGAGCAAGGGATAACATGTCATTCTGAACGAAGTGAAGAATCTTAAAAAAACAGAAGAAAAGCCCACACCTCCGGGTGCTGCGGCTTGAATAAATAAAGGGAGACAAAACAGTGGAAAAGAAGATCATGCTTGGAAATGAAGCGATTGCCAGAGGTGCCTGGGAAGCAGGCGTCAAGGTGTCCTCCGCGTATCCGGGAACCCCGAGTACCGAGGTCAGCGAGAATCTGGTAAAGTATGAGGGCGTATATGCAGAGTGGGCCCCGAACGAGAAGGTGGCAGCGGAGGTTGCCATGGGTGCTTCCATCGTCGGAACCCGCGCCATGTGCGCTATGAAATGTGTCGGCCTGAATGTGGCATCCGACCCGCTCTATACCGCAGCCTATATCGGTGCGCTGGGCGGACTGGTATATATCGTTGCAGACGATCCGGGACTTTACAGCTCACAGAATGAGCAGGATACCCGGATGATCGGCCGGTCGGCTCACGTACCGGTGATCGAGCCCTCCGACAGCGAGGAGGCCCGCGTCTTCACGAAGCGCGCATTTGAGATCTCCGAGAAGTACGATACACCGGTGATCCTCCGTACCACCACACGTCTGGCACATTCCCAGGGCGTGGTGAATCTGGAGGAGAGAGTGGTTCCGGAGGATAAGGAATACGTAAGAAATGCACCGAAGAATATCATGATGCCGGGAAATGCAAAGCAGAGGCATATCTTTGTAGAGCAGCGTGAAAAGCAGATGGCAGAGGATGCCTGCAGCATAGACATCAATAAGGTGACCTATGATGATACGAAGATCGGTATCATTACCAGCGGCATCCCCTATCAGTATGTGAAGGAGGTTCTGCCCCATGCCAGCGTACTGAAGCTGGGTCTGGTTCATCCCCTTCCGAAGAAGCTGATCGAAGAGTTTGCTTCCAGGGTGGAGCGCCTCATCATTGTTGAGGAGCTGGAGCCGGTGATCGAGGAGCAGGTACGCTCCTGGGGCATCGCCTGCGAGGGTAAGGAACTCTTCACTCTTCAGGGTGAATACAGCGCAAATATGCTTCGCGAGAAGCTGCTGGGCCAGCCGGTGGAGATCGATGAGGCAGCGGTGGTTCCGAACCGTCCGCCGATCCTGTGTCCCGGATGTCCCCATCGCAGCACCTTCTCCGTGCTGAAGAAGCTGGGACTCCATGCTTCCGGTGATATCGGATGTTATACTCTGGGTGCCGTTGCACCGCTGAACGTGGTGGATACCACCCTCTGCATGGGCGGAAGTATCTCCATGCTTCATGGTATCGAGAAGGCCAGGGGTAAGGAATTTACAAAGAACTGGGTTGCCGTGATAGGTGATTCCACATTTTTACATACCGGCGTGAATTCGCTGATGAACATGGTCTACAACCAGGCAACCGGTACCGTTATCATCCTGGATAACTCCACCACGGGTATGACCGGACACCAGAATCATCCGGCTACCGGCAAGATGCTGAACGGTGAGACCACCTATGCCATCGATCTGGAGAAGCTCTGCCGGTCCATGGGCATTAAGAATGTATTCGTTGTGGATGCATTTGATCTGAAGGAGATGGAGCGCGTCGTTAAGGAAGAGGTGGCGAAGGATGAGCTGTCCGTTATCATCGCCCAGTCTCCCTGTGCACTGCTGAAGTCCTACGTTCCGAAGGGCAAATGCGTGGTTGATCCCGAGAAGTGCAGGAAGTGCGGTATGTGCCTGAAGCCCGGCTGCCCGGCCATCAAGAAGGACGAAGCAACCGGCTGTGCAGTGATCGATGACACCATGTGCAACGGATGCGGCCTGTGCCAGCAGCTCTGTCCGTTTGGAGCCATTGAGCTGATCCCGAATACGAAATAATCTGTCATCCCGAGGAGTGCACGGCACGACGAAGGAGCCTGTCAGTGGGGCGGGAGCTTCTTCACTCACTGCGTTCGTTCAGAATGACAATACGAAAGAGGAGAATAGAACATGTCAGTAATCAATATCATGATCGTGGGGGTAGGCGGCCAGGGAACCCTGCTCACCAGCCGGATCTTAGGCGGCCTTGCCGAGCAGGCAGGCTATGATGTAAAGCTGTCCGAGGTGCACGGTATGGCACAGCGCGGCGGTTCGGTAGTTACCTATGTGCGTTACGCAACCGAAGCAGGCGAAGTTGTGGCAGAGCCCATCGTAGAAGAGGGCTGTGCAGATGTACTGATCGCTTTCGAGAGGCTGGAGGCGCTTCGGTATGCACATTTCCTGAAGAAGGGTGGTGTCCTGATCGTAAATGACCAGCGGATCGATCCCATCACCGTTGTGACCGGCGCAGCTTCCTATCCGGAGAATATCATTGAGAACCTTTCCGAAAAGTATAAGGTTTACGCCATTGATGCGATGGATGAGGCAAAGAAGCTGGGAAATACACGGACTTTCAATGTCATCGTTCTCGGTATGGCAGCCCGTCATATGAATTACTCAAAGGAAGACTGGGAGAACGTGATCCGTTCCAAAGTACCTCCGAAAACCGTGGATATCAATCTGGCTGCTTTCCGCCAGGGTTACGGTGAGGAAGCGTAAGTGTAAGTCCAGCCTGCAGGATACGGGTCGGATTTTACCGGTCACCGAAGAGGTGAGGGCCTTCTCACACTGAGATAAACGGATAAAAAAGGGTCGGTTTCTGTCTGACGGACGCGTGTACATGAAAATGCACTGCCTCCTTTGTCGGACGGGAACCGTCTCTTTTTCGTCCGGAACAGGAAAAATAACTTGATACGGCCTGTGGGTTTGTGGCATAATACTTCCACTATGTATGTAGAACACGGCACACGAACCACGGTTCCTGCCGGTTCAAAGGAGACGTATGAATAAGATTTCAAACCTTTTGGTGGAGAAAAGAATCTGGCTGCTGGTGATCTTCCTTCTTATGGCAGCGGGAAGTGTCTTTCTGATGCCGAAGGTGAAGGTGAACACGGATATGTCCCTGTATCTGCCGGATGATTCGGAGATGAAACAGGGCAAGGATATCATGGCGGAGCAGATGCCGGCGACGCAGAATGTACAAAGCCAGATCCGGGTCATGTTCGATGACCTTTCGGACGAGGAGAAGAGTGAGATGGTAACCCGCCTCGGAAGTATCTCCGGCGTGGCTTCCGTCACCTATCAGCCGGAAAGTAAGGACTACAACAAGGATAATCATACCCTGTATATCCTGAAGTCGGATGAAACCTATGAGTCGGATGCTTTCGCGAATATTGAGAAGACTCTGGACAAGGACTTCTCCGGCTATACCATGATCCATGAAAATGATGACCTGAATAAAAATGCACTGACACCGGGAATCCTCATGGGTGCATTGGGAATCCTGCTCTTTGTGCTGCTCGTTATGAGTAACTCCTGGCTGGAGCCCTTTATCTTCCTGTTCTCGGTGGGCGTGGCCGTGGTGATCAACATGGGGACAAATGCATTCCTGCCGGATGTCTCCAAGAATACCAATTCCATCGCGGCAGTGATGCAGCTGGTGCTGTCCATGGACTATGCCATCATTTTATCCAACCGGTTCCGACAGGCTGCGAAGAAGACGGAGGACCGGGTGGCGGCCATGAAGGAGGCCATCCGGAATGCCATCCCGGCCATGTGCAGCAGCTCCGTCACCACGATCGTAGGCCTTCTGGCACTCTGCTTTATGAGCTTCAAGATCGGTGCGGACATGGGCATCGTCTTTGCGAAAGGCGTGTTCCTCAGCCTGCTGGGCTGCTTCCTAGTGCTGCCCGCCATGCTGCTGCTTTTTGATAAGCCCATCCGGGCTACGGCCAAGAAGTCGCTGAATGTGCCCACCGGAGCGCTGGCGAAGTTCAGTGTGAAATGCAGGTATTTTATCGCGGTGGCTTTTGTGGCGATCTTTGTGGTTGTACTGATCCTGAAGGGAGGATCCGGCATTTCCTATGTGCTGCCACTCAGCGACAGCGTGGCTGAGGTTTTCCCGAAGGATAATAATATCATAGTACTTTACAGCAATACGGATGAGGCAAAGATCCCGGAGATGGCCGAAGCGCTGTCGGGAAAATCGGGAGTCCGTTCCGTGAATGCCTACAGCACCACCCTCGGAAAGAAGATGAGTGCGGAAGAAATGGTGGGTTTTGTGAAATCCATGTTCGGTTCGATGCAGGTGGATTTCCTGGATGCATCGGTCTTCAAACTGTTTTACTATACCCACTACGCGGATCGTTCGGGAGAGAAGCTGACTCCGAAGGAACTGATCTCATTCTTCCAGGCTGTATCAAAGGAGAATCCGCTGCTGGCGTCCCAGATGAATGACGAGATGCGGGAGAAGCTGGACCAGGCTGCGAAGTCACCCCTGCTTCCTTCCATCAGGCTTACCATACCGGAAATGTATGCCATGGTGAAGGACATGGCACCGGAACTGAATGAGAATATCCTTTCCCTTGCTTATGCATTTTATTTCAGTCAGACAGACTATGATGATTCCTGGACCCTGTCCATCGATGACCTGATCAAGGATGTGTCCGCTTCGGAGGATATTAACGCCCTGCTGGATGCAAAGTCGAAGCTGATCCTCAACTCCGCGGTATCCGGCATCGAGAGCGGAAAGGGACAGATGGTCGGTGCGGATTACTCCCTGGTGGCTGTCACCACGGATCTCATCGACGGCAGCGACGAGGCCATGAGTTTCACGGAGTCCCTGGATCAGTTCTGTAAGGAGAACCTGCAGGGCAGGTATTATATCATCGGAAGTACACCCATGGCATACGAGATGTCCAAGACCTTTGACAGTGAGATGAACCGAATCACCATTATCACGGCAGTGGCCATTTTCATCGTGGTGCTCATCACCTTCCGGAACTTTATGATCCCGCTGGTGCTTGTGGGGCTGATTCAGGCGTCGGTTTACATAACCATGGTGGTAATGCGGGTTGCGGGAACCTCCATGTACTATGTGGCACTGCTGATCGTACAGAGTATCCTGATGGGGGCCACCATCGATTACGCCATCGTCTTTACCAATTTCTACCGGGAGAAACGAAAAGAGAGGGAACTGGCAGATGCCATGCGGAGCACCTACAAGGCCTCCATCCGTACGATTCTTACCTCCGGTCTGGTCATGGCCCTCTGCACCACGCTGCTGGGCTTTGCATTTGAAGACCCCGGTGTCGGACAGATCTGCCATATCCTGGCCATCGGAACTGCTTCCGCGCTGGTCATGATCCTGTTTATCCTTCCGGGAGTACTGGCAGCCTGTGACCGGCTGATCGTCAGGAAGAAACAGCTGATGAAAAGTGAAGAATAAAAGATAATGAATTGTTGCAGGGACGGCTTCGACGGATCAGGGAATTTTTGATCCGCGGGAACCGTTCCTGCTACTTTGCGTCGTTTTAAACTGACCGTTTACTTTGCCGCGATAACGTGTTAAAATAGCAAAGTGTGACCGGTTATATCTGACCGGGAACCAAAGACTATAACGATATGGGGTGTGAATTATGCCAATCACGGATTTATTAGAGAAAAATGCGAAGATCTATGCAAATGATGTGGCCCTGGTGGAGGTGAACCCTGAGATCAAGGAGGTTCGCCGTGTTACCTGGCGTGAATATGAACTGACAGAGCCGAACCCGAAGGCTGCCTACAGAAGAGAGATCACCTGGTCCGTCTTCAACGAGAAGGCAAACCGGTTTGCGCATCTGCTTCTGTCCCGCGGTATCAAGAAGAATGATAAAGTAGGCATTCTTCTCATGAACTGCCTGGAATGGCTGCCGATCTATTTCGGTATCCTGAAGACCGGTGCCATTGCGGTGCCCCTTAACTTCCGTTATGATTCGGAGGAGATCGAGTACTGCGTGAAGCTGGCGGATGTGGATGTCCTTGTATTCGGACCGGCATTTATCGGACGTATCGAGGAGATTGCCGAGAAGATCTCCCGGAACCGTCTGCTGTTCTATGTGGGCGAGAACTGCCCGACATTTGCAGAGGATTACAATGAGCTGGTTGCAAATTGCAGCAGCGCCAATCCGGATATCCCGATCATCGATTCCGACAATGCGGCCATCTATTTCTCGTCGGGAACCACCGGTTTCCCGAAGGCGATCCTGCATGAGCATAAGGCGCTGATGCACTCCGCGAGAGTGGAGCAGGCCCATCACGGACAGACGAAGGATGATGTGTTCCTCTGCATCCCGCCGCTTTATCATACGGGTGCGAAGATGCATTGGTTCGGAAGTCTTATATCCGGCGGAAAGGCAGTGCTCCTGAAGGGCACCAAGCCGGAGGATGTGCTGCAGACTGCCAGTGATGAGGGCTGTACCATCGTATGGCTGCTGGTTCCCTGGGCACAGGATATCCTGGTGGCTCTGGAGAGCGGACGGCTGAAGAAAGAGGATTACAAACTGGATCAGTGGAGACTCATGCATATCGGTGCGCAGCCCGTGCCTGCATCCCTGATCACCCGCTGGAAGGCAATCTTCCCGAATCATGCGTATGATACCAACTACGGTCTGTCCGAGTCCATCGGCCCCGGCTGTGTACATCTGGGCGTTGAAAATATTGACCATGTGGGTGCCATCGGCGTTCCGGGCTATGGCTGGGAGACAAATATCGTTGACGAAGAGGGCGTACCGGTTCCGAAGGGAGAGGTGGGCGAGCTGATCGTTAAGGGCCCCGGTGTCATGATCGAATACTATAAGAATCCGGAAGCAACCGCAGAGAGTATCAGGGACGGATGGCTCTACACCGGAGATATGGCGAAGCTGGATGAGGACGGATTCATCTGGCTGGTTGACCGGAAGAAGGATGTCATCATCAGCGGCGGTGAGAACATCTATCCGGTACAGATCGAGAGTTACCTGATGAAGAACCGGAAGATCAACGATGTAGCTGTGATCGGTCTGGCGGATTCCCGCCTCGGTGAGATCGCAGCGGCCATCATCGAACTGAAGCCGGGAGAAGAGGCAACGGAAGAGGAGATCAATAACTTCTGTCTGGAGCTTCCGAGGTACAAGCGTCCGCGCAAGATCATTTTCGCAGACGTTCCGAGAAATGCCACCGGCAAGATCGAGAAACCGCTGCTTCGTGAGACCTACGGAGCGACAAATCTGGTTGCAAGAGAGAACGAATCCTAGTCGGATCCTCGGTTTAACCTCCGGATCTGTAAGATGCCGAATATCGGCTTTGTGCATATTGTCAGAATCACCCACGGAAATCTGTTTGCCGTGGGTGATTTTATCTTCATCTTTTGGACACATTTTACAAATTGTATAGAAAATGCACAAAAAGACTTCACATTTTTATGAATTTATGCTATCATGCACCATAGTTGGTTACTTAGTGGGGGTAGTCAATATATTGACAAAAAGAGGCTCATGTGGCTCGGAGAAGGTGCCATATGGGTCTTTTGTTTTGCCTTTTTTTCCAATGTATGATATCATACCAAAATATATGAAGAAAGAAATGAATCAAAAACTGAATAACGAAGCTATGGAGCATGCGGATACACCGGCTGAAGAAAGCGGTGCGAAAGCAGGGAACCGGACGGAGGTCGCGGACGGAGCAGATGTTCCGGAGGATGCGGAGCAAGGGGCCGGTGAGGAGAATGCGGTGCATAAGGCCGGGAAGGAAACTCCGGTGCAGACGGCAGGGGATGCGGATCCGGAAGATACGGAAGATCCGGCAGGGCCGGAAGAAATCTCCGGAACGGACGGTGACGCGGATACTGCCGGGGCTGCATACGGGGAGAAGAAACCGGCCGGGACGAAGAAGAGTGCTTTGAAGGAGGATGTGCCCGGGACCGGGGAACCGGAGAAATCCGGCAGGAAAAGCAAGCTGGGACTTCTCATCGTCTGCATGATCCTTGTAGTGGCGCTGATCGCCATGGTGATCCTGTATATTTCGGATAAAATGGAGTACCGGGGTATGGAGGTCCGGGCGGAGGCGCTTCGTCCTACCATCGAATTTGATGCACCGGAGGACGTGCAGGAGCTGATCACGGACAATTATGTGCAGTATCTGAACAAGGCCTATGTGCTCTTCGGAACCTATCCGGACTGCAGCTATTTCAAGGTAGAGCCGGGTGTTGCGCGGGATGATTATGATTTTGAGAATGATTTCTATACCGCGGACGGAGAGACCTATCTGAACTGTTATAAGGAAGGGCAGAAGACCGGACGTGTGGGCGTGGATGTGTCCGAGTATCAGGAGGACATCGACTGGGCGTCGGTAAAGGCCTCCGGAGTTGAAGTGGCGATCCTTCGTGCGGGCTTCCGCGGATACGGCGAAGAAGGCAACATGAAGAAGGATGCCTGGTTCGATACGAACATGCAGAATGCACAGGCGGCAGGTCTGGATGTGGGAGTTTATTTCTTCTCCCAGGCCGTGAATTACGAGGAAGGCGTGGAGGAGGCCAAAATGGTGCTCTCCATGGTGGAGCCCTACACCTTCAGCCAGCCGATCATCATCGATACGGAGCAGGTCGGAGCGGAAGACGGACGTGCGAATCTGATATCGGTGGAGGACCGGACGGAAGCGGTGCGCGGTTTCTGCGAAACTATAGAAGCAGCGGGTTACACGCCGATGATCTATGCGAATACCTACTGGTTTGTATCGGCACTGGACCTTTCCGTGCTGGGCAAATATGAATTCTGGCTGGCAGCCTACAGTATTCCCCAGTTCCCCTATCATGTGGAGGGCTGGCAGTATGCCTCGGACGGATCGGTGCCGGGCATCAACGGAGATGTGGACATGAACGTATGGCTTAGATGAGAATGACACGCCCATGTCATCCTGAGGAGTGCGAAGCACGATGAAGGATCCTGACAAAGCGGCATGACTTCAAGTTCCGCAGGTGTGACTTGAGAAAAACGACATGGAGGACTGACTATGTGGTACGAAGAAAGCGTATTTTATCAGATTTATCCCCTGGGTTTCTGTGGGGCACCTTATGAAAATGACGGCATCGAAGCGCACCGGGTCCTGAAGGTTCTGGACTGGATCCCCCATCTTACGAAACTGGGGATCAATGCGGTTTATTTCTCACCGGTGTTCCGTTCGGATACCCATGGTTACAATACCCGGGATTATACCGTGATCGACAATCGTCTCGGAACCAATGCCGATTTTAAGCAGGTGGTGGATGCACTGCACGGAGCTGGGATCCGCGTGATCCTGGACGGTGTATTCAATCACGTGGGCCGGGGCTTCTGGGCCTTTAAGGATGTTCAGGAGAAGAAATGGGACTCCCCGTATAAGGACTGGTTCCATATTTCCTTTGACGGCAATTCCAACTATAACGACGGTTTCTGGTATGAGGGCTGGGAAGGAAACTATGACCTGGTGAAACTGAATCTCCGAAATGAAGCGGTGATCGAGCACCTTTTTAACGCAGTCCGCGGAT